>RXJX01000036.1 GCA_003963245.1 Neisseriaceae bacterium
GTGGTATATCCAGCCAGGAAATCCCCAGCAAAATGGTTATGTCGAGCGGTTTAACCGAACTATGCGCTATGAATTACTAAATCAATGTTTGTTTGAGAGGATTGAACAAGTAAAACAACAATCCACTCAGTGGCTCTGGATGTATAATAATGTGAGACCGCATATGGCAAATGGTGGAATACCACTAGTATTTAAGAAGTAATTATTTAAGCCGTAAATAACCTATACTTTTAAATTGCTCTAAAAATGGGAGTATTACCCTACTACTGGTAGTGTAAGATGGGATTGTAGCGCATTGTCACTAGAACAAAAATATCTTCCTTCAGCATGTAAAGCGCAAGTTAGTAATAGTTCTCCTTACAACGTGTCAGCTGAAGCTAATGCTTCGCTTACAAATAGTCAACTTTCTTCTTTTTTTGGTAGATATTCTTTAGTTAATGGCCGGACCTGCACGTTGGTCTTCCACTGCGTCTATCCTTCAGCATTTTACTGAAGCAGAGTGGTCAAAATGTGTTACGACGACTAGCTGCACTTCTGGAATTTATACGCTTGCTTATGTTATGTTGTCTGAAAAGGTTATTAAAGGTGATGGTACTGTTGTGACTGATTTTAATCAGTTTTGTAGTTCTGATGAACGTGGTGTTGTATATCGGTATGGAGAGGGGTGTCTTCAAGTGCCATAGCCTGCATTCGTCCATGATTTAACGATTAATTATAAGAAGCAAATTGCTTAAGGTTAAGCTTGTTTTGAGAATGTCAATAGACAAAATCATCTATTGTGAAAAGCTTTTAATTGTATGATAATCTGGTTGTGAAAAGATGTGAGCATCATCTTAAATTAATGAAGCCTCTGCACATAAAAATAAATTATATGACCTACTACAAATTAAGTGATTAATTATCCAATAATGCTCTAAAAATGCTTAATATTTAGACAGTTAATTCACTTTTTACAATGGTTTTATCTAGGGTAAATTAATGTGCAGAGGTTTCTTAATAGTTAAAAGTGAGAGAATATGAAATTATTGCGCAAGATTATTAAACTATTTATAGTAAATGCTGCTAAAGCCACCGAAGTTGAGATTTTAATATATGCTAAGTTACACTCAGCAGAACAAGTCAATGAAATTAGGGCGACAAAGTAAATTGAATTATTTGCATTGATATTAGACAAATCTTTCCAGCTTAGTTAAAATATGCGATTTATGGCTCGAAAGAATGTTTATAAAACGCACAGCTAATTATTTGAATTCTACACTCTTTGTATTCGGGATAATCATAATATGGCGGTTAGCGTTAAATTTAACTTACTCGGGCAATTACTATTTGGACCACCCGCGTAAGCTTCCTAACGAACTACTAAATTCTGCCCGATACCTCAACTACTGATGGTATATTGGCATCTCAAATACTACGCCTGCTGTTGACCTAGAACCAACCATTTCAGCATGTTATTTTGACCATTTGGCGTCGAAAGTTTCTTTATATCTCAACTGTGGCAATGCTGCCGAATTTCTGTTGTTGAGATTATAAATGATTATGCCATTATTTTTAATATATGCTATAAGATTGTTATTAGGCGCAAAACTGCCGGATAATATTTTTCCAGAATCAATCTTCATTGTTCTATTAGTATCAAGATCATAATACATCAGATCATATTTACCTCTGTTGCCGTGGACATACAATATTTTTGTTCCGTCATTTGAGATTCTTCCGGTAATATTATTCTTATTAACTGAAATTTGTTGTATTTGGGCTGAACCACGTTTTAGATATATTTGTGGAGTATTTTTTTTATTTGAGGTAAAAATGATATTTCCATTGGCATAATCCGCTTCGGTATCGATTGAACTAGTTGTAATAAGCGGAGCGGCAGTCTTCTTTGGTGTATATTTACTAAGATCAATTTTATAAATATGTGTTCCATAATCTTTACTTAATGACACAAGCAAAGAATCACCAGCAAATGCTGGAGAAGAATTTGAACCATTAAAATTAGCCACGACATAACGCTGACTGCTATAGATATTCTGAATATAAACGACAGGTTTTCCTGCTTCATAAGACACATAGGCAATGCTATTGCTTGCTTTGTTCCAAGACAGGGATGTAATCGGAGCGCTACTAATAATAATAGGTTGAATATGTTGTCCGGAGTAGTCAGTTATCAGAATTTTATATTTTCTATCTTTGTCTAATACCGCCAGTGCCAGTTTGGTAGAAGATGGTAATGTTGAATCAGTTTGTTGAACACTATCACTATCATTGCATTGGTTAATATTTTTAGTTATTGGCAATTTTTTAGTCAGAAGTGTATTACTAAAATTTGGCATGAATTTGGCAGATGAAAGGATTAAGTTATTTAGGGTGTAACAATTTATATTTGCAGATTTAGCCTTTTCTGTAGTTACCACACTAGCATTTAGGACTTGATAGAGCTTTGAATTACGTGCTAACGGTGCATTAGATAGGCTAGCACTATTATGAAATGGAAACAAACTAACCGCCAGACTTAATTTAGCAAAACTGGCGAAGATAAAAATTTTCTTCATGTTATCATCATTTACAAATCTTTTTGGTTTACTATTTTATAGCTATTGAGATGAGGGTGTTATAATAATCACTGTTTACCCTGTATATTTTTTCATATTAGCAAATGGTATGGCGAATCATACCATAAACAGTTAACTATGACAAGATATTACCTAGAGAGAACCACCTTGCTTGCACTTAGGAAGACTATTTTTTTATGCGTAGTTGTTATAAATAAATACTATCAGAGCGATAAAAATAATCAATTATCTTAATTAAATAATTTGTATTATAATATTCACTTAGTTACACAGAAGATATGCAAGTTCCAAAATTTACAGATGAGCAGTATATTCTTCCCAAATATTTAATTTTTAATAACGAGGAGTTTTAAAATGCTGAAAAAAATTGTTATGGTATTAGGGGTTTCTGGTCTTTTGCTTTCAGTCGGAAATGCAATGGCAGAAACATCAGCTGCAACTAACAGTGCAAGCGTTTCACCACAAAGTTTGGATTTATCTCCTCTACGTAATTTAAACGTTGTAGATAATCCCATGGATAAAGACTACAACTATCACGAAGCATTTAAAAAACTAGATGTTAATCAACTTAAAAAAGATATGCAAGCATTATTGACCCAATCACAAGATTGGTGGCCGGCAGATTTTGGTAATTATGGTCCATTCTTCATTCGTTTATCTTGGCATGATGCTGGTACTTATCGTCTATCTGATGGGCGAGGTGGGGCAAATCGTGGGCAACAACGTTTTTCTCCACTAAATAGCTGGCCGGATAACGTTAACTTAGATAAAGCCCGTCAATTATTGTGGCCGATTAAACAGAAATATGGCAATGCAGTTTCGTGGTCAGATTTAATTGTGCTTGCGGGAACTATTTCACTTGAATCTATGGGGATGCAACCAATTGGTTTTGCTTTTGGACGTCAAGATGATTGGCAGTCTGATAATACTAATTGGGGAGTGAGTCCCGAAGAACTTTCAAGCAATGTTAAAAATGGTAAGTTAGACCCTCATTATTCAGCTACACAAATGGGTTTAATTTATGTAAATCCAGAAGGTCCGGACGGTAAACCAGATAAAGTTGGGGCAGGGCGTGATATTCGTCAAGCTTTTGGTGGCATGGGAATGAATGATCGGGAAACTGTAGCTCTTATTGCTGGTGGGCATACCTTTGGTAAAGCACACGGTGCAGCTCCTGCCAATAAATACGTTGGTGCCGCCCCTGATAAAGCGCCAATTGAACAACAAGGCTTTGGCTGGAAAAATAGCTTTGGCAAGGGAGTTGGTGACGATACGATTAGTAGCGGACTAGAAGGATCTTGGACGACTACTCCAACTAAATGGAATAATGATTTCTTATATAATCTGTACAACTTAGACTGGAAATTAACACACAGCCCGGCTGGCGCTAATCAATGGACACCAGTTGCTTCCAAAGGAATTAGCGTTCCTGATGCACAAGATCCAAACTCGTACCACAAACCGATCATGTTTACTACTGATTTGGCATTGAAAGAAGATCCGATCTATAATAAATATGCAGAAGAGTTTTACAAAAATCCGACAGAGTTTAAGCAGGCTTTTGCTGAAGCATGGTTCAAGTTAACTCATCGCGATATGGGACCTAAATCACGTTATATGGGTCCATGGATACCAGCACAAAGCTTTATTTGGCAAGATCCAGTGCCTGCTGCTAATTATAAACAAGTTTCAGTTAAAGATATTGCTCAATTGAAGAAAGATATTGCTAATTCTGGACTTACTACGGCGGAGCTGGTAAAAACAGCGTGGAATTCAGCTTCGACTTATCGCAAAACCGATTATCGTGGTGGCTCTAATGGCGCACGGATTGCGTTAGCTCCTGAAAAAGATTGGGATATGAATGAGCCTGCTGAATTAAATAAAGTGCTTGGTAAGTTGAAAGAAATTCAAACTAATTTTAATAACGGCAAGAAAGACGGTACTAAAGTATCATTGGCAGATTTAATCGTTCTTGGTGGTAATACGGCAATTGAACAGGCAGCTAAAAAAGCTGGCTATGATATTCAAGTTCCATTTACGCCGGGTAGAACTGATGCTACACAAGATCAAACTGATGTGGCTTCGATTAACTATCTTAAAACTAAATCTGATGGCTTTATTAATTATACAGATGGCAGTGTAAGTGCCAATAAATTACCGCAGGCGTTAGTTGAAAAAGCTAGTATGCTGAATCTGGATGTTCCGGAAATGACGGTTTTAGTTGGTGGATTGCGTGCATTGAATGCTAATTATAAAGACTCTAAAGATGGAGTGTTAACCACAACTCCGGGTGAGCTAAATAATGCGTTCTTTGTTAATTTGCTTGATATGTCGATAGCATGGAAACCATCTTCTAAAGCTGGTGAGTATATCGGCTATGACAGAAAATCAGGTAAACAAAAATGGTCTGCATCTTCAGTTGATTTAATTTTTGGTTCTAATTCAGAACTTAAAGCTGTTGCGCAGGTTTATGCTGAAAACGGCAATGAGCAGAAATTTATCAATGACTTCGTTAAAGCATGGAATAAAACCATGATGCTCGGCAGATTTGATTTGCAAAACTAAGGCTGTATATATGAAGTTGGTTTATCTTTGATATATAGATAAACCAATCAAGTTTTAGTGTAATGGTGGCTTTATGCCACCATTTTTTAATTTTCGATTAGTTTAAATTCAAAAGTTTGATTGACAAAATTAAACTTATCTAAACTCAGAATTATCTCCGTGCCAGCTGGTTTGGCTTTGGTGTGCGCGCTTAGATCAAGCGTAATTGGTACGCCATCAAGTTGAACATTGTTGCGATAAGTGAAAGTCGCTTTGATCTGAGTAATATTTTCTTGTTCCAGATAACGCAATGACCAGTAACGCTCAAGGCTATCTTGAAATTTAAGGTAGGCACTATACGTATCATCAAAATTTTCGACTACATTTGCCAGTGCAAAATCAGTTGGCGTTAAAGCTTTAGTTTTTTGTAACAAGCTAATAATTTGTGACTGATTAACCAAATCAACTGCACGACGTAGCGGTGAACTTGCCCAGGTATAATAATCAACATTCAAACCAGTATGTGAGTTGGGAGTTAGTGTCATTACTACCGGCTGCATTGGCTGCTTAACACGGTAGATTGCCGGAATAAAAGCATTGGTGAGCATCCGTCCCCAGCTGCAATTAGCCAAAATCATTAATTCACTAACCAATTTATCTATCGGGTTGCCGCGCAGACGCGGTTTAATTGCGATTTTACCATCGTCGGTGAATGAGAAATTATAATCAACTTGCAACTGATTAACACTTGATCTACCGCGAAGTTCTTCAAGTTTAAGCGCAAATTTATGCAGTAATTTAAGCTCGCTCTCATAAGGGTAACCGTGTTCAAGTTGCAGATTTTCGCTATTAAAATATTGCTCCAGATTATCGGTACGCAAATTATCACTAATTATTACTTGCTCCAGCTTAGATTCTGTATTCGTAATTGTAAACTCATGATCAATAGTAAAATAAATACTTACAACTGGTAATTGTTTACCTTGATCTAAACTATAATGAGAAATAACATTTTCCGGGAGCATGGTAATTTTATTACCGGGATAATAGACCGTTGATAAGCGTTCACTAGCAATACTAAGTAGCTCAGGATTGAGAGATGGGGCAGAAATATGTACTCCAATAATCCAACCATCATTAGTCGTTTGAATCGAAAAAGCATCATCAATTTCAGTGGTTAGTGCATCATCAATCGAAAATACTTTTAAATTTGCATTAAAAGGGATCTCGCTTGAGTGATCATCAATAGCTAAGGGTTGTAGTTCAGTTCCTTGCGGAAAATAATGCTTATTAAAGCTAGTGATTAAAAGCTCCTCAACCGAGCTGATATAACCTAGTTTAAAGAGCAGCTCAAGGAGAGAAATTTTGAGATCCTTGGCAACTTTGCTGGCAACTTTATATTCTAACGAGTTTTTATCTGGTTTATTGACTAAATTTAACGGATCAATGTTCCACTCAGGGCGTTGTAATTGAAAGAGTGTATTGTATAGCGTATCAAACTTATGCTGATATTCTTGCTGGCGTTGAATTTGTAATTTACGAGCACCAATCTCCTCTGCCGTGCAACGTTTAAATTTATGTTCACCTAAATAATTAAAGTAAACCTCGGGTACTTCGATTGCTAAAAATAACGCCAGTTGCTGACTAATTTCTGCTTCGGCAAAGTAGAGCTGCACTAATTCCAACCATGACCAGTTCTCTTGTTCTTCTGAGAGTTCCCAAAGGAGTTCCAAATCTATTTCGGCTTGTAGTGCAGTTATCTGTTCAATGATAGCCGTATTTTTAGCTTCAAAGCTTAGTACTAGATTATCATTTTTGATTTTCTTCTCTGCTTTGTTATCAAGTTCTTTGACAACACTATATTTTTTTTCAGTTGAGACTAAGTTTACAAATTTATATTGGTTATTATCCAAGATTAGGGCATAGGTCATTAGAGTTTGATCACTAGTATAAGAGTTAAAACGATAATTATCAGCATTAATAAGTAGGTGGTGCGACGATAATCATTAGCGAGTTTAGCATAGTTTTGGTTTAAGGCGGTATGCTCTTGTAAGGTGGTAAGAGTATTGGCAAAACTTCGCGGTAAGGTTGGTAAAATGTATGACCAATGCGGTAATTCATTTTTGAAGTTATGCATCAGACCTTTGATACCCATTTGTTCTCTGAGCCATTTATTTAAAATCGGTTTAGCGGTTTTCCACAAATCTAGATCGGGATTTAAAATGCGTCCTAAACCTTCAACATTGACAATGGTTTTTTGCAGTAAAATTAGTTGTGGCTGAACAATAATTCCAAAACGCCGCGAAACCTGAAATAATTTGATTAATACCTGTGCAAATGAAATTTGTGCCAATGGTTTATTAAAAATTGGTTCACAAACGGCACGAATAGCATTCTCAAATTGCTCAATTGGTGTATCAGCTGGTGCCCAACCAGATTCAACATGAGTAATTGCAACCTTTTTATAATCACGATTAAAAAATGCTAAGATGTTAATTGCTAGATAGCGTTTATCTTCGTCAGATAGACAGCCAACAATCCCAAAATCCAAAGCAATATAGCGTCCATCATCTGAGCATAGGATATTGCCCGGATGCATATCGGCATGGAAAAAGCCAAAATGAAATACTTGAGTATAAAAAATCTCTACGCCATAATGTGATAGTCGTACTAAGTCAATTTTTTTCTCTTTAAGTGCAGCTATATCCGAAATTGGGGTACCATGCATCCACTCCATGACAATTACATCTTTAGTGCAATAATCATAATACATTTGAGGAATTATAATCCGCTTGTCATCTTTATGTAACCGAGCTAACTCCGTACTATTAGCGGCTTCTTGCAAGAAATCCAGTTCTTCATGAATTGTGGTTTCAAATTCTTTAATGACTTCTTGCGGACGCAAGCGCTTACCATCTTTGAATAGTTTTTCAACTAATGCCGCAACCGTTTTTAAAAGGAGAACATCTTTATGGATAACTTTATTAATTCTGGGACGTAGAACCTTAATCGCGACTTCTTGTCCATTTTCTAATAAGCGCGCGCGATGTACCTGTGCAATTGAAGCTGAAGCAACCGGATCGTCGCTGAATTCACTGAATATTTTTTGGATTGGTTTACCAAGAGAGTTTTCAATAATCGCTCGCGATTTAGCTGAATCAAATGGTTTTACCTGATTTTGTAGTTTGGAGAGCTCAGATAAATATTCTCCGGGAATCAAATCTGGACGGGTTGAGAGTAACTGTCCAAATTTAACAAAAACCGGACCTAATTTTTCGAAAGCTAGTTTTACACGTAGGGGAAGTGGTTTATCTTTGTGTTTTTGTGGGACAAACCATAAGAGTGCTTCAATAAATACGGCTAAAGTACTAGTTTTTTCATTGATACTTAAAATTTGAAATAAACCATAGCGCTTAAAAGTAAAGATAATTTTTATCAGGCGAAAAAATCTCATTGTCGGCTCAATCTCTCAACTCGCTTGGCAAGTAAGTCACAGCGTTCTTTTAATTCATCCACTTGACGATAAAAATCCTCTAGGGCGTAACGATCACTGATTATTTCCGCTTCGTATTGTACATATTGACTACTTGAATAACCAGCATTATGACTCACTTGCTTAGCGTAATTTACCAAACTGTGGAGTAATTTCTCAAATTTACTGGCGAATAAACCAATTAGCGGTGATTGATGTAAATATAACGTGTTAGTCGGATCTATCGTTGCCAATGCTGCGAGTAAATTTTTTGCTAAAGTTTTATCTCCTTCAAGCTGTAGCGTTTTAAAGGTTTTAAGTTCGTCGTGATGAATAAGATGGCTTGTTGCCGCCAGTGGAATAGTAATCACACAATCTGGCGCACTTGATTCTGCTTCAAGCAGACCTTCGGCAGAAATGATAAAATTTAGCGACAACAGCGGTAGATTGAGCTGAACAATTTTTGTTGCTAGCTTTTGTAATTCCTTGCTTGTAGCTGGATTGGCTTTTAAAACTAAATTAAGGGCGCTCAGTGCTATAGCATTAAACATTATGCTTTGTATCCTTTGTGTAGTGCAGTTATCCCCAAAGTTAAATTATGATATTTTACTTTGGCAAAACCAGCATCATACATCATCTGTTGTAAGGTTTCCTGATCGGGATGCATGCGAATTGATTCTGCCAGATATTGATAGCTTTCGGCATCTTTGGCGATTAGTTTACCCATTAGTGGTAGAAATTTAAACGAGTAAAGATCATAGAGTTTGGATAATGGTTTATAAACTTTAGAAAATTCGAGTACCATTAAAATTCCACCGGGTTTTAATACTCGGTACATTTCACTTAATGCCAGATCTTTATGCGTCATATTGCGTAAACCAAATGAAACGCATACGCCATTGAAGTAATCATCAGGAAAAGGTAGTTTCTCTGCATCACAAAGGCATTGTGGAGTTAAGATACCTTCATTTAACAAACGATCACGCCCAACTTTGAGCATTGATGAATTAATATCGGTATGCCAGACTTCACCAGTTTCACCAACGATTTTTTTAAAGCCACGGGTCATATCACCAGTACCGCCAGCTATATCTAAAACTTTGTCACCGGATTTTAACTCAGCGGTGAAGAAAGTAAACTGCTTCCATACCCGATGCATGCCCATTGACATTACATCGTTCATAATGTCGTAATTACTTGCTACTGAATGAAAGACATCGGCAACCAGATTGGCTTTTTTATCTTCTTCAACGGTTTTAAAACCAAAATGAGTTTTATTTTGTTCCATAATTAATCCTGACGAGTTAAGAGCATGGCATCGCCATAGCTAAAGAAGCGATAGTTATTTTTAATTGCATGTTGATAAGCCGCATCAATTTTATCTTTACCGCTGAAAGCTGAGACTAGCATCAGCAAGGTTGATTTAGGTAAGTGAAAATTAGTAATTAGTTTATCAACTAGCTGAAATTTAAATCCTGGGGTAATAAAAATATCTGTTTCACCACTTTGAGCGTGTAATCCGCGTTTAGCAACTGATTCAAGTGTTCTAAGGCTGGTTGTACCAACTGCAATGATTTTACCTCCATTGGCTTTGGTTTCTTTGATTAATTCAATTGTTGCTTCATTAATCTGAAAAACCTCGCTATGCATTTTGTGTTCGCTGATATTCTCGACACTGACAGGTTTGAAGGTTCCTGAACCAACATGGAGTGTTACATTGGCTACGATAGCACCCTTAGCTTCAATTTGTGCCAATATCTCAGGTGTGAAGTGTAAACCAGCCGTCGGCGCAGCCACTGAACCATTGTGTGCTGCATAAACTGTTTGATAGCGCGATTCATCCGCTATTTCCGCTTGGCGTTGCATATATGGTGGTAACGGTAAATTACCATGGTGTTCTAAATACGCATACAAGTCAACAGGCGTCTGTGTTTGTAAGGCAAATAAACCATCTAAAGTTTGGCTGACGGTTACAACTAAATCGTCAGGCAGGATAATTTCCATTCCCAAATTAATTCGCTTACTGGTACGAACATGGGCAATAAAATGCTGCTGGTCAATAATTCGTTCCAGCATAACTTCAACTTTACCACCACTGGGTTTGTGCCCAAAGATTCGTGCCTTTACTACACGAGTGTCATTGCGGATTAGCAGATCACCTGAATTGATGTAGTTTATAATTTCACTGAAATAATGATCTTCCAAATGTTCATTGACTACTAGCAAACGACTATCACTGCGGTTTGCTAATGGATTTTTGGCGATTAACTCTTCAGGTAAGTGATAATCAAAATCACTTAATTTCATTGTTGTTAAAATTTTTTTTCCTTAACAGATTTCTTGTATAAGCAATTATTTAGCTCTTAGACTAGGAGTAAATTCTTTGAAGCGCGGAATGTACACGAAGTACATGAGCCACTGGATAAGTATTTACGACGACGTATAAGGGCTAAGGAAGCAGCTTATGCAAGAAGTCTAATGACTGTAACTATTACGAAATACCCATTGCACAGCTAAAAACACCGTGAAGATGGTAAATATAATTAGAGCTAGCCACAACGCACCAAATTGATATAGCTCTAGTGGCGCTAACTGAAAGCCCTTGCCAAACAAATTACTGAAATTGGCAAACATAGTATTGAGTGTTTGAGTCAGGTAGCGTAAGCTAGCTGCGGCAATTGCAGTTGCTAGTGTCACTTGCCATACTGCATAGTGGATCAATGGACGCATGATGAAGCTGTCGCTGGCACCAATTAAACGAGAAACTTTAATAGCATCAGTTTTTAAGAGCATCTGCAGACGAATCATATTATAAACCACCAGCGCAAGGACAGCCCCAAAGAGGATAATTGCAAATTCTCCAATGCTGGTTGCAAAACTCATTAATTCACTTACTTTACCCGCGTATTGCATATCTAGTTGGACATTATCTACCATAGGTAGTTGTTCAAGCTGAATTTTTAGTTTTTCAAGAGGTTGGCTTTCTATTGTGGCGGTATTAACCACAAACGCATCTGGAAGAGGGTTATTGCTAGCATCAATTACATCTGAGGCGATTGACTTCATTTGTTGGTCTTGTTGTAACTCAGCTAGTCCTTGTGCTTTACTAATGAACTGATAATTCTTTACTGTGCCAGTCGCGAGCTTGTTAAGAGCTTTTTCAATGTTATTAATATCTGCTGGATTAGCATTACTGTCTAAATAAAGCATTAACTGAGGGTAAACCAGATTGCTTTTTTGCCAATGACTTAGGCTGTTATTTAGTGTAAGCCCAGCTGCACAAATAGTAATAATCAGTGCCAGAACGATAATGTTTATCAGATGTTCAAATGGTTGCTTAAATATAGTCAACCACGCTTGTTTAAAACTTTGAAGATGGTGAATGAGTTTATTCATATTAACCTCTAAACTGTCCATTACTCAGTCGGATGATTCGTTTGCCGTAATCATCTAGTAATGATTCATCATGTGCTGAAATTATAAGTGTTACCCCTGCGCGGTGAAAGTTTTTAAATAATTCAAGAATTTTTAAAGCATTCGCGCGATCTAAATTAGCAGTTGGCTCATCTGCAAGGAGTATTTTGGGCTGGTGGACAATGGCGCGCGCAATACATAACCTTTGTTGCTCACCTCCGGATAGTTGTTCTGGTCGAGCATGTATTTTATGTTCAAGTCCTACGCTCTGCAAAGCACGGGTAACCCGTGCGGTGATTTCTTTAGTAGGGCTCTGACTACAAATATCCAAAGCAAGACGTACATTGGCAAAGACATCACGATCAAACAAAATTTTATGATCCTGAAATACTAGTCCAATATGTTGACGGATAAATGTGCGGTGATTTTGGCTTATTTGTGATAGATTAATGTTATTTACATTGACTGTTCCAGAGCTGGCTAGTTCAATCCCCGCAATAAGTTTAAGAATTGTCGATTTTCCAGCCCCGGAATGACCAGCTAAAAATACTAGCTCACCTTTGTCAACGCTGAAAGTCAAATTATTCAGCGCAGTAATTTCGCCTGGGTAAATTTTACTAACCTGTTCAAATTTGATAATTTTATTTTCGATCATATTTCTTGATTTCCTGTTGCGTCTCAGCGCTAGTTGCGGTTTTGCACTATGCAAATAGTCATAATTATAACATTGTTAGTACTTGCGCTGATATTTATAAACATTTTGTCGTTTAGCAATGCCGCCTCAAAATTCAAAATTCAGTAAAAAGGCTTATTGTATGCTATGCGATGTTGCGTAATTACAACACGGAAATACTTGGTTTTTTGTTAAATCTTGTAATATTTAGCATTAAATAGGTGGGATTGCGTAAATATTTCTGATTATCATGCTAGAATTACGCTGTAAAAACTTAAAAGTAGTAATTAAAGTAATTGGTATTCCCTCTTGTCTTGCTTGGGTAAAAAATCCCTTTTCTCTCTGTGTTTATGAGACTGCGCAAAAATCGAGTTTTATTTTATTAAAAACCAATAATTAAAAAATAATGCTGCTTTTATTCTGAAGAATTAATTTTAAATCAAACATAAATAAAATAACATTATCTGCTTTGTGGAAGGAGCATTTAAGTGAAAAAAATTTTAGCTGTGGTTTTAGGAACTTTGGTGACAACGTCCTTTGCTGATGTTACGCTTTATGGACGTATTTCAGCGGCTTTGGAAAATGACACTTTCCCAAGCGCCAATCAAGTTCAACCTGGTACTACTTCAGTTCAGGATTATGGTTCATATTTTGGTATTCGCGGTACCGATCAGGTTTATGGGCAGACTGCCGTAATCTGGCAGGTCGAACAGTTTTTAAACATCTCTTCGGGTGAAGCTTATCAGGGTACCACTGGTTCAGGCTGGGTACCAAATCACCCAGGTTCAACTAACAGCGGACAACCAACTACTGGTATTAATGTATTAGCTTCTTCAGATAGCTATATCGGTTTGCAAGGTGGTTGGGGTCGCGTGCGGATTGGTAATTTGTCTAATACTTATCGTACTAATACTGGTGCTGTCGATTTGTATAATGGTGCTAATGCCAATGTATTTGGGAACTACGATCGTTTTGCAGTGGTTTTGGCGGAAACTATCCGTTATGATTCGCCAAGTTGGTCAAATGTTTCCTTCTCAGGTTATTATAGCTTCAACCAAGATGGTAATTTTAATACTGGTGGTGCTAACGGTAATGGGATGGATGGATCTGGTGATATGAATGGTTATAATAACGCCGGAGTAATGGGTTTTGGTATTTTCTATAATCCAGGTAATTTCTCGGCAACATGGAATAATCAGGTCGCTTTAAACACTGGTGTTTATCAACAAATGGGTGGTAGTGTGCCAGTTGGTATCACTGGGGTTGCCTATGCACCAGGAGCGCAGGGTATTAATGCTTACAATAGTCGTTTAGAGCTAGGCTATAATAATCCTGATAGTCTGATCCTTGGTTTTGGTGCTCAAATTTCTCAAGGTTATGGTTGGTCAAGTGCACCAGGTAATGGTAATTTGAATAATTACTGGATCCAAAATTCTTCTGCAAATGGAGTAAATAGTCAATATACCAATAATGCTAATTGCGCCAATGGTTATTGCCCATTAAATCAAGCTGTTTTATCAACTGCTGAGGTTGGTATGTCAATTGGTTGGCATGTGGATAACTGGACACCAAAAGTTGGTTACGTTTATGGCGCTAACTTGATGGCAGGTGGTTCACCATGGGATATCATTAATGGTAACAATCAGTTAGGTGGTACAGGTTACCAACAAGCAATTGCTGAGCTGGATTGGAATATTACACCGCGTACGATTGCATTTATTAACTATGGTCAAATATGGTATGGTGGTGCAGCACAAAATACAGTTTGGTCTTCTTCTGGTACTGCTCCAAGCTCTAATGCAATTACTACTGGTGGTTCTAAATATATTAATAACGGAACGGCTGCGGTTGGTTTTTCGCACACGTTCTAGTTTGACAAGTTACATTGTCTCTCAATGGGGGTCGCAGAAATGCGGCCTTTTTTTACGCCCGGAGTTAAATATAAATTGCGCGGTGAAAATATGTTCACCGCGTCAGTTCACTGTCCTTGAAATTAGTTTATGCTCGATTAAGCATTGAGAAACACGAAGTTTTTCGTGCGATATGCAACTTGCATATGATTTGCCCATTTAGGTGCAATTGACCGATCGTGATAGTGGGTCATGTTGGCTGATGTTTTCAAATCGTTGCTATCATCTTGTGATTTATCAACGTTATCAAATGCGCGCATCAGCTGTACGCTGTCATTTAATTTGTAATAAGCGATCATATCGCTATAATCATTGAACTGAAGCTTCTTAGGGCTCTTCTTAGTCCAACTGAATTGACTTTTCTCGAAAATAACGCTACACGCGTCTTGGTTAGTTTCATGCATGCGGTTGATAACCACACGGTTAATTAATTGGCATTCTTTGTCGGATGCTCCACGACATTCTTTATATAGGTTTATGGCCATGCACAGGTGCGCCGAGACGACTAACATTCCTTTACTCCTTGTGGGAAATGGGTTTACTAAAAGTTCCTTTATCAAATAAACAAACCAGAGAAAATAAAAACTACACAATGCGTGTAGTTTTTGCCAAGGAGCGAATTTTGACATATTATGTACTGATGTGTCAAGTATCTTTTGGTGTAACATACTGATAATCTTAGTTATTTAAAATGTTTTTTGCCAACATAAAGCTTTAAATAACGGCGAATTAGTGGTAAAAAACTTGTTGATTTGTATTATGATAAGCTTCTTTTAATAAATTATGTTGCTAAAAGTTGCATAATTTTGTTAATTTAGTGTTGCTTTTATATAAAAAGTGCCAGCATTCAATGCTGGCAAGGGATTGGAGGTTAATTGGTTGTTGAAATTATTTTTAAAAAAAATTGTAGTTCTTTGGGTAATTCACAGTTTATTTCGACTAATTTTTGTGTAATTGGATGCTTAAACTGGACATGATGAGCATGTAAAAACATCCGCTTTAAACCTTGTTTGGCTAACTGCCTATTCAGTTCAAAATTTCCATATTTATCATCACCAGCGATTGGGAATCCCAAATATTGGCAGTGAACCCTGATTTGATGAGTACGCCCAGTTTGTAGATCCGCATTAACTAGAGTAAATTCAGTGAATTTTTGCTTTACTGTAAAAATAGTATGAGAGAAACGACCTTGTTCACTGTCTATCCGCACACGGCGTTCGCCATCTTTATTGGTATATTTGTAAATTGCCGCTTTAACATTACGCTTGTCGTCACGCCATATTCCGCTAGTCAGTGCGTAATATTCCTTAGTCATTAGGTTGTTTTTGATTAATTCCTGTAATTCAACCAAGGCAAGTCGTTTTTTTGCTAATATCAGGATTCCAGATGTTTCCTTGTCTAAGCGATGGACTAACTCAAGGAATTTATAAGCTTTAGTTTGCCGTAATTGTTCAATAACGCCAAAAGATACACCGCTGCCACCATGACAAGCGACTCCTTGTGGTTTGTTTATGATTAAGTAATAGTCATCTTCGTAAAGTACTGGAAAACTAGCTGCTGGAATGACTTTGCTTTCAATTTCTTCTTTGCTTGCTATCCTAATTGGCGGAATGCGCACTACGTCGTTCAGTGCAACCTTGCTACTTACTTCACAGCGCTTCTTGTTTATACGGACTTCTCCGTGACGGATAATTCGATAAATATGGCTTTTGGGAACACCCTTGAGGATTTTAATCAGCATGTTATCTAATCGTTGTTGATCGTCTGCTTCGGTTACGTTATAAAAATTTACTTGATTTTGGTTTATTTCATTCATTTTGATAGGCATTTTAGTTTATAATTATAGCTTGATTGCTTTATACTGCACATAATTGTATCTTATTTATCAATTACGAGTTAAGCTAGTTTAATTTTATCAATTGGTTTAATCGGGTTGTCATAAATAATTTACTCCTGAATTTGTCTGAGCTGGAGAGGTATGTGGCGTAGGTGCCAACAAATTTAGTTCGTGGATGTTAGTGACAAACAGCACGCTGTCATAGTATAAATAATCTTTGCATGGTACGTTTTTGCTTGTATTAGTTCTTGTATATTGACGGACTAACCTTGAATTTTACGCATCTGGCTTAACATCGGATGGTAAACATTTTCAAGTTTAGCGATATGGTCTATGAAAAGAATTATCAAGCACTGTTATTGAAAGTCACTGTAGCTTAATACAGCGATAAATTTTATAAATTAATTTAGCTATTAACTTAGCTTGTTTGTTATGTATAGTTAAAAGAATATCAAACTGATAAATGACGTTTTTTATTGATTAGTTAAGGTGGGTTTTGAATAATTCCTAGAAGTTTGAAGGAATCTGTTTGACTCGCGTTAATAATTTAAGAGAAGTTTATTAAGTGATTACGCAATATGATGCACTAAATTTATAATAAATGTATCGCTTTGATGCATTTATACACGTTTATATACCTAATATTTTGAAGTTCAGTTCTGTCACCTTGATAATCGTAAAATGAATGCGCTCAGGTGGACGGAGTTGAAGGTTAAATCTGATGGTATGTACTAATTTAATTCATAATCTAGGACTGTTACTTGATTAAGTCTAGTTAAGATTAGCAAGCTTGCGAGTTAAAGCTTGGAATTAAATTAAGTACTTGCGCTTTGGGCCAAAATAAAAAATACTAACAAGCCGGTCTGAGTTTAATTAGCCAAGAAGGGTTTAATTGAACATGAAAAGAATGTTATTCAATGCTACATATGCAGAAGAATTGCGTGTAGCGGCTGTCGAAGGACAGAAACTAATTAACTTCGATATTGAAACGAGCAGCAAAGAGCAGCGTCGTGGCAATATTTATAAGGGGTTTATTACCCGTGTCGAGCCATCGCTGGAAGCATGTTTTGTCGACTATGGAACTGAAAAACAGGGGTTTTTGCCATTTAAAGAAATTGATTACCGTTATTTACCGGAAATTAATGGACAAAAGACCCGTGAATTTTCTAAATTACCGTTAGGTACTGAGCTAATAGTTCAGGTAGAAAAAGATGAACGTGGTAATAAAGGTGCAGCCTTAACCTCGTATGTAACATTACCGGGGCGTTATTTGGTATTGATGCCAAATAATTCGCGTGCAGGTGGTATTTCTCGCCGAATTGAAGGTGAAGAGCGTGACGAACTGAAATCAGTAATGGCACAGCTTGAAGTGCCTCATGGAATGAGTGTTATTCTACGCACAGCAGCTTTGGGACGGGTTATTGAAGAACTACAGTGGGATTTGACATATCTACTTAAATTGTGGAGCGCAATTCGAGCTGCTGCGGAAGAACAGGGCGGTTCATTCTTGATTTATCAAGAAAGTAGTCTGGTAATTCGTTCAATTCGTGATCATTTTTCTCCAGACATTGCGGAAGTATTGATTGATACTGAAGATGTCTATAATCAAGCTCGCCAGTTCATGGCGCATGTAATGCCTAATTTTGCAGATCGGATTAAATTATATCGGGATGATGTTCCTTTATTTTCTCGCTTTCAGATTGAGCACCAAATTGAATCAGCTTATGCGAGGACAGTAAATTTACCATCCGGTGGTGCGATTGTTATTGATCATACCGAAGCTTTAACTTCTGTTGATGTCAATTCAGCTAAAGCTAATAAGGGTGCTGATATTGAAGCAACTGCTTTTGCTACTAACCTTGAAGCGGCAGAGGAGATTGCTCGTCAATTGCGCCTGCGTGATTTGGGTGGTTTAGTTGTTGTTGATTTTATAGATATGGAGAACGCACGCAACCAACGCGAGCTGGAAAACCATTTTAAAAATCAATTAGGTTACGATCGTGCCCGAATTCAAATGGGCAAACTCTCTAAGTTTGGTTTGTTAGAATTGTCTCGTCAACGCCTGCAAGCGTCATTGGATGAATCTAGTTCAATTGCATGTCCACGCTGTGCTGGTGTGGGTACAATTCGTGGAATTGAATCGAGTGCTTTACACGTACTGCGTATTGTTCAAGAAGAGACTATTAAAAATGGACATCATTTATCTGCATTGCACGTGCAATTGCCTGTTGATGTTGCTACTTATTTACTTAACGAGCGTCGTGATGATGTAGCAAAAATTGAAGCCCGAATGAAAGTAAAAATTGTCTTGATTCCAAATGTTCATTTAGATTCTCCAAACTATAAAATTAAGAAAATTAGCTATGAAAATTATGATAGCAATTTTAGTAAATCAAGTTATAATTTAGTCGAGATTCCTGAAGAAACGCTAGGTTATAAGTCTGTAGCTAAAAAAACTGAATCTGGGACTAGTAAATTGCCTGTAGTACCGAATATTTCACCATCAGAGCCAGCACCAATGATGGAAGTTAAAAAATCTAAATCATTGTTTAGTAGTCTAGTGGAAAAAATTGGCGAGTTATTTGCAAGTAAGCCTGCGACGCCTGCAAAAAATAATAAACCAAATAGTCCTCGCACTGCTCAACAAGCGGGGCGCAATGTGCGAATGCGTAACGAGAATCGTAGCAATAATAGTGAGCGTAATGTTAGTGAACGTCCTTCTCGTGCCTCTGGAATGCCTGAACGAGGTAACAACCCGATAAACAGCACAAATAAAACCCGTCCTGTACCAATTAGTAAAAGCGATAATAAAATTCAGACAGTACGTCCGGCTAAGAATAACGAAACGCAAGTTACATCATCAGCTGCGGCTGCGCCAGTTCCATCAAGAGCTGAACGACCTGAACGATCAGAACGCAGTAATCGTAATGAACGTCAAACTGCGCCTCGCCAAACAAATGTTGGGCAATCACAAAACAAAGCTGCTTCTTCCCGTCAGGATTCTAGTACCAATGGTACTCCTCAAGCTACGGTGCGTAATGAGGAAAGTTATCAACGTCCGCAGCGCAGAGCTGCTGAGCCGTCGCCTATAGCTGAAGTAGCGGTTACGACGAGTACAGATAAGTTAAATATTGCAGATAAATCACCAATTCAGCAAACTATTTTTGCTAGTGGTGTTTCTGGTGGAGCAGTTGCAACCGTAATTCATAATACTCAAGATGCAGTGGCAGAGAGTAGTAGGGTTACGGAAATTACAATTAGTCAAGAAGTTGTGGTAGCTGAAGCTCATGAAGAGAAAAAGCAAGTAGTGGTAGCGCCGATTGTTTTTGAGCCAGTTGATTTAGGTTCTTTACAAATGGTAGGAACTAAAGCTGAATTAATTGAGCAGCTTCAACCAGAGGTTATTCTTGAGAGTGGCAAACGTTATAGCGATTTGGTTATTGAAGAAAAAGTAATTGATCCAAATATCAATTACGAATTGATCGAAACAAAACGTTAATTTAAGTGGCACCTCTAGAGGTGCCTTTTTTAATGGTGCAGAGCAGCACAAAAGGAGAGGGAAATGTTAAGTCCATTAGATATGTTTGCAATTGGCGTTGGGCCTTCGAGCTCACATACCGTAGGTCCAATGAAAGCCGGATTAGAGTTTGCGCTTAAGTTAGAACGAGCTGGGTTACTCGAGCAAATTAGTCATGTTCAAGCTCATTTATATGGATCATTGGCACTGACGGGTGCTGGACACGGTACTTTCTTAGCAGTAGTTAATGGTTTGGCAGGGCAACATCCTAAAACGATTGATCCAGATACTATTTATTCACGAGTTGATGAAATTAAATCTAGCGGCGAATTAAAGCTAGGTGGGAAAAGAATAGTTCGTTTTGATTATGACAAAGATTTGTTTATTCATAAAGATCAATTTTTACCCGAACATGCTAATGGTATGCGTTTTAGTGCGTTTGATCAAAACGGCAAATTAGTTTGTGAAGAAGAGTATTTTTCTATTGGCGGTGGTTTTATTTTGGACAAACAGCAAATTGCCAATCGCAAAGACAATGAGGGGGCCGGTAGTGAAAGTATAAAAATTCCTTATCCATTTACAACTGCCCGCGAATTACTTGAACATTGCAGTGTGCATAATTTGAGTATTGCCGAATTGGTACTAGCAAATGAAGAGATAACTCGTTCTCGCGAGGAGGTTTATGCTGAAGCAATGGAAATTGCCAATGTAATGCGTTATTCAACGCTCAGGGGGCTAAAGCATGAGGGCGTTTTACCTGGTGGCTTAAATGTTAAGCGTCGTGCGCCGCAGCTCTATGCCAAGCTGATTGATAAAGATTTAAACTTAGTTTCTGAGCAGGATCGCCGACTTTTGGCGATGACGTATGCAATTGCAGTTAATGAAGAAAACGCGGCATTTAGTCGGGTAGTTACTGCGCCAACCAATGGTTCTGCCGGAACCATACCTGGTGTGTTAGAATATTATCGTAATTTTTACCTCGGAGTTACCGATGATAAAATTGTTGAATTTATTTTGACTGCTGGAGCTATTGGTAATCTGTATAAATATGGAGCTTCAATTTCTGCTGCTGAAGTTGGGTGCCAAGGAGAGATTGGTGTTGCTTGTTCGATGGCTGCTGGGGCTTTAACTGCAGTTTTAGGTGGGGATGTCTTGCAGGTTGAGAAAGCTGCTGAAATCGCCATGGAGCATTGTTTGGGAATGACTTGTGATCCAATCGATGGTTTGGTGCAGATTCCATGTATTGAACGTAATGGTGTTGCGGCAAGTAAAGCAATTGATATTGCCAAATTGGCGTTACTGGAAGATGAGCCAGGCAAGGTTAGTCTTGATGCAGTGATTCATACCATGATGGAAACTGGACGCGATATGAGTAATCGTTATAAAGAGACAGCATTAGCAGGTCTTGCAGTAAACGTAGTTGCCTGCTAATTATACTCTGTTTGGATTAAAGAATTATTTCTTTCGCGCGTAATTCAAATTCAGCCAGCATTGCATAGGTTAATCCGACTATGCTGGCTTTTATCTCCTCGTGCTCCAGCGAACCAGTTTCCAGTGTAAATCCAGTAATTTCGATAGCTATTCCATCGCTGGCAGTTGCATTGATTCTGGCAATATTCGTATAGGACTGGTTCAGGGACGGGTGATTTTGTAATATGTCTTGAATCAACATGCGCAATAAATTTAAATTGGTTATCTGTCTTAAATTACTTAATTTAAGATTGTTATAAAAATCAGGATAGTTATTTCCGATTTTATCAATAAATTTATTATCAATAAATTTGATGCTGTCCGCGGCTAGTGCAATTGCTTGTTTAAAACGTTTTCCTTCAGCGTAAGTTATATATTCCATATTTTGCACCGCTTCAGTAGTTAAAGCGTAGGTAGGTAAAGTAGTTACGCTATTGTCAAAATTACGGATACGTACTGAATTAATTGAGATTTCTTCCA
Organism: Neisseriaceae bacterium; assembly: GCA_003963245.1. Classification (GTDB taxonomy): domain Bacteria; phylum Pseudomonadota; class Gammaproteobacteria; order Burkholderiales; family UBA11063; genus Aquella. The sequence continues at coordinate 21,894 of RXJX01000036.1, forward strand.
CTATACCCTCAATGTCATATTTTTTGATAATGATTGAATCACCTATTCGTACCATTGAAGTTGCATTGGCTTGAATACTGGCAACAATTCCCAAAAAAGTATCACGAAAGATCAATAAAATGATAGCAGATAAAGCTCCCAATCCGGTTAAAATTGAAGCTGGAGGTTGTCCGTAAATATACGCAATTGCTAAAATTGTTACAGCTAGCCAGCTAAAGAAATTAATGATTTTTATGTAGCTATGCCATGATGATTTATCATCACGCTTAGAGGTTGATTGATAATATTCATGGAGTGCTGATATAAACCGGTTTAGTGAGACAGTTAAGATATAAAGGTTGAATAGATTAGCAGTTTTAAGTGTGAAGCTAGCAATGCTGAGGGTTAATGCTTTATTATTTTCTGCTAGTAGGAAACTACCAAAAACAAAAACCAGACCAGATACTAAAAGTGCTAACGAGTCAAGGACATGATGCTCCTCAATTAGCCGTAGTAGTTTTAATTTAGAGAAGTGTAACTTACGATTTAGTGCGTAAATAATTGTCTTACGGATCAGGTAGTCAACACCAATTGCCACTGCTGCAATCAACAAAAGAATAATGATTGAACTAAAAATAATTTTAAGGTTGGCATCGGTTACCCAAGCTAAAAAACTATTACTTACCATATCAGGCATAATCTAAACCTCGTTTTTATTATTTAAGATTTAGATTTTACCTGAATTTAGGGGGTAGTGCTGAGTTAAATTTGGCGGTTACTGATTGTGGTGATAAACTACTAACGGTAAAAGAGATTACCGTTAGAGAGAAATATATTAGAAGGAGCCAGATTGGATTACTTACTTGTTTCAATGGTATGAATGCAAGACAGACTATGTATTACTGCGGCAATTTTGGCTAATAATTGTACTGTTTCTTTGCTAACCCCGTGTTTAATTAGCTGTTGTTCATGTGAGCTAACACATTTGTGACAGCCTCCGATTATTGATGCAACTAATGACCACATCTCAAAATCCAACTTATCTACCCCTGGATCGCGTAAGATATTCATACGTAAGCCAGCAGGCATAGTCGCATAACTTGGATCGTCAACTAAATCTGTAAAGCGATAGTAAATATTGGTCATTCCCATAATTGCTGCCGCTGCACGTACTGCGTCTAGTTCCTTTTCCTGCAAATTTTCGGCAATTGCTTGATTAATAAATTTAGTTAATCCGCTATTTTTGCTTGCAATAGCGGCAACCAGTACTGAGCCAGCAAATTGGCTATCGGTTAATGCAGGGTGATTAGTTACCATACTACTTAGATTTAGTTTAATATCCTTGGCATAGGCTGGAATACCATTTAGAATTACTTCAAAATTCATGATTGATTCTCCCGAAAGATGATGATTAGTTTATTTTTAAAAGTATCTGATTCTTGGAAGCGAAATACTGTAAAAGATCAAAAAGTGTAATTGTTTAGTTCTGTTACAGTCACGCTATGATCCAAGAATCAAAGAAAAAAGTTAAAGTGTTGCATCGCCTTTATGCCAATTACATGGACATAATTCATCAGTTTGCAATGCATCTAGAATCCGTAATGTTTCATCAGGGTTACGTCCCACGCTCATATCAGTCATTTCTGCGTAGCGAATAATATTATCTTGATCAACGATGAAAGTTGCCCGATTTGCTACCCCAGCTTCGGCATTTAAAATACCTAAAGCATTACTTAAATCTTTTTTAATATCAGCTAGCCACGGGAAAGTTAATGGTTTTAAATCTGGGTGAGAACCACGCCAAGCCGCATGAACAAAGTCGCTATCGGTTGATGCACCAATTAAAACAGCATCGCGATCTTTAAATGCTCCTTCTAATTTACCAAATCCTGCAATTTCGGTTGGGCAAACAAATGTAAAATCTTTTGGCCAAAAAAAGATAATTTTCCATTGACCAGCATAAGTTTCAAGTGTAGCTTCACTGAAGCTTTCCGGACTAGTTCCATTAACTGCGGTTAATTTGAATTCTGGGAATTTATTTCCTACTGATAACATGATGATACTCCTATGTGTAAATTTAAAATTAGTTTCTGTGGTGATGCAGTGAGTAACTGTATTGATTAATTATTTTTGATCGCTACATTACTTGTTTTGCTCACAGGAGTTATTATAGGTGATGTGAGCTTAATAGTCTAATTAATGATTTCAATGAAAATCATAGTTATAAGCTATAGTTATTGGGGGGTAAATTATTTATTCACCATGTAATAAAAACATTGTTATAGAGCTGGATTTTTATTAAATTTGCTATAATTACGGATTGAAAAACTTTGTAAGCACAATATCATGATTTATTTAGCTGGTGTTAATGAACGGGTAGAGAGTAAATTTAAACCTGTGCGCTTATTAGAGTTCATAAGAGAAAAATGTGTAGTTGATAATGTTGTAGAGATTATTGTTTATGAGACTCTGCAAGCACTTGAAAGTAGCTAGGCATAGTGGAACAAGTATTAGGACAGAAGAAACAATGGATTTACCGCGCTGTTAGCTTGCTATCATTCAATGGTGGCTTTGTTAACATGGTAACCTTCATTAGTTTTTTGCACAATCCGGTTGGCTACGTAACCGGAACATTAACTTTCGCAGCAGACGCATTTGCTGATGGTAATTTTAGTCTGTTTTATGATATGCTGTTGGCTTTATTATTCTTTCTTGGCGGAGCAATCTTAAGTGGCTTACTTACGCCAAAAGATAGTTTTGAGCGTGGAAATAATTATAATCTGGTGATCGCGCTTGAGATATTTTGTCTTTTATCTGGTACTTTTGGTTTGCGAAGCGGTGTTAATTCGGCTAAATATTTTTTGGCTGCTGCAATGGGAGTACAAAATGCGCTTAGTTCACACTATGGTAAGTCCATTATTCGGACTACACATATGACTGGAACTATGACTGATTTCGGAATTTTGATTGCCAAGAAAATTAATGGGCATAAAATTGATAACTGGCGCTTAATAATTAATACTCTCTTGCTAGTCAGTTTTTTCTGGGGTGGCGTTGTCGCTGTTTTTTTATATAAATGGTTTGACTATGATGCACTGCTGTTTTCGGTAGTATTGTGTTTTTTAATGTTGAAATTCCAGTGGACGCGTAGGTTTTTATACTTTTTGCTACAAAAATATCCACAACTTAACTTTATTAAATTTAGGCGGTAAGCTAAAGAATGCGTAAATTATCTTGTCTTTTATTCCCGCTAGTTTTGTTGGGATGTTCTTATTTCTCGCCTGATTATCAAAAACCGGAATTAAATACTCCCAATCATTGGAATGCAACTAATGCAAATATTGCACCAATTAGTGAAAGTCTGCCATATTTGGCATGGTGGCAGAAATTTAATGATCCAGAACTTAATCGCGTGATTGAGAGTGGTTTAAAAAATAATGTTAACATTGAAGCTGCCAAAGCCAATTTAGAAGCTGCGCAAGGACAATTACTAACGGTTAAACTTAACTGGATTCCCTTTTTTAGTGTTTTTGGTGGTTATGTTAATGGCAGCTCACAAAATAGTTTTACCCCAATTGGCAATTTAGGGGTAGTGAATAACACTGGTGCGTTCTTTGCCTTATTACCAACTTATGCGATTAATGTATTTACCAATTATACTTTGCAAAAACAGGCTGAGTATAATGTTGATGCTGCCAGAAATGCTGAATTAAGCGTGCGTTTGGCAGTGATTGGGCAAGTAACTGGTGCATATTTTGCCAATTTGGCGCAGATTCGCTTAGTTGAGCAATTTACTGAGTTGCATAATGATTTAGGTGAGTTGACGGCAATTAGCCAAGCAATGGATAACCGCGGGCTGACAAATGGGGTTAGTGTCGATGAGCTGAAGAGTAAACAGCAATTGGTTGCCGGACAATTAGCCTTAGCTAAAAAGAATCTGACTGCAACGCAAAATGCGCTACGTTATCTACTTAATCAGACTCCTGGTGAGGTTAAGGCATCCAATAAATTTGCTGCAATTAATCCGAATCAAGTAATTCCGGGTAATTTGCCAGTAAGTGTCTTAGCAGGCAGACCAGATGTGATCAAAGCTGAAGATCAGCTCAAGGCAGCGAATGAAGGGATCAGTGTTGCATCAAGTGCACTGCTACCAAGTGTAAACTTAAATTACTTCTATGCATCAGGCTCGGGTACTCAAGGGTTTAATCAGCCAATTCAGGGAGTTAACGTTGAAAATAGCAATCAGCAAAGCTATTATGCTGCATATGCCAATTGGACAATTTCGCCAAGCGTGTTTGGGCAAATTAACACCAACACCGCAATATTTAAGGCAGCACTCGCGAATTATAAAATGGTTGTAAATAGCGCATTACATGAAGTAGATAATGCATTGGCGACTAATAATGGTTATAATCAGAAAATGACTAGCGATATGGCAGCGTTACAGAGCCTTCAAGATTTACTAACTGCTAAGCAAGCGATGTATCAGCGTGGCTTAACTTCCTATGCCTTAGTTCTTGGGGCAAAAATTGAACAAGATATTTTAGCGATTGATATTACGCAAACTAAGCTGCAGCAGTTGATTTCGTTGGTTAGTTTGTACCAAAGCCTAGGTGGTGGCTATCAAACTGCTCGGACTATTTCGCAATAACGTCGTTACAATCCTTCTTGTGTACAATTTGTACACGGCGAAGGTTTGTGCCTAGTTCTTGCTTTATATTCCGGCAGTTTACTGCAGCAAATAAACTCATCATTCTAGGTCGTTACTAAGCGTCTCACCTACTATTTGTAGGTGTTCTCGCTAAGTACCTGCTAATATTTTGAAGTTACAGCGATAGATGCATAAATTGATAAAGATATAAAATTTAACTAAACAGGATTATTAATGAAAAAAAAAGCTTTAAAATTTAATTTTGCTACCTTAATTTTTGCTGTCGGTGGTGTGATTGCATTGGGGTATTTTACTACTTATTGGTTTCCTATAACTGACAATGCTTTTGTAGTTGAAAATATGACACCAGTTTCATCTTCAGTGAGTGGGCATGTTGAAGAAATTTACGTCCAGAATGGTCAACGCCTTAAAACCGGAGACCCAATTCTGCTGATTCGTCCGGCAAAATATAAGCTAGAGTATGCAGGGGTTAAAGCACAATATGATCAAGCAAAGATTGGTCTGGAAGTATTAAAGAAAAGAATTGCTGTTTCAACTTTAGATTTAAAAGCTGCGCAAGATCAGCTTGATCGGATGAATTATGAATACAATCAAAAGAATGACAAGACTGTCAGCAAAGCTATCCCAGAAATTGAACTAAAAACGCTAGAGTATAATATCAAATCACAAGTAAATGTGGTTGCTTCGTTAAAAGAGCATATTGAACTTGAGCAGACTGAGTTAAAACAAGCACAAGTCGGTATTGAAACATTACGTGCTGCAGTGGGTAAAGCGGCAATTGATTTACAGGACACTATTATCCATGCACCGTCTGATGGTTATATTCAGAATTTATACATGGGAGTTGGGTCTTCTGCGGTATCTCACGTTGGACTTTTTAATTTTATTGACACTGCCAATACTTACATACAAGCAAATCTTAATGAAACTGATTTGGCGAATGTCCATGCAGGTGACAAAGTGTGGATTTTCCCCCGAGCATATTTGGGGCACAAAGTATTTCATGGGGTAGTAATGTCGGATAATTGGTCAGTTGATCGGCAACATATCTTACCGTTAAAAGAAACGCAATTTGTCTTTACTGATAACCATTGGCTAAATCTGCCGCAACGCTTTCCCGTGCAGATTAAGGTTACTGATGTTGATCATGGAAACTATCCTTTACGCCCAGGGATGAGTGCCTATGTTTATATTTCAACCAAGTAATTGTTATGAATATTGCCATACGGCTAAGTAATTGGCTGGATCACCTCGACCCATACTGGTACTCACGTCTGATGAGCTTGAAAATTGCTTATATCACGATAATAGTATTTATTGCCAATATGCTTTTGTCTCCACCATTAGCTCCGCTAATAATGTTATTAAGCGCAGCTGGCGTTCTAATTATTGAAATGCCAAGTATTAATGATTTTGACAAAAAAGATAATCTTTATTTAGCATACATAATTATTATTTGCCTGACTGTAGGTTTGTTTTCGAGTTATGTCTATCTCAAAGGCTGGTTTATTGTAGTTGCTTCTGGATGGTGTTATATTCTATACAATATGTTAAAGAAAAAACCAGAGTTATTTCCCATTGTTGGAATAATTTTGATGCTAGGAATTATGTCATTGGAAGGATATAATAGCGGTAATTTCTTTGATATTCTTAATCGTTTACTTTTTATTCTTGAGTTTGCACTAATTGTTTTTTGGGCACACAAATTTTTCCCTAATATTTACCACAAAATTTGGATTGCTGCAGTTGCACATAATTTATCTACTCTTGGAAAAATGTTGAATGAAATTAGCATTGAGCAAGCAACTACTGTACTTAAACATAACTGGAGTGCGCGCAATGTATCGACTCTTTTAAAACGTAAAACATATTATTTTGAGTCAATCCAACTGACTAATTTACTTGGTGAATATTATTTTTATATCACTGATTTGATTGTGAATAAAACTACGCCATCGCCAGAGCTAAGCTTGATTGCCAATGACTTGGAGTTATTAGCCAGTGCGATTCGTCAAAAGAGTCATTATTCTGCACAATTTAACAGTTATCATAACCATCCTGACTTGGCAACACACAATGAGCTCTTTCCCCAACTCTATCAACACTGGAACAAAATATGCGCATACTAAAGCAGTTTCATCATCCTAGGTCGTTGATTTGCTTCTTACTTACTAAGTGTAGGTTTCGTCGCAAAACGCCTACTAGTATTTCGAATCTGCTTGAGTATACACGTGAGCAGTTAATCCATTTACGCATCATCCATGTTACGATTTTATTTGCGTTAGCATTGTTTATTTATCAATGGAGCGAGTGGAGTGATGCGCTCTGGATTCCAATTTCCGTGTTGGCAATCATTGGACCATTTCGTCCGGGGCTTACGATTAATAAAGCCAAACAACGGGTTTTAGGGAGTATTGCTGGACTATTAATTAGCATCTTGATTTGGTTTTTAATTCATTATAATTACAATTTGCTGGTTATTATAGCTTTACTACTGGTTTGTGGTGTGGCTTTTGCTGCACTACAAGAGTACACGTATTTTATTATGCTTGTTACCGTGATGTTGTGCGTTAATTTTGATTATATGAATTTATTTTTTAATAATGAGATTGTGTATATCGCTAATCGTGGAATGTGTGTATTAACTGGTGTCTGCTTGTGCCAATTTTTTGAATATTTTGTTTTTAAACATAGCTATTCAAATGCCAAATCACTGGTTGAAAAAGAACAAATTGATGACTTAGTAATTAATACTTGGGAGACGATTAACCAATTAACAGCTGGTGATAAAAGTACCGCTGTTGCGTTAACTAAATGTTTAGATGCTCTGTTACTTAGACTTGGGCAATTACGAGAATTAAAGGAAAGTTGTCAATATAACTATAGCGATCAACAACAAACCTTAGCATTAATTGAGCATTATGAGCTAAAAATAATCTCAAGTATTAATTGGGCTAGTAGCTTGGGTGGGAAGTTATTATTTAACAAACAAGCAGACTCACTAGTTTTGGGTAAGGATAAGTTTTTAGCTTCTGATCAATTGTGCAATTAGTTGCTCTTCGATTAATTTAACTAATGCCTTGCGTGGAAAATTTTTTCGAGTTACAATGCTTAGTGTTCGAGCGGGCTTTTTATTTCCACTAAACGGTTTAACAACAAGATCAGGGGGTAAATTGATTTGAGCAATTTTGGGTAATATGCTAATACCAATATTCATCTCAACCATATACTTAATGGTTTCAATTGAGCTGGAAATAATTTGATTGCTGATATTATTAGTTGTCGCAACATTCTTACATGCTTGTAAAACCTGATCGCGTAAACAATTACCATTGCCCAAGATTAATAAAGTTTCATCATTTAACAATTTTGGTGATATTTTAGCTTGTGTTGCTAGTTTATGTTTCGATGAACAAATTAAACTAAGCTCATCTTGAAAAAATTCAGTTTGTTCCAGTTCTGATTCGGTAACGGGAGTTGCCAAAATAATGGCATCAAGTTCACCGCCAAGTAATTTAGCTGTCAGTGTGCTTGTGAATCCTTCTTCAAGGATCAATTTTAAATCTGGCGCTGCTTTAATTGTGTCTCGTACCAGTGAAGGAAACAAGTATGGTCCGATAGTTAAAATGGCACCAATGCGTAATGGTTGGCTGTATGGATTTTGATAACCTATTGCTATTTCGCGCATTTGCTGCGCTTCGCTCAATATTTTTCTTGCTTGCTCAATTAATACATTTCCAGCAGGCGTTAACAAAATTTGGTGATTCTCACGCTCAAAGATACAAATCTCAAGGTTTTCCTCAAGCTTTTTAATTGCGATAGATAATGTCGGTTGAGAAACAAAGCATCTTGCTGCCGCTTTGGCAAAGTGTTTTTCCTCTGCCAAAGCTAATAAATATTTGAGGTCAGTTAGCGTGAAGTTTAACATCTGCACGACTTAATAAATAATTAATTACCACAGACTGAGAGCGATCAGAAAACTCCGCTAGCTGCTCTGGTGTTGAGCTAACTTGATCACCTTTAAAGCGATTGAGTAAAGTTACCGCAATCATTGTAGCAGGAATCTCCGCACGGTTACAAAATGCGCCCATTGCACTTGATTCCATTTCAAAATTACGAATGTCCAGTGCATGAACCTTTTGAAAGAATTCTTCACGCCATGCGCGGTCTTTGCGTGCTGGCATTGCGCCGTCATAGCGACATTGTCCAAGATAAAAATCATCTGCAGCTATACTATTACCACTAATTACGGGAAAGGGTAAATTGTTTGGCTGAGCTGCCATGATTCGCTCAACTAACTTATGATCTAGATTAGTTGGCGTATCAATTCGTTGACCAAGCTCATAAGTAGTGTAGTAAGGTGCTAAGTTAGGCATGTAGGCATTTTTAGTTACTACTACTGTTCCTGGTTCAACACCGATACCTCCTGAAGTTCCCACTCGAATATATTCGACTTCGTGGTTACCAGCAAAGTAAAGTAACTTAGTAACAGCATGTAAAAGTGCATCAATAGTTACGTTTCCCATTCCATGTGAAACAGACAAAATATTTCCCACTCGATAAACTGCATAATCGCTGGTATTTACGAGATTTACCGGTTTAAAAAACCGAGTATCAATATTTAAAATTTTATCTGCTAATTTTCGTGCTAAAACTTCAGCTCGTTTGCTACTTCCTTGCATGATTACATAGCGAATTCCGCTAAATTTATCTAGTGTTTGCTGATCTAATTTGATATCAAAAAGATATAAGTTTTTTTCTGAACTATTGGCTAAAATAGGGTTGATTTTCATAGAGTGCCTCTTGATTACAAAGTCGTAATTAGTAAATTAGAGAGTATTTTGCTTGCCTCTACCAGCATTGGTGGTACTTTAGTCTGGTCTGTAGTAGCCGGTGGTTCACGATCATCGTCTTTTAGTCTGTCGACGATAATTGACAAAACTGCGGCAGCTGGAATATCCATGTTTTTACAAAACGCAGTAAAACATGCAGATTCCATGTCAATTGCTCTCACACCAGCAGCATGAATTTGTTGCAGATATGCATCACGTTGAGCTTTATTAAACGATGGTTCAATTGCACCATCTAAGCGAGCCTGTCCTTCATAGAAATTTGCGGATGATAAAACTTTTCCTGTAGTAATGCTCTGATTTTCTTTGTTTGCTTCAATTAATTTATTTGCAAGCGTCGGTTCCATTTGTGTTGGATAAGAGTAATATTCTCCAAATTCAATATTTTTCCATTCCGGCTTAAGTTCTGGAGATAATGCTTCATTAGCAATTATAATCTTACCTTTGTCAATCCCAACACCTCCAGCAGGACCTACTCTGTAAAAGTTAAAGTCAACGGCACCTGCATGAAAGAGTAACTTGGTAATTTCATTCAAACAAATCAGCATTGAAGGAAACCCCACGCCGTGAGATACTACTAAGGTATGTGCTATTTTGTGCAAGTGATAACGTTCATCTTTTGCAATGACTTCACAGTTGATTTTTATATCCTTGATTCCATAGAAATCACTCGTAAGCAAGTTACTTATTTGATCCGATGAAGCAAAAGAACGTGTGAAAATTACGTGTTTAGTCCCTCCAAACTGAGTCTTTAGATCCATGCTGGTATCCAAGCCTAGGTGGTAGAGGTAATCGGTTTCAAGTTTTTGAAATTCGCTATTTAATTTTTTATTATCCATTACTTATTTTTCCTTTGGATTTTGTATAAATATAAAGTCCAGTCAGTAAAGTCCAGACTAACATTAGTCCAAATCCGCCAAATACTTTAAAATTTACCCAATCAGCTTCGCTAAAATTAAAGGCAATAAAGAGGTTTAAAATTCCCATAGCAAAAAAGAATCCAACCCACATCAAATTAATTTTATTCCAAATTTTATCTTCAAGTTCAAGTTGTTCTTTTAGCAGTAGTTTGATACCATTTTTGCCCATTTTAGCAGAGATGAAGAGGGTTACCCCAAATATCCAGTATAACATTGTGGGCTTTAACATGACGAAGGTTTTATTGTGCAGTGCAACAGTTAAACCGCCAAAAACTGTAATTAAAATAGTACTGATCCAAGTATTTTTACCAATTTTTTTATAAATAATTTGATATAGACCAAGCTGAATCCAGCTTGCAATAATGCAAACTAATGTGGCAGTAAAGATATTTTTGGTAAAGTAATAAACCGCGAAAAATGCGATTAAGGGGAATGCTTCAAATAACATATTGTTTTGCATGCGATAATCCGTAAAAGTGTTTTTTGCTAGAAGTAAAAAATTAAATTAATTAAAATTAATCAGATCATGTCTGAACATGAATTTTACTGATGCCAATATTATAACAATAATCATTAGACTTCAACTCGAGCTTTGTATTCTACTTGAATGAAGGTATCTAGGAGTGGTATAATAGCGTTAGGAAATGGAGTTTTCCTTTAACCGTCACCCAGACTAATGATTCCTAGTATCTATTTTTAGTAAAAACATAGAATCTAGGTCTGTTGTTAAGTTTGTCTTTTCCGCCACTGTTCATTTTGATGCTAAAAATAGAGTTAATTTTAGATTTACCTTTATTCTGAGGCCTCCAATGAAAATAACTAAATTAATCTATTTGCTTTTCATGGTTCTTATTGCTAGAGTTCAATATAATCGATAGTGCTCCAAATTCAGCGCCTATTCATGGTACTGCAATCCGATTTTGGTAAGATATCTGGATCATCTATGCAGGGTTGGAATTGAGCATCTAAAACCAATCATATTGGCAGCAACTATGCTAAAATCACGCTGAATAACGTTTATCGGAGATTAGACGCATGGAAAAGTTAATCGTAGCAAATTGGAAAATGAACGGTGAGCTGTCAAAAGTTAACGCTGATTTAGGTTATTATGCCCATTTACCCGAGACGAATAAATCAAATGTAATTCTGGCGTTGCCTTATTTGTATATCGTTTGGGCTAAGCAAAAACTTTTAGTCAACTCGAACATTAAGATTGCAGCTCAAGATTTAAGCCACTACCGTAATTGTGGTGCCTATACAGGCAAAATCAACGGAACTATGCTTAAAGACGCAGGCGTTGATTATGTAATCATTGGTCACTCGGAACGTAGAACGCTAATGGGTGAAAACGGCGCAATCTTGATTCATAAAGTTCGTAATGCTTTTGATAGTAATTTGGTGCCAATTTTATGTGTTGGTGAACCTCTTAGTGCGCGTGAAGATGGTAGTTATCTGCAGTTCGTTGAGTTACAGCTATCCGGACTTGAAGAAATTGAACAAATGAAAGAAATTATAATTGCATATGAACCATGCTGGTCAATAGGAACAGGTAAAGTTGCAACCCTTGAGCAAATTGCCGAAGTTATTGCGTTTATTAATCGTTATATGCAAAAACGCTTCAATTATGCTAAAATAACTCTTTTGTATGGCGGTAGCGTAACTAGTCAGAATGCAGGTGAAATCCTGAGTATTCCTAGTGTTGGTGGTGTACTAGTGGGTGGAGCGTCCCTTAAGGTTGCTGATTTTACGGCAATCTGTGAACAGATCTAGTATCTAAGTTGTTGATTTTAAAAAATTTTATTGATTTGTGAGTTTTATGGAAATCTTAAATACCCTTTTGTGGATTGTAATGATTATTTCGGCGGTTGCGATTGTTATTTTAGTATTGTTGCAGCAAGGTAAGGGTGCCGATGCGGGTGCCACTTTTGGCTCTGGCGGTTCGTCATCGTTGTTTGGTGCATCAGGATCGGCTAATTTTTTGAGTCGTTCGACAGCAATTTGTGCTGCAGTGTTCTTTGCTGCAACACTAACCTTGGTAGTTACTTCAAGCAAAGGTAAGGTTGGTGACTTGGGTGTAATGGCAAATATGAGTACTATGAATGGCAAGTCTGTTGCTAGTAAACCAGTTGCTAGTCAGTCAGCGGTGCCGGTAAATGCAAGTGCTCCGGCTAAAAAAACCGGAAACCAGATTCCTGAATAGGGTAAATTTATTGCCGACGTGGTGAAATTGGTATACACGCTACCTTGAGGTGGTAGTGGTCGTGAGGCTGTGTGGGTTCGAGTCCCGTCGTCGGCACCATTTTAGAGTTTTTTGAGGGCGTTTTATGGTCGCAAGTTTATATTTTCCGATTTTATTTTTTATGTTACTGGCTTGCCTGATGGGTTCGGTAATGATGATCGCTGGGCGTGTTCTAGGGCGTCATAAGCCGGACATACAAAAAAACTCTCCTTATGAGTGTGGCTTTGAAGCATTTGAAGACGCTCGAGTTAAGTTTGATGTTCGCTATTATCTAATCGCGATTCTTTTTATCTTGTTTGATCTGGAAGTTGCTTTCTTGCTTCCTTGGGCTTTAGTATTCAAAGTTCTAGGAATGTACGGGTTTATTGTTATGTCAATCTTTCTGGCTATTTTAATTGCCGGATTTATTTATGTTTGGAAAAAAGGAGCGCTAGAGTGGGAATAGATGGCGTATTGAAAGAAGGCTTTGTTACCACCACGGCTGATAAGCTGATTAATTGGGCGCGTACCGGGTCGCTTTGGCCGATGACCTTTGGTTTGGCTTGTTGTGCGGTTGAAATGATGCATATTGGTGCTGCACGTTATGATTTAGACCGTTTTGGTGCGGTCTTTCGTCCGTCACCACGGCAGTCTGATGTGATGATTGTTGCCGGAACATTATGTAATAAGATGGCTCCAGCCCTACGTAAAGTCTATGATCAAATGCCTGAGCCTCGTTGGGTAATTTCAATGGGTTCATGTGCAAATGGTGGTGGTTATTATCACTATTCCTACTCTGTAGTTCGTGGTTGTGACCGGATTGTGCCAGTTGATATTTATGTTCCTGGTTGCCCTCCGGCTGCTGAGGCTTTGCTATATAGCATTATTCAGCTACAGAATAAGATTCGTCGTGAATCTACGATTGCCAGAAAGAGTGCCTGATGAAAAAGATTGAACAGCTTGAGTTAGCCCTTAAAGAAACCGTTGGTGAAATTTACAGCGACTTATATAAATTCAAAGATCAAGAAATAACTCTTGAAGTTACGCCGGAGCGTTTAATTGAGTTAATGACTAAACTTGCTAAGAATGAGCGTTTGGCATTCGTTCAATGTCAAGATGTTTGTGGTATTGATTATTTAACTTATAAAGATCAGCAAGATGAAAAACCTGCTGATGCATTGCGCTTTGCCGTGGTTTATCATTTGTTGTCAATCAAACACAATTGGCGTGTTAGAGTTAAATGTTTTGCAACTAATAATGAATTTCCAGTTGTGCCTTCGGTGGTTGAGATTTGGAATTCTGTGAATTGGTTTGAGCGTGAGGCTTTCGATTTGTATGGTATCGTTTTTGACGGGCATCCCGACCTACGTCGTATTTTAACTGATTATGGATTTATCGGTCATCCATTTAGAAAAGACTTCCCACTGTCTGGTTATATGGAAATGCGCTATGATGAGGAGCAAAAACGCGTAATTTATCAACCAGTAACTATTGAACCGCGTGAGATTACACCACGCACTATTCGTGAGGAGCACTACGGTGGCAGAAATTAAGAACTACACCCTGAACTTTGGACCTCAACATCCATCGGCTCATGGTGTATTGCGTTTGGTTTTGGAACTTGATGGTGAAGTAATCCAGCGTGCGGATCCCCATATTGGTTTGTTGCATCGCGGAACTGAAAAATTAGCTGAGCATAAAACATATTTGCAAGCGTTGCCGTATATGGATCGCTTGGATTACGTGTCTATGATGTGCAATGAACATGCATACTGCCTAGCAGTAGAGCGTTTGACTGGTGTTGATGTACCTGAGCGTGCACAATATATCCGTGTAATGTTTGCAGAAATTACTCGTATTTTAAATCACTTGATGTGGATTGGTGCTCACGCGCTGGATATTGGTGCGATGGCAGTATTTTTATATGCTTTCCGTGAACGTGAAGATTTGATGGATTGTTACGAAGCTGTTTCAGGTGCGCGGATGCATGCTGCATATTTTCGTCCGGGTGGAGTATATCGTGATTTACCTGAAACTATGCCACAGTATACCGAGTCAAAGATTAGAACAAAGAAACAATTAGCTGAGCGAAATAAAACTCGTCAAGGATCTTTATTGGATTTTATCGCTGATTTTACCAAACGCTTTGATGTTTGCGTTGATGAATACGAGACTTTAATTACCGATAACCGAATTTGGAAACAGCGGACAGTTGATATTGGTGTGGTAACTGAAGAACGTGCGCTTAATCTTGGTTTTTCTGGTCCAATGCTGCGTGGTTCAGGCGTTGCTTGGGATTTACGTAAGAAACAACCTTACGATGTATATGCCAAAATGGACTTTGATATTCCAGTTGGTAAAGGTGGTGATTGTTATGATCGTTATTTGGTTCGTGTTGCAGAGATGCGAGAGTCAAATAAAATTATTAAACAGTGTGTAGCATGGCTTAAGGATAATCCAGGTCCGGTTATTACAGATGATCATAAAATAGCTCCGCCAAGTCGTGAAAAAATGAAGCACGGGATGGAGGATCTAATTCACCATTTTAAATTATTTACTGAAGGAATGAGGGTTCCTGAAGGTGAAGTTTATGCTGCTGTGGAACATCCTAAAGGTGAATTTGGGGTTTATATGGTTTCAGATGGTGCAAATAAGCCTTATCGCTTAAAAATTAAGGCACCTGGGTACGCACATTTAGCGGCATTGGATGAAATGAGTCGTGGACATATGATTGCCGATGTAGTAGCAATTATTGGAACGCAAGATATTGTATTCGGTGAGGTAGATAGATAATGTTATCGCTTGAATCATTAAAACAAATTGATGTTGAACTAGCCAAATATCCGGAAGATCGTCGCCGTAGTGCGATTATGTCAGCATTAAGAATTGCTCAAACTGAGCTGGGGTGGTTGTCAACAGATGCAATTGCCTATGTTGCAGACTATGTGAAAATTCCAGCTACACAGGCCATGGAAGTAGCGACATTTTATGGTATGTATAATTTAAAACCAGTTGGTAAATATAAATTAGCGGTTTGTACCAATTTACCATGCGCATTGCGTGGTGGGGTTAATACTGCAGAATACTTACTAGAGAAATTAAATATTGCCAAATTAGGTGGAACTAGTGCAGATGGTAAATTTACTGTGATTGAAGCAGAGTGTTTAGGTGCTTGTGGTGATGCACCTGTACTATTGCTTAATAATCATAAAATGTGTAGTTTTATGACTCCTGAAGCAATTGACAAGAAATTGTTAGAATTAGTATAAGTGCTAAAGCTAGTTGTTGCTCTTGTTTTATCCGTTGTCAATTTGCTATGTTATGGATTGGATGGATTTTATCTTGGAGGAGGAGTTGCATTAAATCAGACCTCTTTGGATAATATTTATAAAACATATTATGCTCCAGATGGCTCGGGTGATGCAGTTGGATCGTATTTAGGCAATCAGAATAAAAGTTCAGTTGGTACCTATTTCAATGGAGGTTATCAATTTAATGATTATTTTGCGACTGAGGTCAATTTTTTGTGGTCAAATAATCAGATATATCAACCATCACCTCAGGATACAGGGAACAAAACTTTTTTAGGATCACAAAATCTACTTGCAGTAAATGCTTTATTTTTGTATCCTTTTACTGACTGGTTTGATTTAAAAGTGCGCGGTGGTATAGCCTTTGAGCGCGCTACCTTGACTGATTATGTCGGTAGTCCGATGACAGATGGTTTTACTTCGGTATTGGGTGTTGGAGCGGCATTTTATATTTTTAAACATATTTCTTTAGATTTAGATTATATAAATTACGGTTTATTATTCCCACTAAATTTACACTATCATGAAAATGGTAATACTGTTGTTGGTGGAAGTCCGCCAGCTAATGCTGCAACGGTAGAAAATAATGATTTAGTATTAAGTGTTAATTATCATTTTTAATCGAAGTTTATCGTAATAGTATTAGAATTTTGGAGCATTTATGGCAATTTTTGAAAAAGGCGTAATTTTCGCCGGTGTTGACACTAGTGATTCTGCTTGTTGGCGTTTAGATGAATACCTTAAACGTGGTGGATATCAAGCATTAAAAAGAATTTTGGCAGAAAAAATCCCTCCTGAAGATGTCATTAATGAAATGAAAACTTCTGGTTTGCGTGGGCGTGGTGGTGCAGGGTTCCCTACGGGTTTAAAATGGAGCTTCATGCCAAGAACTATGCCAGGTCAAAAATACATTATGTGTAATAGCGATGAAGGTGAACCCGGTACGTTTAAAGACCGAGATATACTAAATTTTAATCCTCACGCAGTGATTGAAGGAATGATTATTGCTGGTTATTCAATCGGTGCATCCGTTGGCTATAATTACATACATGGTGAGATTTTTGAAATTTATCAAAAATTTGAGGCAGCGTTAGAAGAAGCTCGCGCAGCAAATCTGCTTGGAACTAATATTCTTGGATCTGGTTTTGATTTTGAATTGCACGCTCA
This sequence comes from Neisseriaceae bacterium, assembly GCA_003963245.1. GTDB lineage: Bacteria > Pseudomonadota > Gammaproteobacteria > Burkholderiales > UBA11063 > Aquella. The sequence goes on from RXJX01000036.1 coordinate 39,011, forward strand.
TCATGGTTATGGTGCGTATATTTGCGGTGATGAAACAGCACTATTAAACTCTGTTGAAGGACGTAAGGGTCAGCCACGTTTCAAACCTCCGTTTCCTGCAGGTCATGGACTTTATGGTAAGCCAACCACGATCAATAATACCGAATCGTTGGCTTCAGTCCCTTTTATTTTGCGTGATGGCGGTCAGACATTCATGGATCAGGGTATTCCAAATAATGGTGGTACTAAACTTTTCTCTGTATCTGGTCATGTAGAGCGTCCGGGGAATTTTGAAGTTCCTTTGGGTACTCCGTTTAGCAAGCTTCTGGAAATGGCAGGCGGAATGCGTGGTGGTAAAAAATTAAAAGCAGTTATTCCAGGTGGTTCATCTGCTCCAGTATTACCAGCAGACATTATGATGGAGTGTACTATGGACTACGATTCAATCGCCAAAGCTGGTTCAATGCTTGGTTCTGGTGCAGTGATTGTGATGGATGAAGATGTTTGTATGGTAAAAGCATTAGAGCGCCTGTCTTATTTTTATCATGAAGAAAGCTGTGGACAATGTACTCCATGCCGCGAAGGTACTGGCTGGTTATATCAAATTGTTCACCGAATAGAAACTGGGCATGGTCGCGCTGGCGATCTTGAGTTGTTGGATAGTATCGGTAATCAAATGGCTGGACGTACGATTTGCGCTCTATCTGATGCTGCGGTATTTCCTGTCCGAAGCTTTACTAAGCACTTCAGACATGAATTTGAATATCATATTGAGCATGGAAAATGTTTAGTAAATCACCGCTGGTGCTAATTATATTAACAGGAAACATTAATAATGATTGAATTTGAATTAGACGGTAAGACCGTCAGTGCTAAGCCAGGTTCAACGATACTCGAGGTAGCACTGCAAGAAGGAAAATATATTCCTCATTTTTGCTACCATAAGAAATTATCGATTGCTGCAAATTGCCGGATGTGTCTGGTTGAGGTCGAAAAAGCCCGTGGTCCTGCGCCAGCATGTGCCACACCAATCACTGAAGGTATGAAAGTACACACTTGTTCTAAAATGGCGGTTGAGGCACAGCAGGGAGTAATGGAATTTTTATTAATTAACCATCCCTTAGATTGTCCAATTTGTGATCAGGGTGGTGAATGTCAGCTGCAAGACTTAGCTGTTGGTTATGGTCGCGGAGCAAGCCGTTTTGAAGAAGAAAAGCGTGCGGTTACAGATAAAGACCTAGGTTCATTAGTGAAAACTACAATGACACGTTGTATTCACTGCTCACGTTGTGTGCGCTTTACCGATGAGATTGCTGGTTTCCAAGAATTAGGTATGAGCTATCGTAATAATCACGTAGAAGTAATGCCATTTATTGGTAAAACTGTGGATAGTGAATTATCAGGTAATATTATTGATATTTGTCCTGTTGGTGCGCTAACTTCTAAGCCATTTAGGGATACAGCTCGTTCATGGGAATTATCACGCCGCAAATCAATTTCGCCGCATGATGCATTAGGCAGTAATATCCAAGTTCATATTGATAAATATCATAAAGTAGTGCGGGTACTACCATTAGAGAACGACGCATTGAATGAATGTTGGTTATCAGATCGTGATCGTTTTAGTTACGAAGGTTTATATCACGAAGAACGTACGACTGAGCCAATGATTAAGCAAGATGGTAAATGGATAAAGGTTGATTGGGAAACTGCACTTAATTATGCGGCTAAAAGCATTAATGGTGTTAAGATGGATCATGGTAGTGATGCGATTGGAGTCTTGGCTTCTGCTATATCAACTACTGAAGAATTACACTTATTACAAAAGATGATGCGTGGAATCGGCGTGAATAATCTTGATTACCGCTTAGGGCAGCAGGACTTTAGCCTTGATGGTAAACAAGAAGGTGTTAACTATCTTGGAAGTAGCGTTACTGATTTTATAGCTAATAAATCAATTTTAGTGGTAGGCAGTACGCTGCGTGAAGAGCAGCCTTTGCTTACTCAGCGTTTGCGTCAAGCTGCGAAGCATGACAGCGAAATACACTTGATCAGTCTTAAACAAGAAGATGTCAAAATCAAGCTAAGTTCACAGATAACAATTGACCCTCGCAAGTTTAGTCTAGTCTTAGGAAAAATACTAAAAGCAGCATGTAAACTAAGTGGCAAAACGAGTTCTATTGATTTGACTCAAATAGAAGTTTGTGAACAAACTCAAGCTATTGCTGAAAGCTTGTTCAAGCATAATGGGCATATTGTATTGGGTAAAATTGCACGTTCTTTGGCTGATTATGGGCAGCTACTGATTTTGAGTAACGAAATTGCTACTGTGACTGGTGGTAAGAGTGGTATTCTGCCTGATTTGGCAAATGAATTAGGTGCTCAATTAGTAGGTTTTACGCCATATCGTGCAGCATTCAATGGCTATTTTACTAAGGGTCTTAATGCTCTTCAAATGCTTGAAAGTCAACGTAAAGCATATGTGTTGCTAAATACTGAGTTAGAACGTGATGCGTATAATACTCAATTAGCTCTGGCTGCACTTAACAAAGCAGAGACGGTAATTGTTATGTCAGCTTACATTAATGAAGATATGTTGCAATATGCCGATGTGATTTTACCAGTTACACCGTTTACCGAAACAGCAGGTTCTTACGTTAATATGCAAGGAACTTGGCAAACGTTTAACGGAGTGACTCGTCCACTTGGCGATTCTAAACCAGCGTGGAAAGTTATTCGAGTTTTAGCAAACAAATTTAACTTGGATGGTTTTGAACAAGATAGTATTGAGGACGTTCGTTCTGAATTAACTGGATTAAAAGATACAAGTAGTTACTTAAATAACAACAGTAAGTTTGATTCATTTGTAATCAGTTTGCCGACTATTACTGGTTTAGTTCGTTTTGGAGCTACTGGCATTTATTCTGGTGATAGCATTGTCCGTCGTGCGGCTTCGCTACAGCAAACTACATGGGCAAAACTACCAATGTTAACTATAAGTAGTCAATTAGCAAGTAAGTTGAATCTGGTTGATGGTAATGAAGTTGTAGTAAAACAATCACATGCGCAAAATAAATATAATGTTGCTGTATCTGAACTGATAGCTAATGATACTGTGTTATTAGCAAGGAATCATAGTAGCATTAATTTTGCCGGTAGCTTTGATGCTATTGAAGTTAACGCGTAGTAAGGGTAGTCAAAATGATGGATTTATTACAACAGTATTTAGGCCACGATTTAGGCTACGCCGTGTGGTATTTGATTAAAGCAGTTATTGTAATTGTACCGTTGACATTAGTTGTTGCGTACGTAACTTTGGCTGAACGTCGGATTTTGGGGTTTATGCATGCACGGATTGGTGCCAATCGCGTAGGTCCCAAGGGTATCTGGCAGCCTTTTGCTGATTTGCTGAAATTTGTCTTTAAAGAGATTATTATTCCAGCTAAGGCATCAAAAGCAGTCTTTTTTTTGGCTCCTGCCGTTATTTTGATCTGTGCGCTGGCAACTTGGGCTGTGGTGCCATTTAGTCCTGAACTTTATTTTACCAATGTTAATGCTGGCGTATTATATGTGACTGCAATTGGCTCATTAGGAGTTTATGGGATTATCTTGGCAGGTTGGGCTGGGAATTCTAAATATTCCTTCTTAGGAGGTATCCGAGCTACAGCACAAATGATTTCTTATGAGTTAGCAATGGGTTTTGCATTACTTGGCGTGATCATGATTTCAGGGAGTTTAAACTTCATTGATATCGTGAATAGTCAATCTACTGGACGTTTAGCCGGATCGATTTTATCGTGGAACTGGATTCCATTATTTCCGATGTTTTTGATTTATTTAATCTCAGGTGTTGCCGAAACTAATCGTGCGCCATTTGATGTTTGTGAAGGTGAATCGGAAATTGTAGCTGGTTTCCATGTAGAGTATTCTGGAACACCATTTGCATTATTTATGCTGGCTGAGTACGTGAGTATGGTTTTGGTATCAGCTTTAACCGTGATCATGTTCTTAGGTGGTTGGTTGTCTCCATTCCCGCAAAGCTGGGGGATTTTAGGGCAACATTCTATGGCATGGTTAGTGGTTAAGGTTTTGATTTTATTATTTGGTTTTATTTGGTACCGTGCGACATTTCCGCGTTATCGTTATGATCAAATCATGCGTTTGGGTTGGAAAGTATTCTTACCGATTACTTTAGTGTGGATTTTTGTGCTTGGCGCGTGGATGGTCTCCCCGCTTAGTATTTGGCAATAAGGATACATACGATGAAAAGATTTTTTAAGACCTTCTTTTTAGCTGAGTTGTTTAAAGGGATGGCGGTTACATGGCGTGTAATGTTACGACCAAAACCAACCATATTTTACCCAGAAGAAAAAACTCCGTTATCGCCTCGTTTTCGTGCTTTGCATGCGTTACGTCGTTATCCAAATGGCGAAGAACGTTGCATTGGCTGTAAATTGTGTGAGGCAGTGTGCCCAGCGTTAGCAATTACTATTGATATTCATGAGCGTGATGATGGTACTCGCCGCACCACTCGTTATGATATTGATTTGACCAAATGTATTTTCTGTGGCTTTTGTGAAGAAGCTTGTCCGGTAGATGCAATTGTTGAAACTCCGATCCATGAATACCATGGCGAAAAACGTGGGGATTTATTTTACACTAAAGAAATGCTTTTAGCTATTGGTGATCATTATGAAAGTGTTATTGCCAAATCTAAAGAAGCAGATCATAAATATCGCTGATAAGAGGTCATACAATGGATGTAACTAGCGTTTTATTTTACGTGTTTTCCGCAATACTGCTAATAAGCGGTTTGCGAGTAATCACAGCCAAAAATCCAGTGCATGCAGCACTATTTTTGGTATTGGCATTTGTTAATGCCAGCTGTCTATGGATGATGTTGGGTGCCGAATTTCTGTCTTTAACTCTGATTCTGGTATATGTTGGCGCGGTGATGGTTTTGTTCCTATTCGTGGTAATGATGCTGGATGTTGATCTTGAGGCTATTCGCAAAGGCTTTTGGAAAAATTTCCCTATGGCTTTAGTGCTTGGTGTGGTTGTATTGATTGAAATGTTACTTGTGGTATTAAAAAATCCACTGGTGACAATGTCTGCAAATAGTGATCCAGCGACTAACATCAGCAACTCCAATAAATTGGGATGGGTACTATATACTCAATACTCATACCCAGTTGAGCTAGCTTCTATGGTTTTATTACTTGGTTTAGTTGTTGCTGTTGCATTGACTTTGCGTAAATCAGAAAAAGCTGCAAAATACCAAAATATCAGCAAGCAGGTAGCAACCGACAGCAAAACTCGTTTTACTATGATTAAAATGGATGCTGAAGTAGAAGATAAAGGAGAAGCACAATGATTGGTATGACTCATTATTTGGTATTATCGGCAATCTTATTTGCTTTGTCGGTTATGGGGATTTTTCTTAATCGTAAAAATGTCATTGTGGTTTTGATGTCAATTGAACTAATGCTTCTGGCGGTTAACTTTAATTTTGTAACTTTCTCGTCTTTTTTGCATAATGTGGCAGGTCAGATTTTCGTATTTTTCACTTTAACAGTGGCTGCGGCAGAAGCGGCGATTGGTTTAGCAATTTTGATTATCTTATTCCGCAATTTAAGATCCATTAATGTACAAGACATGGATCAACTTAAAGGCTAACAGGGGACAGCTATGACTGAAATGAATTTATATTTAACGATTATTTTATCACCCTTGCTTGCTTCAACGATAGTTGGTTTATTTGGCTTTGCATTAGGGAAGAAGATTAGTCATTCGTTGACTATTTTGGGAGTTTTAATTTCCACGATTGGTTCTTACTGTTTATTAAATAAGGTTCTGAATGGTGGTTTAACCTATGATGGTCCATTATATACTTGGTTAACAGTTGGTACTCAATCTTATTCAGTAGGAATTTTAGTTGATAGTCTAACTGCAACTATGTTGACTATTGTAACTTCGGTATCATTAATGGTCCATATTTACACCATTGGTTATATGAAAGGCGAAGAGGGTTACGAGCGGTTTTTTAGTTATATTTCATTATTTACTTTTATGATGATTATGCTCGTAATGGCAAACAACTTCATTCAACTATTTTTCGGTTGGGAAGGGGTTGGTTTAGTTTCTTATTTGTTGATTGGTTTTTATTTCCAACGTGAATCAGCGACTTTTGCCAATTTAAAAGCATTTTTAATCAACCGGATTGGTGACTTGGGTTTCTTATTAGGAATCGGCTTAGTTTTAGCTTATTTTGGTACTTTGAATTATGCTGAAGTATTTGCTAAATTACATGAAATTTCTGGTGTTACATTCTTAAATACTGGTTGGAATGCAATTACAGTAATCTGCTTGTTATTGTTTGTTGGTGCAATGGGTAAATCAGCTCAGTTTCCATTACATGTATGGTTACCTGATTCAATGGAAGGTCCAACTCCAATTTCTGCATTGATTCACGCGGCAACGATGGTAACAGCTGGTATTTTCATGGTAGCACGTTTATCGCCTATGTATAATATGTCTGAGACAGCATTATCATTTATCGCAATTATTGGGGCAATTAATGCACTATTCCTAGGATTACTTGGCTTAATTCAGAATGATATTAAACGAGTTGTTGCGTATTCAACATTATCACAATTGGGCTATATGGCAGTTGCGTTAGGTTGTGGGGCGTATTCAGTGGGTATTTTCCATCTGATGACTCATGCTTTCTTTAAAGCGTTATTATTCTTAGCTGCTGGTTCAGTGATCGTTGCTATGCATCACGAACAAGATATGCGCAAAATGGGTGGTTTATGGAAATATATGCCGATTACTTATCTAGTGACAATTATTGGTAATTTAGCATTAGCGGGAATTCCTCCTTTTGCAGGTTTCTTCTCCAAAGATATGATTTTAGATGCAGCATCAAATGCACATGAACATCATATGTTTGGTAGCTCATTTGTAGTATTCTGTGTATATGCAGCAGTATTTGTAACTGCATGTTATAGTTTCCGTCAGTTGTTTATGACTTTTCATGGTAAAGAACGCTTCCGTGAAGTTCATCATGATGACCATGGGCATGATGGTCACGATGCACACGGAGGGCATGGACATAGCGAGCCTAAAGAGTCACCGTGGGTAATTACATTGCCATTAGTGTTATTGGCTATTCCATCTGTAATAATCGGTTGGTTAGCCTTTGACAAATTTGTTCCAGGCGAGTTTTTTAATGGGACAATTTACAATGCGCAGTTCTTTGCAGAAGAAATTGCGAAAGATCCAATTGCTCCGCTTGCAATGATTATGCATAGTTTACACCAGTTGCCTGTATATTTGGCATTATCTGGAATAATTGTTGCATTTATTGCGCATAAATCACCGGCGTTTGTTGCTGTAGTTAAGGCTGTATTCAAACCAGTGATTTATGTAATGGAACGTAAATATTTCATGGATGATTTGTTTATTAATATCTTTGCACCAATTGGTCGTGCTCTTGGTAAGATATTATGGTCAATTGGTGATATATTGTTAATTGATGGTCTGATTGTTAATGGTTCGGCACGGGTTATTGCGATATTTTCTAAAATTTTCCGTCGGGCACAAACTGGATACGTTAATAGCGCAGCTACTTATATGGTTTTAGGTGTGCTGATATTATTAACGTTCTGTACCGGTTTAATTCTACACTAAGGGTAAAAAAGAATGATGAGCTATTTATTAAGTTTAACAATATGGACGCCAATAGTTTTTGGTTTCATTACCTTAGCGTTTAATAAAAATGATTGTATGGCACGCTATGTAGCGTTGTTGGGTTCTATAATTGCATTAGTATTCTCGCTGATTGTTTTTCATACTTTTGATCCTCAGCAAACAGCAATGCAGTTTAGTGAAAATTATGCATGGGTACCAAGCTTAAATATAAACTACCATCTGGCAGTTGATGGAATTTCTATGCCTTTTGTAATGTTAAATAATTTCATTACTGTACTGGTAGTATTGGCTGGTTTTAAAGTAATCAAACAAAAAGTTGCGCTATATAATGCAATGTTTTTGATGATGACTGGCTTTATTAGTGGTTCTTTCTGTGCGCTAGATGCTGTTCTATTCTATGTGTTTTTTGAAGCAATGTTAATACCAATGTATTTAATCATTGGGGTATGGGGTAGCACTAATCGTGTTTATGCTGCAATTAAATTTTTCTTGTATACCTTGATTGGTTCGCTATTAATGCTGGTTGCATTAATTTATCTATACAATCAAGCTAAAGGTAGCTTTGAAATTTTTGATTACTATAACTTACCATTAACTATGGGTATTCAAATTTTAATCTTTATCGCATTCTTCTTGTCTTTTGCGGTTAAGGTTCCAATGTGGCCATTACATACTTGGTTACCTGATGCCCATCCGGAAGCTCCGACTGGTGGTTCAATGGTACTGGCAGCAATTACACTTAAAATTGGTGGTTACGGTTTCTTGCGCTTCATTTTACCAATTGTACCGGATGCTTCACGTGAGTTAGCTGGAGTAATGGTTGCGTTGTCGTTGATTGCAATTGTTTATATCGGTTTAGTGGCATTAGTTCAAAAAGACATGAAGAAATTAGTTGCGTATTCTTCAATTTCACATATGGGTTTTGTTACTCTAGGTTGCTTTTTGTTTGTTGGAGCTAATCTGAATACTTGGGCACTGGAAGGTGCAATTACCCAAATGATTTCGCATGGCTTTGTATCAGCAGCAATGTTCTTCTGTATCGGTGTAATGTATGATCGTGTTCATTCGCGTAATATAGCGGATTATGGTGGCGTAGTAAATAAAATGCCAGTTTTTGCTGCTTTCTTTATGTTGTTTTCAATGGCAAATTCAGGTTTGCCTGGGACATCAGGATTTGTCGGTGAGTTTATGGTAATTATGGGTGCAACCCAAACTAACTTTATTGCCGCAATATTAGCTGGTCTAACCCTAATCTTGGGTGCAGGATATACATTGTGGATGTACAAACGCGTTGTTTTTGGTGCGGTGGCAAATTCACATGTAGCTGAAATGAGTGATGTCAGCAAGCGTGAGTTTTTGATCTTAACATTACTGGCGATTGCAGTCTTAGTAATGGGTATTTATCCAGATCTGTTTGTAGCAAAAATGCATGCCAGCGTTGGTCATTTAATTAATCAAGTTGCGCAGAGCAAAATTTAAGCATAGGGGCGAAAAAAGATGACTTATCCAAATTTGATTCCGGTACTACCAGAATTATTCATGGTGTTTATGATTATTGTTTTGCTCTTGGTTGATGCTTTTACTTCTGAGAAGCAAAAAGGTGCCAATCTTCTATTGACGATGATTACACTTATTGGTTGTTTTGTTTTACAAAAGTATGTTGATCACGGTGTTACTGAGCTAACATTTAATAATATGTTTATCTTAGATAATCTTGCAATGGGAACTAAGATGTTTACATATTTATTTTCATTTGTTGCAGTGCTATACATTAAACGCTATGTTAGTGATAAAAAATTCCAGAGTGGAGAATTTTACGTAATTTTCCTCTTTTCGGTATTAGGCATGATGGTAATGATTTCTGCCGATAATATGCTGACTTTATATGTTGGTTTGGAATTATTTTCTTTGGCATTATATGGTTTAATTGCACTTTATCGTGATAATGTACGAGCTACAGAAGCTGCAATGAAATATTTTATTTTGGGTGCTTTGGCATCGGGGATTTTACTTTACGGTATCTCTTTTGTTTATGGAGCAACTGGTGGACATTTACAATTGGAGGATGTTCTGCGCTCTATGTTGACTCTTGGCGATGCTAATGCAGGTTTGATGACTTTTGGTCTAGTGTTTATTGTTGCTGGTTTAGTATTTAAACTAGGCTTAGTGCCGTTTCATATGTGGGTACCAGACGTCTATGAAGGTTCACCATTGGCGGTTGCAACGATAATTGGTAGCTTGACTAAGATTGCTGCAGTTGTGTTTGTAATTCGTTTCTTGATTGGTGGTTTGGTATTGTTAAATCCAGCTTGGTCTGTGATGTTATTGATCCTTGCATGTTTGTCATTATTCTTTGGAAATGTGATTGCAATTGCGCAAACGAATATCAAACGGATGCTCGGTTATTCGACAGTAGCACACATGGGGTTTGTCGCACTTGGTTTGGTAACCGTGAGTGTTGATGGTGTTTCGGCTACTATATTCTATGTGGTAACGTATTCATTAACTGCTTTAGCTGGGTTTGGGATTCTGACAATGCTTTCTAAAGGTGATTTTGAATGCCAAAGTCTCGATGATCTTAAGGGCTTAAGTAAGACTCACCCTGTAATGGCTGCTTTAATAATGTTGGTGATGTTCTCAATGGCTGGTATTCCACCATTGGTTGGATTTTATGCTAAATTTAAAATTTTAGCGGCATTATTGGCTGCTGGTTACGTTGGTGTAGCAGTATTTGCAGTAATCATGTCTTTGATTGGTGCTTTCTATTACATCCGAGTAGTTAAGGTTATGTATTTTGAAGAGCCAGTAATAACATTGGAAGTTGCAGATGTATGTATATTTAGCCGTTCGGTACTATTAGTAAATGTAGCGTTACTATTAATAATTGGTATTTTGCCTTCTGCGTTAATGATGTATTGTAATGCATTAGTTTCTGGCTAATCTTATTATATATCTTTTATAAAAGCCATACTATTAATAGTGTGGCTTTTGCCTTTTAAGCATAAGCTGGATATAGTATAATTACGGGAAATAAAACTTTAGGGATAATCATGTTAAGTAAATACAAATCAATTACAGGCCGTAAAATTCGCTTTGCTTTAGTTGGTTGTGGTCGGATTTCTGCCAATCACTTTGGCTCTTTAGAACAGCATAAAGAAGACTGTGAATTAGTTGCCGTTTGTGATATTATCAGTGAACGAGCAAATGCAGCTGCTGAAAAATATAATGCGGTAGCTTATTCTTCTCTTAGCAAAATGCTTGAGGCAGGCGGTTTTGATGTGGTGATTTTGACTACGCCAAGTGGGTTGCATCCAACTCAAACGATTGAATGTGCTGAAGCTGGTTACCACGTGGTAACTGAGAAGCCAATGGCAACTCGCATGTCTGATGGTATTGAAATGGTTAAAGCCTGTGATAAAGCAGGGGTTAGATTATTTGTAGTTAAGCAAAACCGCCAAAATGCCACGATTCAGATGGTAAAAAAAGCTATCGATGAAGGGCGCTTTGGGCGAATTTATTCGGTTGCCTGTAATGTATTTTGGACACGTCCGCAAGAATACTATGATCATGATGCATGGCGTGGCACTTGGGAGTTTGATGGCGGTGCATTTATGAATCAGGCTTCACACTATGTTGACTTGATGGAGTGGTTAGTTGGTTCAGTTGAGTCAGTACAAAGTTATACCGCAACTCTTGCTCGAAATATTGAAACTGAAGATAGTGGCGTTCTGGCAATTAAATATCGTAGTGGTGCTTTAGGAACAATGAATGTCTCAATGTTGACCTATCCTAAGAATTTAGAAGGTTCCATTACTTTGATTGGTGAGAAGGGTACCGTTCGGATTGGTGGAGTGGCAGTAAATAAAATTGATCATTGGGAATTTGCCGACAAACGCTCTGAAGATGATGAAATACTAAATGCTAGCTACGCAACCACGTCTGTCTATGGTTTTGGACATCCACTATATTATGCGAATGTGATCGCCACTTTACGTGGTGATGAATCTCCATTAACAGATGGTCGTGAAGGGTTACGTTCATTAGAGTTTTTAATTGCGATATATATTTCTGCTCGTGATGGTAAGAAAGTATCGTTGCCCCTAGTATATTAATAAAGGTAAAAGATGAGTAAGTACAAAGGTATTATTTTGGCTGGTGGTAGTGGTACACGCTTACACCCAGCAACGCAAGTGATTTCTAAGCAGCTATTGCCAGTTTATGATAAGCCAATGATTTATTATCCATTATCTATTCTAATGTTAGCTGAAATTCAGGATGTATTGATTATTTCTACACCACAAGACATTAGTCGTTTTGAGCAATTACTGGGTGATGGAAGCCAATGGGGAATTAAGTTATCTTATGCGGTTCAAGCAAGCCCGGATGGCTTAGCACAGGCGTTTCTGATTAGTGAAGAGTTTTTGGCAGGTTCACCAGCGTGCTTAATTTTGGGTGACAATATGTATTATGGCAGCGGGATGACGGAACTGCTTATGTCAGCTCAGCAGGGCGAAGGTGCGACTGTTTTTGCTTATCAGGTCTCTGATCCAGAACGTTATGGTGTGGTTGAATTTGATGGCAATAAACGAGCAATTAGTTTAGAAGAAAAACCAAGTCAACCTAAATCAGATTTTGCGGTAACTGGGCTTTATTTTTATGATAAACATGTGGTTGCTAATGCGAAACAAGTTAAGCCATCCGCACGCGGTGAACTCGAAATTACTGATCTTAATAAAATTTATCTTGAGCAGGGTAAATTGAATGTAGTGACGATGAAACGTGGTTTTGCATGGCTAGATACCGGAACGCATGATTCCTTACTAGAGGCCTCTAATTTTATTCAAACCGTTGAGCATCGTCAGGGAATTAAGATTGCCTGTTTGGAAGAAATTGCGTTACATAAAGGGTGGCTAACTAAAGAGCAGGTTAGAGAAAAAGTAAAATCAATGGGTAAATCAACTTATGCTGAATATTTGCGGAGGTTAGTTAAATAATGGAATTTATTCGTAGCGCAATTGAAGATGTAATTTTGGTTAAACCAAAAGCGTTTGGTGATGAGCGAGGCTTTTTTATGGAAAGCTATCGTAAGTCATTGTTTCAGGCCAATGGAATTTTGCCAGAGTTTATTCAGGATAATCACTCTAAATCGGTCAAAGGTGTTTTACGTGGTTTGCATTACCAACTGGATCCTAAAGCTCAGGGTAAATTAGTACGCTGCGTTAGTGGTGCAGTCTTTGATGTTGCGGTTGATATTCGCCGTGGATCGCCTACTTTTGGTAAGTGGGTTGGTTATGAATTGAGTGCAGCAAATAAACAAATGTTATGGATACCGGCTGGATTTGCCCATGGATTTGTGACGTTGCAGGATAGTACTGAATTTTTGTATAAAACCACGGCAGAATATGCACCAGAATGTGATCGTGGTATTAAGTATGATGATCCGCTAATTGGGATTGAATGGCCTGAAGTTGGAGAGTTGATTTTATCTGATAAAGATCAAAAGCAGCCGCTACTTAACGATGCAGATATTAATTTTATATACAAAAAATAGGTCGAATTATGACAAAAAGAACTTTATTAGTGACTGGCGGAGCGGGGTTTATTGGTTCGGCTGTAGTACGCCAATTAATTAATCATAGTGATTATCATGTGGTGAATATAGATAAGTTAACCTATGCTGGGAATCTTGAATCTCTTAAAGAAATAAGTGATAATCCGCGTTACGTATTTGAACAGGTAGATATCGGCGATAAAGAGAATATTAGCCGGATTTTTGAACAGTACCAACCAGTTGGGATTCTGCATCTGGCAGCGGAAAGTCACGTCGATCGCTCAATCAGTGGTCCAGGTGAATTTATTATGACTAATATTGTTGGTAGTTATAATTTGCTGGAATGTGCTCGTGAATATTATAGCAGTTTAACGGATAAAGCTCAGTTCAAATTTGTCCATATTTCAACTGATGAAGTCTTTGGTTCTTTGGGTGATACTGGTTATTTCCGTGAAGATACTGCTTATGATCCACGTAGCCCCTATTCAGCATCCAAAGCAAGTAGTGATTTGTTGGCTAGGGCTTGGTATCATACCTATAATTTACCAATAGTGATTACCAACTGTACCAATAATTATGGTCCATACCATTTTCCAGAGAAATTAATTCCACTAGTGATAAATAATGCATTGCAGGGTAAAAATTTGCCAATATATGGCAAAGGCGATAATATCCGCGATTGGCTGTACGTTGATGATCATGCTAAGGGAATTATATTAGCTTTTGAAAAAGGCCAGCTTGGTCAAAGTTACTGTATTGGTGGGCATAACGAACGTACTAATTTAGAAGTAGTCCAAACGATTTGTCGCTTGCTTGACGAGTTGCAACCACGAAGCGATGCGAAGTCGTATTTAGAGCAAATCAGCTATGTTAGCGATCGTGCCGGGCATGATTATCGTTACGCAATGGATCCAACTAAAATTCAGAGTGAGTTGGGCTGGCAGCCTGAAGAAAATTTTGATACAGGTATTCGCAAAACAATTCAATGGTATTTGGATAATCAACAATGGGTTAATCATATCCTAAGCGGTGAATATCAAAACTGGATTAATTTGAATTATACTCAGCGTATTTGAATCCTGCACTTTGTCGTATTACTAAAAAGACTTGTTATGTACTTATATAGTACACCTGCTCCTTTTTTAACAATACTTCGAGTATATGCTCAGTGAATAAATGAATAGGAATAAACGTGGCAAAAATTGTAATTTTAGGTAGCAATGGGCAACTTGGCAGCGATCTCCGCAAGGTATTAGCGCCTCATCACGATTTAATTAACTCTACTTCCCAAGATATTGATGCTGCTGCAATGGATGTATCTTCGCAACTAGCGCCCTACGCTGATGCTAAATATATAATTAACTGTATTGCAACTACCAATGTTGATGGCTGTGAATCAAACCCGCAGCAGGCATTTTTGGTTAATAGTGCATTTACTCTCCAATTAGCTCAATTTTGTACGTTTAATCAGATTACATTGATTCATATTTCAACTGATTATGTTTTTGATGGTACAAAGTTAGGTGAGTATCTGGAAAGTGATATGCCTAATCCACTGAATGTTTACGGCTTATCTAAATATGCTGGTGAAATTGCAGTTCAAAACTATGCAAATAAATATTTTATCCTTAGGGTGTCATCTTTGTTTGGCATAGCTGGAGCGTCTGGTAAAGGTGGTAACTTTGTAACTACCATGCTTAGATTAGCAAGTGAAAAAGACAGCTGGAACGTAATTAGTGATCAGCTAACTTGCCCGACCCATACTTTAGACGTTGCGCGAGCTATAGATATTTTAATTGCAAAAGAAGTGAGTGAGTATGGGGTTTATAATTGTGTAAGTAGTTCTTCATGTAGCTGGTTTGAGTTTACAGAAGAAATTTTGCGACAAACTGGACAAGATATAAATAAAGTAAAACCGATTAGTTATAAAGATTATACGTTTAAAGCGCTGCGTCCACAGTATGCAATACTAAGTAGTGCAAAAATTGCACAATACTATACTATGCCAGATTATAAGAGTGCCTTAAGCGAGTATTTATCACTCTAGTTAGAATCCAAAATTAAATTTATTAGAAAGAAAATGGAAATGCATAATAGAACTGTGTCCTTAGTTGGGTTAGGATATGTTGGGTTACCTGCAGCAGTCGCATTTGGCAAACAAAAGCAGTGTATTGGTTTTGATATCAATCCACAAAGAATTTTAGAGCTAAAGCAAGGTGTTGATCGCACAGAGGAAACTACTTCTGCAGATTTGGCTGCTGCAGATATTTTGTATACTTGCGATATTCATGATTTGAAAAAAGCTGATTTTCATATTGTAGCGGTACCAACTCCGGTAGATGATGCTCATGTGCCAGATCTAACTCCCGTGGAACGTGCTTCGGAAACGGTGGGTAAAGCACTTAAAAAAGGTGATATCGTGGTTTATGAGTCAACAGTTTATCCTGGAGTTACCGAAGAAATTTGTGTGCCAATTTTGGAGCGCGAGTCTGGACTTCGTTGTGGAGAAGGTTTTACCGTAGGATTTTCACCGGAACGGATTAATCCAGGTGATAAAGAGCGTAGTTTTACGACGATTCATAAGATTGTATCTGGGCAAGACCAAGAGACATTAGATATCGTTGCGGCTGTGTATGCTTCTGTGGTGACTGCTGGAGTACATAAGGCTAGCTCAATTAAAGTTGCTGAAGCCGCTAAAGTTATTGAGAATTCCCAGCGTGATTTAAACATTGCTTTTATGAATGAATTAGCGGTGATTTTTGATCGAATGGGTATTGATACTGAAGAGGTTCTTCAAGCAGCAGGGACTAAATGGAATTTTCTACCATTTCGTCCGGGCTTAGTTGGTGGACATTGTATCGGAGTTGATCCATACTATTTAACTTATCGTGCTGAGCAAATGGGTTATATTCCTCAGGTTATCTTGGCCGGTCGCCGAATTAATGATAATATGGGGCGTTATGTAGCTCGTAAAGGAATTAAACTACTTTTGAAAAATGGGTTGGATATTAGTAATCTGCAAGCTGGGGTACTAGGCTTTACATTTAAAGAAGATTGTCCAGATGTGCGTAATACCAAGGTTATTGATATTATTAAAGAGTTAGAAGATTATAATGCTAAAGTTTATTGCTGTGATCCAATCGCTGATGCACCGGATGCAGAACATGAATATGGCGTTAAATTTACTGCATTTACTGATTTACCGCAAGTTCCATTATTAGTCGTAGCGGTTGCACATAAAGAATTCAGGACATTATCATTAGGTGAGTTATTAGCAAAGGTTCAACCAGGGGGAGTAATTCTGGATGTTAAGTCAATTTTGCCGAAAGAAGAGATCCGCGCACGCGGTTTCGTTTTGTGGCGCTTGTAATATGCATTAATTGTCAAAACAATCTAACATTGTAGCACTAAAAATTGTTGAGTGTGTGATTATTGTACTATTTGTTCGAGTATGATGAAGTGAGGGTTTTGGTTAAGCATGACACGATTATGTGCTAATTGTCCGCTGCTTTGTTGCTCCTGCTGTCATACTTGTTTCTAAGGCTAAGTTTTAAATGTTGATATCTTTCTTGAATGCTACAAGTAATTCATTCTTTTTGTCCATCATGATCCTGAATAAAGATGTAGTTGCTCGGGGAGCAAAATGATTGGTGCAGCTATTTCATTTATCATTTCTCTAACCGTGGCTAAGGTTATCATCTACACTGGTGAAGCTCATAGTCAACTAACGTTAGACCATGATTTATCAGGGATTCAGAAAATGCATGAAACTCCAGTTCCGCGCGTTGGGGGGGGAGGCATTTTCGTAAGCGCTCTGTATTCAGCTAATATTGGGGCAGTATGGAGTGGCTTTTACGCAGGGTTAATCACCGCATTGTTTTTTGTCTTTATCGGTGGTTTGATAGAGGATTTATCTAAAACCGTATCACCGTTAATTCGTATGAGCTTTATGTTATTTGCAGTGTTATATGCTGTCTATGTATCGCACAGTATGCTGCTGATTCATCATATGGGATACCAACGTATAAACTATATCCTTCGTTTTGATGTTATTTCTCTCTTTTTAACTTGTTTTGCTGTTATTGGCATTTCCAATGCATATAACATTATTGATGGTTTCAATGGTTTATCCACTACAGCTGGAGTAATAAACATAATTGGATTAGCATATTTAGCTGCGAGAGTTGGTGATACAATGCTTCTGTTTGTTTCACTGAGCTTGATTGCGGCAACACTCGGTTTTTTGGTGTTTAACTATCCCAAGGGTAAAATTTTTCTTGGGGATGGTGGATCTTATTCTCTCGGATTTATGATTTCGCTAATAAGCTTGAATTTAACTGAGCATTATTATTACCAAATTTCTCCATATGCTGTGTTGTTACTTGCTGTATATCCTTTTACTGAAACTGTCTTTTCAATTATTAGACGTAAATATATTCATAAGACCAAGACCATGGCACCAGATAATCTACATCTACATCAATTGGTTTTTGATCGCTGTTTGCCTCGTGGGCTTCCATTGCTTCGGCGTAATGGAGGAGTAATGCCTATCATGTTATTATTCATAATACCCCAGCTTTTTGTGGTGATATTCTACTATAACTCGAACGCTATTATGTTGCTCGGTTTATTGTTCTACGTGGTGTTTTATGTTTATATTTATATGCGTCTAATAAAATTTAACGTACCTCGCTGGCTGGTTGTCAAAAGAATTAACTAACATTGCTATATAGCATCATGGGTTAGTTAAATATTGTATTTTAGGAATAATTAAAAAAGTGAAGAAAGTAGCATTGATAACAGGTGTAAATGGTCAGGATGGATCATATTTAGCAGAATTTCTGATAGAAAAGGGGTATGAAGTCCATGGCATGTTACGCAGGAGCTCAATTTTTAATACCCAACGGATTGAGCATTTATATCTAGATGACTTGATTGAAGATATGCACAAAGACCGTAAACTTTATCTGCATTATGGTGATATGACTGATTCCAGTTCATTAATAAACATTATACAGAAAACTCAACCTGATGAAATTTATAATTTAGCCGCTCAATCACATGTAAAAGTGTCATTTGAAATACCTGAATATACGGCAAATGGAGATGCGCTAGGCACTCTGCGTATTTTAGAGGCAGTGCGTATTTTGGGCTTAGAGAAAAAAACTAGAATTTATCAGGCCTCAACTTCTGAACTATACGGTAAAGTCCAAGAAATTCCACAAACTGAGACTACTCCGTTTTATCCTCGCTCGCCGTATGCAGTTGCTAAGCAATATGCATTCTGGATTACTAAAAATTATCGTGAAGCATATGGATTGTATGCAGTGAATGGTATCTTATTTAACCATGAGTCTGAACGTCGCGGTGAAACCTTTGTAACGCGTAAGATCACACTAGCAGTAGCTAATATTAAAAAAGGTTATCAAAAAAAACTATACTTAGGAAATTTGAATTCATTACGCGACTGGGGCTATGCCAAAGATTATGTAGAATGTATGTGGTTAATCTTGCAACACGAAACTCCAGAGGACTTTGTTATTGCAACAGGAGAACAACATTCAGTCAGGGCGTTTACTGAATTGGCATTTAAGTATGTTGGCATTGAGATTGAGTGGAAAGGCGAAGGAGTTGACGAAAAAGGGGTTTGTAAACAAACTGGTACTGTATTAGTTGAAGTAGATCCTAAATATTTTAGACCAACCGAAGTAGATACTTTGCTAGGTAACCCCAAAAAAGCCAGATCATTATTAGGTTGGAATCCTCTTAAGACCTCATTTGAGCAACTTGTTAAAATTATGGTTGAACATGATCTCGATTATGTAGAGAAAATGAAACTGGCCAGGTACTGAGTTAGGATAATGATACAAATAAATGATTCAAATCGTCTAAGCTATGTAGATGTACTTAAGGGATACGCTATCTTGCTAGTGATATTGGGACGTTCCATACAAAATACAGTTCTTGATTTTGATAGGAATATTGTTTTTAGAATAATTTATTCCTTTCATATGCCACTATTTATGATTTTGAGTGGTATTGTTGTTAAGTTTCCAATCCAAATTGATTTAAATAGGCGTGCAACTAGGCTGCTGCTGCCTTTTGTATGTTGGGGATGTGTTTCTTTTCTTTTAGGGCTTGAAATAAGACAGGTTGGTTTATTAAAGTTACTTACTCATCCTGATTATGGTATGTGGTTTTTATATATTTTATTTCTTATAAATTTTTGGCTTGCAACATCACTGAAAGTTTATCAAAAAAGTAGAATCTTAGGAATTATCTCAGCATCTGTTTTGTATTTGATCTTATCGCGCATTGGATTATTTAATGAGTATTGCAAATTTTTTATTGCTGGCGTTGCGCTTAGGTATATTTTAAATAATCACAATAATCTCATAATGCAGCATAAAATTATTTTTTAATGGTATTTGCGTAGTTGCCACAACTTTCTTCTTGCTAGGGATTCCATCTTGGAATCGATTAATTCCTGTACCATTATTAAAAATGTATCATTTAGATCAGGTATATCGCTTTTTGATGGCTTTAAGTGGCTGTATATTGTCATACGTAATTATCAGGTGTGTATGTTTCTCAAACTATTTAAAAATAGTTCTAACATATTTTGGGTTATATTCACTGGAATACTATGTTGTTCATCAGTATGTTTTTGGATTTATAGTGTCTTTTAATGTTGTATCAAAATTTATAGTTGTTATTGTTTTGTCCACAATTTTGATTAGAGTAATCAAAATGAGTAATATTAGCCAGCTATTATTATTTGGGAGGGTTGAAGCTAGTGGATAAAAGTAGTATCAAACTTGTTCCATATGGTTGAGCCTACTGGTTATGATGCAGATATCTGTCGCAAAAGTGAGACGTTGCTACAACTAACTTGCTTTGGACATGATTTCTCCTAAAGTTGATAAGGTATTGAGACTACCTGTTTTCTTCCTTGTATTTCCAGAAATATATTATATTCTAGTGCAAAACCTATCTTCTTCTGTCGGATTTTGGGCTTGTCTTACAAAATACTTGCCCCGTGCTCAATACATGTGGTATAATCCGGCTCTTAACTATTTATAATGTCTAGTCAGTCCGAATCCCTCGGACCCAATACTGGCCGTTTACGTAACGGGTTAAGTTGGAAAGGTAAATATCAAATGATTCAAATGCAAACAAGATTGGATGTTGCTGATAATACTGGTGCGCGTTCTGTAATGTGTATCAAAGTATTAGGCGGCTCAAAGCGTCGTTATGCGAGTGTTGGTGATATCATCAAAGTAGCTATTAAAGACGCATCTCCACGTGGTCGTGTAAAAAAAGGTGACGTTTACAACGCTGTTGTAGTACGCACTGCAAAAGGTGTAAGACGTAACGATGGTTCATTGGTAAAATTTGACGGTAATGCGGCAGTTTTGCTAAATGCTAAGTTAGAGCCAATTGGTACGCGTATTTTTGGTCCGGTTACTCGTGAATTACGTACAGAAAAATTCATGAAAATCGTGTCATTAGCTCCTGAAGTAATTTAAGGAAGACCCAATGAGAAAAATAACTAAAGGTGATCAGATCATCGTTATCGCAGGTAAAGATAAGGGTAAAATTGCGCAAGTTCAACAAGTTGTTGCTGAGGGTGCCAAAGTTATCGTTGAAGGCGTTAACGTTGTAAAAAAACATGTCCGTCCTAACCCTATGAAAGGTGTTCAAGGCGGGATTATAGAAAAAACTATGCCGGTTGATATTTCGAACGTGGCTATCTACAACAGCGAAACCAAAAAAGCAGATCGTGTTGGTTTTAAAGTAGAGGGCGATAAAAAAGTTCGTGTATTTAAATCAAACGGTAAAGTCGTTGGTGCGTAAGGGGTAAAAAATGGCAAGATTAAAACATTTTTATAATACTCAAGTAGTTCCAGAACTAATGAAGCAATTCAATTATGGTTCTGTAATGGAAGTGCCACGTATTGAAAAAATTACATTAAATATTGGTTTGGGTGAAGCTGTTGCTGATAAAAAAGTCATGGAACATGCTCTTTCAGATTTAACAAAAATTGCTGGTCAGAAACCAGTTGTAACTAAAGCGCGTAAATCAATCGCAGGTTTCAAAATCCGTGAGGGTTATCCAGTTGGTTGTATGGTTACTTTGCGTAAAGACAAGATGTATGAATTCTTGGATCGCCTAGTAAACGTAGCTTTGCCGCGCGTGCGCGATTTCCGTGGTTTAAATGGTAAGTCATTTGACAGCTTCGGGAATTACAACTTTGGTATTAAAGAACAAATTATTTTCCCTGAAATTGAATACGATAAAATCGATGCTCTACGTGGTATGAATATTACTATCACTACATCTGCTAAAAACAGTGACGAAGCACGCGCTTTATTAAAATCATTCAGTTTCCCAGTTAAATAAGGAAAGATATAATGACTAGATTAGCGTTAATCGAAAGAGAAACTAAACGTGAAAAATTAGCAGAAAAATATGCTGCTAAACGTGAAGCTTTGTTCGCGATTATTAACGATTCATCTAAATCTGATGAAGAAAAATTCGAAGCTAGATTAGCTTTACAAAAATTACCGCGTAACTCTGCGCCAACTCGCCAACGTAATCGTTGTGCTTTGACAGGTCGCCCTAGAGGTACATTCCGTAAATTTGGGATCGCCCGCAATAAATTGCGTTTATTAGCCCTTAAGGGTGATATTCCTGGCGTGACTAAAGCTAGCTGGTAAGAAGGAGTTATTGAAAAATGATGCAAGATACTATTGCTGATATGCTGACTCGGGTTCGTAACGCGCAAGCGGCGAATCACGTAGCGGTAACTATGCCTTCATCTAAAATCAAAGTGTCAATCGCTAAGGTTTTAAAAGAAGAGGGTTATATTGATGATTTTAAAATTGAAGGTACTGTAAAACCTGTGTTAACAATTGATTTGCGCTACTATGCTGGTAAGCCAGTTATTGCAAAAATTGAACGTGTATCACGTCCTGGTTTACGTATTTATCGTGGTTGTGAAGAATTACCAACTGTAATGGATGGTTTAGGTGTGGCGATTGTGTCAACTTCACGTGGTGTAATTACAGATCGTAAAGCTCGTTCACTAAAAGTTGGTGGCGAAGTTTTATGTTACGTAGCATAATAGGAGCATCAGAATATGTTATCACGTATTGCTAAAACTCCTTTAGATATCCCTGCTGGCGTTGAAGTTACACTAAATGGCTCTAACGTTAAAGTTAAAGGTCCTTTAGGTCAGTTAGAATTCACTTTCAATGATACAGTATCTATTGCCAAAGATGGTAATGCAATTGTTTTCGCAACTAAAGATGAAACTAAATTTGCTAAAGCATTGTCAGGTACAGTTAAATCAGTTATGAACAACATGATTGTTGGTGTGACTAAAGGATTTGAAAAGAAACTAACTATTCTTGGTGTCGGTTACCGTGCGCAAGCTCAAGGTAGCGATTTAAATCTTACTTTAGGTTTCTCTCATCCAGTAGTTTTCAAAGCTCCTGCCGGAATCAAAATTGAGACTCCGTCTCAAACTGAAATTTTGGTTAAAGGAATTTGTAAACAGGCTGTTGGTCAGGCTGCTGCAGATATTCGTAGCTACCGTCCGGTAGAGCCATACAAAGGCAAGGGCGTACGCTATGCTGATGAAGTGGTAATCCTAAAAGAGACTAAGAAAAAATAATTTAAGAGGCTAGTCTAAAGATGAGTAATAAATTAAGTCGCATCAGACGTGCACGCAAAACGCGCCTAAAAATCGCTGAGCTTGGTGTTAAACGTCTAGTGGTTTATAAATCAAATTGCCACATTTATGCACAAATCATTGATGAAAGCGGCGCTAAAGTTTTAGTTTCTGCATCAACAGCTGAAAAAGCACTCAGTGGTGCAGTTAAAAATGGTGGAAATGTCGAAGCTGCTAAATTGGTAGGTAAAGCTATTGCTGAAAAAGCTACTGCTGCAGGCATCAAAGAAATCGCATTTGATCGTTCAGGTTTTCGCTTTCACGGCCGCATTAAGGCTGTGGCGGATGCTGCACGTGAAAATGGTCTTGTGTTCTAATTGGAGTAAATGATGATTGAAAATAAAGAACACCAGTTAATTGAAAAGTTAATTAGCGTAAACCGTGTAACTAAAGTAGTTAAGGGTGGTCGTATTATGGGTTTCGCAGCACTAACTGTAGTTGGTGATGGCGATGGTGGTATTGGTATGGGTAAAGGAAAATCGAAAGAGGTTCCTGTAGCTGTACAGAAAGCTGTTAAAGAAGCTAGTAAAAGCATGGTTAAAGTACCTTTGAAAAACGGTACAATTCACCATACAATTCGTGCTAAACACGGTGCTACTACTGTATTTATGCAACCTGCTAAAGAAGGTACTGGTATTATTGCTGGTGGTGCTATGCGTGCTTTATTCGATGCTATCGGTATCCGCAACATCACTTGTAAAGTACAAGGTTCTACTAATCCGTATAATGTAGTTCGCGCAACTATCAAAGGTTTGCAAGCTATTAATACACCATCTGAAATTGCAGCTAAACGTGGTAAAACCGTTGCTGAAATTACCGGAGAAGAATAATGAGCCAAAAAACTGTAAAAGTTACTTTAGTAAAAAGTCTTATTGGTCGTTTAGCTAACCACAAAGCTTCAGCTTATGGTCTTGGCTTACGTAAGATTCGTCAAACTGTTGAAGTTCAGGATACTCCTGAAAATCGTGGAATGATTAATCGTATTGGTTATTTAGTTAAAGTAGAGGGTTAATACGATGTTTTTAAATAGTATTCAACCAGCAGAAGGTGCTAAACACTCATCTAAACGCGTAGGTCGCGGTATTGGATCTGGTTTAGGTAAAACTTGTGGTCGTGGTCATAAAGGGCAAAAAAGCCGTGCGGGTGGCTTCCACAAAGTAGGTTTTGAAGGTGGTCAAATGCCTTTATACCGTCGTTTACCAAAACGTGGTTTCAAATCTTTGAGTGCACAAGCTGAAGTTAGATTATCTGACTTAAATAAATTGGCTGGTGGTGAAATAGATCGTTTGACTTTAATCCAATCGGGTTTAGTGTCAAGTTTAGCTGATAAAATTAAAGTTATCGGTACTGGTACTGTCAGTATTGCGGTTAATCTCCGTGGTATCGGTGCAACTGAAAGTGCAAAAGCTGCAATTTTAGCTGCTGGTGGTTCGGTAGAATAATTTAAAAGGACAAAACATGGCTCTGGCAAAAGTTGATAAATTTGCTGATCTTAAAAAGCGTGTTTGGTTCCTGATTGGCGCACTAATCGTCTTTCGGATTGGTGCGCATATTCCAGTTCCAGGAATAGATCCCACTGAATTGGCGAAGTTGTTTAAATCCAATCAGGCGGGTTTACTGACAATGGTAAACATGTTCTCGGGTGGTGCGTTGTCGCGCTTCACTATCTTTGCTCTCGGCATTATGCCGTACATTTCAGCTTCCATTATTTTACAATTATCTTCTGAGGTATTTCCTTATTTGATCCAATTGAAAAAAGAAGGAGAAATGGGGCGCAAAAAGATTACTCAATATACTCGTTATGCAACAGTGATTTTGGCGTTGGTGCAAAGTTTTGGTATTGCTACCATGCTTTACAAACAACCAGGGTTGGTAGTAGATTCAGAGTTTCATTTCTTTGCAACTGCGATTGTCTGCCTTGTAACGGGAACTATGTTCTTAATGTGGCTCGGTGAACAGATTACTGAACGTGGGCTAGGTAATGGCGCGTCAATGATTATTACCACTGGTATTATTTCTGGTATGCCTAGTGCAATCGGTAAAACTTTATCATTGGCTAATCAGGGTTCAATGTCAATTTTCTCGGCAATTTTAGTATTTGTTATCATTGGTGTGGTAACTTATATTGTGGTATTTGTAGAGCGCGCGCAACGCAAAATTCCAGTTAATTATGCTAAGCGTCAAGTTGGCAATAAAGTGATGCAAGGGCAAAGTACGCACTTGCCATTGAAGTTGAATATGGCTGGAGTGATTCCTCCAATTTTTGCTTCAAGTATTATTTTATTCCCTGCTACTTTACTTGGATGGCTTGGGCATGGTAAACTATCGTTTTTGGCTTCTATTGGCGATGCTTTGCATCCCGGTCAACCGATTTATATAGTTGTTTATGCTGCCGCAATCATTTTCTTCTGCTACTTTTATACTGCATTGACTTTTAATCCAAAAGATACTGCTGATAACTTGAAGAAGAGTGGTGCATTTATCCCTGGTATTCGTCCTGGTGAAAATACAGCAAAATACATTGAAAAAGTTCTTTTACGCTTAACATTCGGTGGCGCAATTTATATTGCTGCAATTTGTTTGTTCCCTGAATTACTAATTTTAAAATGGCACGTTCCGTTTTATTTTGGTGGAACTTCATTGCTGATCGTCGTGGTTGTAACTATGGATTTCATGACTCAGGTACAGTCACAGATTATGTCTGTGCAGTATGAGGGTTTAATGAAAAAAGCTAACTTAAAAGGTTTCTAGGGGTAGTTATGGCCAAAGATGACGTGATTCAATTTGAAGGTGAAGTGTTAGAAGCTTTGCCAAACACGATGTTTCGTGTAAAATTAGAAAATGGTCATACGGTTTTGTGTCACATCTCAGGTAAAATGCGGATGAATTACATCCGCATTTTACCCGGTGATAAGGTTACAGTTGAAATGACACCGTATGATCTTAATAAAGGTCGCATAGTTTTCCGTGCGAAATGATGTTAATTATTTTTCATCAATAACGTTGTCATGAGCGCAAATCGCAACCCTCATGTACTTCGAGTACAGTGAGGTTCGCTAGGTTTGGCTCATTTCTGGTTTTTGGTGAATTGTTTTAATATCGGGTAAATACTGAGTGTAAACTTAGTTAGTTAGAAAGGTGTAATTATGAGAGTTCAGCCTTCGGTAAAAAAAATTTGTCGTAATTGCAAAGTTATTCGTCGCAACGGTGTTGTGCGTGTAATTTGTAAAGAAGCTCGACATAAACAACGTCAAGGTTAATTTTTAATTTAATTGAAAGGAATAAGAATGGCTCGTATAGCTGGTGTAAACGTTCCTGATAATGCTCATATCGTTATCGGTTTACAACATATTTACGGTATTGGTCCTTCTCGCGCTAAATGGATTTGTGAATCATCACAAGTTACTGAGCAGACTAAAGTAAAAGATATTTCTCCAGAATTAATGGAAGCTATCCGTAATGAAGTTGCAAAGTACACAATCGAAGGTGATCTTCGTCGTGAAGTTTCAATGAGCATTAAACGCTTGGTGGATTTAAAATGCTACCGTGGCCACCGTCACGCCAAAGGACTTCCAGTTCGCGGTCAACGCACTAAAACAAATGCGCGTACCCGTAAAGGTCCTAGAAAATTAGTAACTGGTAAGAAAAAATAGATTTTAAGGATTTTTAAATGAGTAAAGCAAACACAGCAAGAGTTCGCAAAAAAGTTAAAAAGCAAGTCAGTGAAGGTGTAGCTCACGTTCATGCTTCTTTTAACAATACAATCATAACCATCACAGATCGTCAAGGAAATGCTTTATCTTGGGCTACTTCAGGCGGTGCTGGTTTCAAAGGTTCGCGTAAAAGTACTCCATTTGCTGCCCAAGTAGCAGCAGAGAAAGCTGGAAAAGTTGCCCAAGAATATGGTATTAAATCATTGGATGTTCAAGTACAAGGACCAGGACCTGGCCGTGAATCTTCGATCCGTGCATTAAATGCTTTGGGTATCAAAATCACTTCAATTAGTGATGTAACACCGCTTCCGCATAACGGTTGCCGTCCACCAAAAAGACGTCGAGTATAATTTTAGGAGTAGATTCACATGGCAAGATATACAGGGCCTAGATGCAAGTTAATGCGTCGTGAAGGTTTAGATCTTTCATTAGTTAGTAGTCGCAAGAGCGCGGATGCAAAGTGCAAATTAGCTTCTGCACCGGGACAACATGGTGCAAAACCTGGGAAATTATCAGATTTTGGTGTTCAATTACGTGAAAAACAAAAAATTCGCCGTATTTACGGTGTTTTAGAGCGCCAATTTAGAAAATATTTCGCTGAAGCTGACCGTCGTAAAGGTTCAACTGGCGAAAATTTATTAAAATTATTAGAATCACGTTTAGATAACGTGGTTTATCGGATGGGATTTGGCTCAACACGTGCTGAAGCTCGTCAATTAGTATCACATAAGGCTATCATTGTAAATGGCAAACCAGTAAATATTCCTTCTTTCCAAGTTAAAGCAGGCGATGTGGTTGCTATTTCAGAAAAAGCTAAAAAACAAGTTCGCATTCAAGAAGCAGTATCTTTGGCTGAACAAGGTGGTTTTCCAGCTTGGGTTGAAGTAAATTCTAAAAAATTAGAAGGTACTTATAAATCAGCTCCTGAAAGATCTGAATTATCTAGTGATGTTAATGAGCAGTTAGTTGTTGAATTCTATTCTAAATAATCGACTCATATAATAGCTAAGAAGGAATATATATGCAAGTTTCTAGTAAACAATTATTGAAACCAAAATCAATAACAATTAATCCTTTGGCTGCTGACAATAATAATTGTAAAATTGTTATGGAACCTTTTGAGCGTGGCTTTGGTCATACTCTGGGTAATTCATTGCGTAGAATCTTATTATCATCAATGGTTGGAACCGCAGTAACAGAAGTTAAGATTACTGGTGTTAATCATGAGTATGATGTAGTAAGCGGCGTGATGGAAGATGTGGTTGACATTTTGTTAAACCTAAAAGGTCTGGTTTTCAAACTACATAATAAAGAAAGCGTTGTAGTTAAATTGCAACGTAATGAATCAGGCGTGGTTAGAGGTAAAGACATTGCCTTGACTCATGATTTGGAATTATTAAACCCTGAACATGAAATTTGTACTATTGCTAAAAATGGTTCGATTGACATGGAAATTAAAATTGAAACAGGGCGTGGTTATGAAACTGCCGTTACTCGTCGTCAAAACGTTGAGAGTACTGCGACTGGTTGGATTTTGTTGGATGCAACATTTTCTCCTGTTTTGCGTGTGGCTTTCAATGTTGAAAATGCACGGGTAGAGCAAAAAACTGATTTGGATAAATTAGTTCTTGAAGTCGAAACAAATGGTGTTATTTCTCCGGAAGATGCCGTGCGTTCTGCTTCAAAGATCTTAATTGAACAAATGTTGGTATTTGCTGGTTTGGAACATATGCCAAATACTGAAACCCCAAGTTCTAAATTAGTCAAAGTCAAAGAAGAGCCTGAAGTTGATCCGGTATTCTTAGAGTTGGTTGATAATCTTGAATTAACAGTACGCAGCGCTAATTGTTTAAAACATTTAGATATTAATTATATTGGTGATTTGGTGCAAAAATCTGAGAACGAATTATTAAAAACACCGAATTTAGGTAAAAAATCTTTAACAGAAATTAAAGAGTTACTTGAAGTTCGTGGTTTACGTCTTGGAATGCCAATTGAAAACTGGCCACCTCAATCAATCAAGAAGAAAAAATAATTTTTAAGGGATGTAGAGCATGAGACATCGTTGTGCACATCGTAAATTGAATCGTACTTCAGCTCACCGTAAAGCTATGTTCAAAAACATGGCAGTATCGTTGTTGCAGCATGAAGCGATTGTTACAACTTTACCAAAAGCAAAAGAATTACGTAAGGTTGTTGAGCCATTGATTACTTTGGCTAAAAATCCATCATTAGCTAACCGTCGTTTGGCATTTGACCGTATCCGTGATCGTGATACTGTAGTTAAATTGTTTGACGTGATTGGCCCTCGTTATGCAGCGCGTAATGGTGGTTATACTCGCGTGTTAAAGTATGGTTTCCGTCCTGGTGACAATGCACCACGTGCATTCATGGAATTGGTAGACCGTCCTGAAGCAACTGAAGCAGTTGAAACTGAATAAGTTACTTTAAAAATTAAAAAATCCAGCCTTTATTAGGTTGGATTTTTTAATTTTGCTATAATCCTGATAAATAGTTTGTTATAATCTAAACTTACCAAGTTTATATGTGAAAGTTAGTAATGGTTGATAAATATCTCAAATCAAATTGGCTATTATTCATTGTGCTGATATTTATTGTTAGCAGGATAATAATGTATTATCAATTTAATATTGCAAATATTCTACTCCTTCATAGCAAAGGTGATTTTACTAGCGTAATGTGCAAATGGGACTGTAAATGGTATTTAACTATAATCAATGATGGTTACGACCATGCTGTACGAACACATCCTAAAATTTGGAAGAATCTAGCGAATTGGGCATTCTTTCCTTTATACCCTAATTTGGTTGCGATTACTGCCAAAATTACTATGTCAGACCCTGTATTTGCTGGGATACTTTTAAATCAGTTATTTGTTTTTATTGCTGCAATTTTCTTTTATAAATTATTACGTCTCAATTTTAACGATTTAAATAGTCGTTTTGGCGTAACGCTGTTAATTTTTTCACCATTTAGTGTTTATTTTTCATCGCTCTATACCGAAGGGCTCTTTTTAGCACTGTCAATCAGCGGTTTTTATTTTTTACGAACCAATCGTGAAATAAAAGGGAGCATTCTTGGAGGTTTGCTTTCTGCAACCCGTCCAGTTGGGATAATGTTTTTGGTTCCTATTTTCATTAATTTTATTCGTCATCGTAAATCATTTAAGCTAATGTTTATTTCATTATTAATCGCGAGTACCGGGCTAATTGTTTATATGGCATTTTTACAATACCGAGCAGGAGATTTTTTGGCGTTTCAACATATTCAGAAGGGGTGGGGACGTAAAGGGTGGGATTTTGCACACTTAGGGCACCAACTATGGGTAATGATTACTGACTTTCATAATTCAGTGTTATTTGCTATTTCATTCATGCTCTCAATCTATATGCTGATCAAGAAATATTATGAGGAAGCGTGTTTTAATTTAGCGTGTATCCTTCCGGGGGTGATGACAGGAACTATGATGTCTGAAGGGCGCTTTTGTGGAACTTTATTTACATTATACTTTGCCATTGTTGTTTTAGCAGAAAAATCTTGGACAATTAAGATTTTGGCATTATTATTCTCATTTGTTCTTTATTTGTCTTATTATATATATTGGGTTGGACATGCAAATTTTCTAATTTAATCATATGGTGCTGGAAGTTGCATAAATTGTTAAATAATGCTTGACTAAGCTAGTAGCTTTCGGCTATAATACGCTTCTCATTCTTAGCCGGGATGGTGGAATTGGTAGACGCGCCGGACTCAAAATCCGGTGCCAGCAATGGCGTGAGGGTTCAAGTCCCTCTCCCGGCACCACATATACAAAAAAATATAAAAACCAGCAATAGATTAAAATTGCTGGTTTTTTAATGGTTGCTAGCTTGAGCTTACTGATTGTCTTTTTTAACTTAGCACTCATATAATAACACTGAGTTAAATTAGATATTTTTCATATATATTATCAGCGGATGGTCTCATAATTATTGCTATCACTGAGACTAATCATTTTTACATCTTTAGAATTTAAATTAAAATCTTTAAAACTAACTTTTTTAATATTGACGCTAGAAAAGTTGCGTATGTAATAAGTCTGATTTTTTGGGTCTGCAACCATACTGTCTTGAGTATATTCCCAGCCACTAACACCACCAGCGTAAGGGTCACCAGCTGGAATTTCAACTGTACCAGGTGGAATATCAAACATATTAATCAAATGCCAAGCTAATTTTACTTGAGGTTGATTTGAGGCGTATTTTTCAGCACCAACCACATAGACAAAGGCGCGTACAAATCTGCTAGAGCTTAAAAAATCACCAGGTAGCCCATGTAAGCCACTTCCTGAGCTAGGTGGCGAGAATTTAGCTCCATTAACAGTAATAGGTAATTTCTCAACGGTTGTTAAATTAATATAATTACCAATATTGGTTAATTGCCAGGACATTGGTGGATCATTTGTCATTACACCAATCGGATTATCGGTAATTACCAATTTGCCTTCAAGATATTCTACGACAATACTTTTGCCTGACATATCATGTAAGGTCAAGTGAACTTTGGGAGTTCCATTCCATCCTTGTAACGCAGAGCCATTTACAAATATTTTGGGTAACGCGGTCTTTACTTCCTCAACAGTGGCAAAATTACTTAATGCCCACATTAGCATTTGATAACCTGCAATACTATTTTTGGCATCTGCTCCTGTAGGGTTTTGATAAACTGCTGAATTTGGTAAATTTAAGATTCCGCCAGATAAGCCTTTCTCATTCATGCCATCAAGTACAACTTCTTTATGGAATATGTTGACACCTAGTATCGCATATTTGCTACTCCAATTTAAACCAGAACCAGCTACACCATCAGGACCAGCGCCTTTAAATTGATGGTTACGAGGAATGAATATTACAGTTTCATCTAATGGGCGTCCAAATTCAGCTGTTCGCGCATAAACGTAACTCCCATCTGGACTTTTAAGTGCAAAACTAGTACAAGCATTTGCTATACTTGGCAAGATTATTGCGCTACTTAGGGCAGTTATAGACAGTATATTGTTTAATATTTTCTTCACCTTAGCTCCTTCTTATAATAGATCCTTACTTTAATTGTGGTATTATAGCAAAAAATTCATATTATTCAGAAATTATCTAGTTTATATAAACGATTATGGTATTTAGTTGTATCTGAAAAATTAAATTTATGAGTTAAAAGTGATTGAGAGCTCATAAATATTCAAAAGATAAACATTATCTTTACATTGATTGATCAGCATATTGTGCCTGAGCTTTAGCAGCATTTTAATGCTATTTATGGTATAATCCGCTTCATTTTTACAAGGAATAGCTATGCTTAAGTATCCACGAATTCTACTAAAACTATCCGGTGAAGCATTAATGGGCGAGAGTAGAGACTCGGTAGATCCTGAAACCGTTGCGTTTATTTTACAGCAAGTTCGAGATGTTCTAGAGTTGGGCGTAAAAGTTGGAATAGTCATTGGTGGTGGAAATTTTTTTCGTGGTGTGGCTGGTAGCGATAAACTAGGTATTCAACGAGCTAACGCTGATGCAATGGGAATGCTTGCGACAGTGATGAATGGAATATTGTTACGTGATTCGTTTAACGCACAGGGAATTGATGCCAAATTATTTTCAGCTTTCGCTATTGGTAGTTTTATTAAGGGATATAACCGAGATAGTATGCTGAAGCGTTTAAATGATGGTGATGTAGTAATCTTTGTCGGTGGTACAGGTAGCCCATATTTTACGACTGATAGTGGTGCGGCATTGCGTGGTTTGGAAATGAATGCTGATTTATTAATTAAAGCTACTAAAGTTGATGGGGTTTATAATAAAGATCCAAAAAAATTTGCGGATGCTATTAAATATCAACAATTATCATTTGATGAAGCGATTGGGCAAAATCTGGGTGTAATGGATATGGCTGCGTTTGCGCTCTGCCGTGAGAATGGCTTGAATATCAAAGTATGCAGCATTTTTAAAGCTGGTAGTTTAAAACGAGTGGTTCTGGGCGAAGATGAAGGCACGCTGGTTTACTGTAAATAAAAAATATTAGGCATATTTGTAAAATAATGATAGATTAAGCAGCAATATATTTTGAAAAGAGTAATAATGAATATTCACGGTAATAAAATATTGATTTTAGATTTTGGTTCACAATTGACACAACTAATCGCTAGACGCGTGCGTGAGTTTAATGTTTACTGTGAAATTCACCCTTATGATGTATCTGATGATTTTATTAGAAATTTTGGGGCACAGGGGATAATCTTATCTGGTGGACCTAACTCGGTTTATGAAAATGATACTCCGAGTGCGCCAGTAATAGTGTTTGAATTGGGTGTACCGGTATTGGGTATTTGTTATGGTATGCAAACGATTGCAAACCAGTTGGGTGGTAGGGTTGAAAGCTCTGGAAGTCGTGAATTCGGTTATGCTGAAATTTATGATTGCAAAAGTCCACTATTTGCTGGTCTGAGTGATGGAGTTGGCGAACATGGTGATTTTTTACAAGTCTGGATGAGTCACGGTGATAAAGTTACTGAACTGCCTTTAGGTTTTGAAGTAATTGCCCAAACGCCATCTTGCCCCGTAGCGGCTATGGCAAATTTAGAGCGTAAAATATACGCATTACAATTTCATCCAGAGGTTACTCATACGAAGCAAGGTTCGCGAATGCTTGAGCATTTCGTAATTGAAATTTGTCGTTGTGAACGCTCTTGGACAATGCCAAACTATGCAGATGAAGCTATTGCAAAAATTCGTAAACAGGTTGGCAATGATATGGTTATTCTGGCACTATCTGGTGGTGTAGACAGTAGTGTTGCAGGTGTTCTGATTCATAAAGCTATTGGTTCACAGTTACAATGTATTTTTGTTGATACTGGTTTGTTACGACTCAATGAAGCACAGCAGGTAATGCAAAACTATCATGAACATTTGAATTTGAATATCATTAAAATTGATGCAAAAGAGGAGTTTTTTACAGCGTTAAGTGGGGTGAGTGATCCAGAACAAAAACGTAAGATTATTGGCAAGCTCTTTGTTGATATTTTCCAGCGCGAAGCTACTAAGCTTAGTAATGCCAAGTGGCTTGCTCAAGGTACTATCTATCCGGATGTAATTGAATCTGCAGGCAGCAAGACCAATAAAGCTCATAATATTAAATCTCACCATAATGTTGGCGGTTTACCTGAAACGATGAATCTTCAGTTGTTAGAACCTTTACGAGAGCTATTTAAAGATGAGGTTCGCTCTTTAGGTGTTTCATTGGGAATTGAACCTAAATTAATCTATCGTCATCCATTTCCTGGGCCTGGGTTAGCCGTGCGAATTTTAGGTGAAATCAAGCCTGAATATGTGAGTTTATTGCAGCATGCTGACAGTATTTTCATTGAAGAGCTATATAAACATGATTTATATCACAAAACTGCACAAGCTTTTGCCGTGTTTTTGCCTGTAAAATCGGTTGGTGTGATGGGCGATGGGCGCACTTATGATTACGTTGTATCGCTAAGAGCGGTTGAAACAACTGATTTTATGACAGCAAATGTTGCAAATTTGCCTTTTGAATTTATAACTCGTGTTGCAAACAGGATAATTAATGAAGTTAAAGGCATTAACCGTGTGGTTTATGATGTTTCTGGTAAGCCGCCTGCAACAATCGAGTGGGAATAAACCTGTTTTAAGTAGGTATGAACATAATTTGTAGTATAATAATTCAATATTTTTTAGTAAGATTAAGAGTATGGATTTACAAACTCCCAAAAAGAGTTCAATTTTTGCCAAGTTATTTTGGTTGGTGCTTGGACTAATCCTTGCTAGTGGTGGTGTGGTAGCTGTGATGATTGCGGTTACTTATCCAAAATTGCCAAGCATGGATGAGCTACATAATTACCAGCCGAAGCTTCCTCTGCAGGTTTATTCGTCAGATGGTGTTTTGCTTGGACAATTTGGTCAAGAGCATAGGATTTATGTTGATTTTGACAATACTCCAAAACTTTTGGTTAATGCAATCTTATCGGCAGAAGATGAGCGTTTTTATGAGCACGGTGGAGTTGATATTCTGGGAATCATCCGTGCAGCATTGGGGAATATTACTACTGGGCATTTGCAATCAGGTGCCAGTACTATTACAATGCAAGTTGCACGTAATTTCTTCTTAACTACACAAAAAACATTTACTCGTAAATTTAATGAAATTTTACTTTCTTACAAGATTGAGCATTCACTGAGTAAAGATCAAATACTTTCACTTTATATCAATCAAATTTATTTAGGTCAGCGTGCTTATGGTTTTGCTGAAGCTGCACAAACTTATTTTGGCAGACCTTTAGACAAGTTAACTATTGCTGAATATGCCGTGCTTGCTGGTCTTCCTAAAGCGCCTTCTGCGTATAATCCAGTCGTGAATCCAAAACGCTCACATGATCGTGAGATGTATGTTCTAGGTCGGATGTTAAAACATGGCTATATTACTCAAGAGCAGTACGAAGAAGCTGTGAAACAAAAAATTATTGTTGCTCGCGGTACGGTTAAAGATTTTACTGATTCTGGTAGCTATATTGCAGAAATGGCTCGTCAATATCTCTACCCCACTTATGGCGATGCGGTTTATACGCAAGGCTTCAAAGTTTATACTACGGTAAATAGTAAATTGCAGCAAGCAGCTTATGCAGCCTTGCGCAAAGGGATTTTAAATTATGATGCAACTCATGGTTATCAGGGACCTGAACAACGTGTTGATCTAACTCCTCCTTCGCCGGATAGTACTCTTGATCAAACTGCTCTTGGTTTATTTGATGGTATAACTGATTATGGTGATTTGTTTGCCGCAATTGTCTTGCAGGTTACTCCTGATTCAATTGATGTTATTTTGCGTAATGGCAATCGTCTTACTTTTAGTGGCAAGCAGTTGGATTGGGTACATAAACACTTAGATGGTGGTGCGAAATCAATTTTACCGGGCTCTGTAATCCGAGTTCGTCAAAATAATGATCAGTGGCAGATTAGTCAACTTCCTCAGGTTCAAGGTGCTTTAGTTGCAATGAATCCACAAAGCGGAGCTATTCAGGCATTAATGGGAGGGTTTGACTTTACTGCAAATAGCTTTAACCATGTAATGCAAGCTAAACGCCAACCTGGTTCAAGCTTTAAACCTTTTATTTATTCTGCCGCATTAGAGAAAGGTTTTACTACTGAGACGATTATTGATGATAGTCAAGTCTGCTTCTCTGGTGGAAATGATGGTGGACAATGGTGTCCTAAAAATGATGATGGCAAATTTCTTGGACCTATCTCCTTGCGTCAGGGACTTACATTATCGCGTAATCTGATTACAGTCAAAATATTAAATGCAATTTCACCACAATACGCGATTAGTTATGTATCTAAATTTGGTTTTTCAGAATCTCAGTTTCAGCCATACTTAACCATGGCGCTTGGTGCTAATGAAGTTACTCCTTTACAGATGGCGCAAGCATATGCAGTATTTGCTAACGGTGGATATTTGGTACAGCCATACTTTATTGATAAAATTACTGATGCCAATGGTAAATTATTGGCACAAACCCAGCCAAGTAATATCAGTCAGCAATCGCCGGTGATCGATCCACGTAATGCGTTCATTATGAATAGTATTTTAAAAGACGTTGCCAAATATGGTACTGGCGCGAGGGCTTGGCGCGAACTCCATCGTAGTGACGTGGCGGGTAAAACAGGAACAACCAATGACGCAAAAGATGTTTGGTTTGACGGTTACACGCCAGATTTAGTGGCAATAACTTGGGTTGGTTATGATCAACCTAAAAGCTTAGGTCGTCAGTTTGGTGCAACGCTTGCATTACCCATCTGGATAGATTTTATGCGTAGCGTATTGCCGACTCTTCCTGAAAGACAATTGCCAATGCCTAGTGGTATTGTTACTGAGGATGGTGGAACTTGGAAAGGTGATACCGAGTATTATTACGAAGGTAGTATCATCGGGAAACATAATGCATCTGGCGAACTTGGCGAAGAAGAAAGTGGAGATGGTTTAAGTCCACAGGATTCTAATGCAAGTGATCCAATTGCAGCTCAAGCTACTAAAACTGATAGCAGCGAACCTGCGGCAATCAATAATTCAAACAGCCGTGGTGATATTAATGATATAATAAAAAGTATTCAAGATTAATTTTTAACTAATAGGAGCATCGATTGAAACATTATCCTCACCCATCATTTGCTAAAGAAGGTTGGCCATTTATCGGACTTAGTGTAGGTTTAGCATTAGTTATTCTATGGTTAACTAATTTTATTGCTGCATTACCTTTTATCTTAATCGCTGCATTTGTAGTTCAGTTTTTCCGTGATCCGCCACGGACTATTCCGCAAGATGCTGGTGCAATTTTGTCTCCAGCAGATGGTAAAGTTATTTGTATTGAAAAAGCTTTTGATGATTATCAACAAGTTGAGGCATTAAAGATTAGTGTTTTTATGAATGTATTTAATGTTCATTCTAATCGTTCGCCTGTAGATGGTGAGGTTCTTGATGTCCAGTATTTTGCTGGTAAATTTGTTAACGCTGATTTTGATAAAGCATCAACTGAGAATGAACGTAATGCGGTAATTGTTAAAATGACTAATGGTCAAAAAATTACTTTTGTTCAAGTTGCTGGCTTGGTTGCGCGCCGAATTTTATGTTACACAAAAGCTGGTGAATGGTTAAAACGTGGTGAACG
This sequence comes from Neisseriaceae bacterium, assembly GCA_003963245.1. Taxonomy (GTDB): domain Bacteria; phylum Pseudomonadota; class Gammaproteobacteria; order Burkholderiales; family UBA11063; genus Aquella. Next base: position 76,442 of record RXJX01000036.1, read on the forward strand.
TTATGGTTTTATTCGCTTTGGTTCAAGAGTTGATTTATATTTACCATTGAATGCTATACCATTAGTGAGTATTGGGCAAAAAGTTAAGGCTACAGAGACTATTCTTGCTAAGGTTGACTAGGAATGTCACAAACTAATAACCAAAGGGCTAAAGGTTCACCAATCTACCTACTTCCAAGCATGATTACGCTAAGCTCAATGTTTTGCGGCTTTTATGCGATGGTGCAGTCGATTAGTGGTGATTTTTACCACGCTGGTTTGGCGATATTATTTTCAATGGTGCTAGATAGTTTAGATGGTAGAGTGGCTCGTTTGACACATACCTCATCGCCATTTGGTGCTGAATTGGATAGTCTTGCTGATATGGTTGCGTTTGGTGCTGCCCCAGCGATGATTGTATTCAATTGGGGCTTGCATAATCTAGGTAAAATTGGTTGGCTGGTGGCGTTTGTTTATTGCGCATGTGCTGGGTTGCGTCTGGCTAGATTTAATGTAATGATCGGTGTTGTTGATAAGAAGTATTTTCAAGGTCTTCCTTCACCGTCAGCCGCCGCCTTAGTTGTTGGTTATGTTTATATTTGTGCTGAGTACGGTTTTAGCTCACTTCCTGTAGTCATCTTAGGTTTGTTTATAACACTGCTTGCTGGGTTATCGATGGTAAGTAATGTCAGATTTTATAGTTTTAAAGAATTCCATTTTCATCAAACTGCGCCATTTAGGGCTTTATTAATGTTTTTGGCGTTATTGGTGTTTTTGTTCTATTATCCAGAAGAAGTAATCTATGGATTTTTTGTACTTTACACCGTAATTAGTTATTTCTTATGGATATTCAGAATTGGCTATAGTGCTAAAAGTAAAACTGCAAATAAAGATGAGTCTTTGTCGACATTACCTTTATCTCAAGATTCCGATGTTAATGATAATCAGAATGGTTAAATATGTATAAAAAAATAACAGAGAAACGAAAAGCCGATCTTTCTTTGGCAGAGATTAAATTTGATGCGTCATCTAATACTGTCATTTTAAGCGGTGAGTGGAGCTGGGTTGCCATTGATGAAAATATTTTAGCTTCTGTGCGTTCGATCAAGAATCAGAATTTACTGATAAATGGTCAAAAAATTAAGTCACTTGATACCGCTGGCGTTTATTTTTTAAATCGTTTGATTCATATCTTGACTAAAAATAAAAATCAGTTAAAACCCTTGCTACTTCTTCCTGAAGATCAGAAGTTATTTGATTTAAATGAGCAACTGAAGAAAGTTACAGCCAAATCTTCTGTTGAAGTTGAGGAGTTGAGTTGGATTGAAAGAGCTTTTGATGATTTAGTGCATGTTTGGCATACTACCTTGCAATTGATTTCTTTCTTCGGGCAGTTATGTTATACGTTTGTAACCCTGTTTAAAAAAGAATATACATTATATATGCAGGGGATTGTCGACACTATTTCACGTGCAGGAATTGGCGGTATTTTAATCTGTGCTATGCTGTGTTTTTTGCTTGGTGTTAATTTAACCTATCAAATGGCTCCGCAATTTGTAATGTATGGTGCTAACGTTTATGTGGTTAACTTTCTTGGAATTGCGATGCTTAGAGAAGTAACTCCTCTAATAACGGCGATTATTGTTGCAGGACGGACGGGCTCCGCAATTGCAGCACAGATTGGCACAATGAAGGTGCAGGAAGAGATTGATGCTTTGCAAACAATGGGAATTTCTCCAATGCGCCGACTAGTTGCCCCACAAGTAATAGGTTTAGTTATTGCATTACCAATTTTGACTATGCTTTCTGATGCTGCAAGTATGCTAGGCGGAATGTTATTTGCTAATCCTTTGCTTGGGGTTGACTACTCACTTTTTATCATGCGTTTACAAACTTATGTTTCAATTAATAATTTCTGGGTCGGCATTGTTAAAAGCTTTTTCTTTGCATGGATTATTGGCATGGTGGGCTGTTTTTGTGGCTTTAGGGTCAAATCAAATGCTGATAGTATTGGTATTCAGACGACTCGAAGTGTAGTTATCTCAATCTGTTTGATTATTGTGGTTGATGCATTATTTGCAATTCTCTTTAAAGCAATGGGGGTGTAATGCGAGTTAGTCATGAAAAACCAATCATTGAAGTTAAAAAGCTGGGCACTAAATTTGGTGATGAGTGGATTCATAAAGATTTGGATTTGACGATTTATCCTGATCGTATAATTACCGTTATTGGTGCCAGTGGTTGCGGTAAAACAACTCTGATCCGTGAAATTCTAATGTTGCAGCCAATCACCGAAGGTGAGATTTATTTAATGGGAGAAAAAATCTCCAGTTATGATTTAGAAGATCCTTATACCAAGCGAGCACTAAGTCAAATGGGAATGATGTTTCAACAAGGTGCATTGTATAATTCTTATACGGTACTTGAAAACGTGATGTTTCCAATTTTGGAGTATACTGATTTTTCTTATAATACGGTTAAAGAACTTGCATATCAAAAATTATTAATAACTGGTTTGAATAGTGCTGCGTATAATAAATATCCTAAGGAAATTAGTCCAGGTATGCAAAAACGGGTCGCATTGGCTCGTACGCTAGCCTTAGATCCAAAAGTTCTATTTTTGGATGAGCCAACTGCTGGGCTGGATCCCAATAGTGCAGCGCTTTTTGATGAGCTCATGATTAGTTTGCAAGAGCAATTAGGATTGACTGTTATAATGATTACACATGACTTGGACTCTATTTGGCATACTAGTCATGAAATCATATATTTAAGCAATAAAAAAGTAATGCTTCATGATAGTGTTATGAATGCAGCTAATCGTCCTGATATTCAAGGTTTATACGAGTATTTTAACGGAACGCGTGGTAAAATTACCAAAGCGTATTATTCTAGGCAAGAAAGGTCTCATGAATGAGGAATAAAAAGCAGTATTTAATTGTGGGGACATTTGTCCTCCTTGGTATCGGGCTAATTGTGGCAACGCTACTATGGTTTTCGGCATCAAACCGTAAAAACTATGATACGTATCGTATTATTTTTCATGAACCAGTAGATGGTGTTACCACTAATTCAGTAGTAAAATATAACGGTGTTGAGGTTGGTAAAGTAAAGGCAATTACACTTGATAATACAGATCCGCGTAATGTTACCGTTGATATAAATATTACACAAGGCATAAATATTACTACGGCTACTTTTGCAACTTTGAAGTCTCAAGGTGTAACGGGTATGTCGTATGTTGCGTTGAATTTGCAACAAGGGGAGTCATTTGTGGCGATTAAGCCTCATAATACAGAACCTTATCCACAGATCCCTGCAAAGCTTTCGCTATTATTTAGCCTTTCTGAACAAGCTCAGAGTGTTACGACCAATGTTAAAGACATATCATCTCAAGTTAAGGCTTTATTGAACGAGAAAAACCTTGATCATGTTGGAAATATTATCGCAAACTGGGATAAAATTTCATCTGCTGTAGCGAAACAATCGGATAGTATCGCATCTTCAATTAACATGGTTGGTGAAGTCTTAAATAATGTTAATCAAAATACGGAGCATTTGAATGATGCAATTATCCAGCTAAGTGCGTTGTCTAAATCATTGCAGCAAAATAGCGTTTCTTTGGATAAAGTATTAAATACTATGCAAAATAATACGCTACGTAATGTGAATACGGTATTATTGCCAAATATTAACCAAATGGTTAGTAATATGAATAGTACGACAGTTCAGTTCAATGAGCTAATAAAAACAATTAATCAAGATCCATCAGCAATTGTGCGTGGAAAAGCGGCACCTGTTGCCGGACCTGGAGAGTAAATGATGCGTAAATTAATTAATAAACTAATTATGTTAACACCTGTATTAATTATTTCTGGTTGCGGGCTTTTAAGTCCAGTACAGCAACGTCCGGTAGCAAATTATGAAATAATGGATAGGACGGTGAGTGGTAATTCTATAAATTGCCCTAATCCGCATAATAATAACATTATTTATATTTCACCGATGCGAGGTTATCCACCATATGACCTAAATAAAATGTATTATAGTACTGAGAGTAGTTACCAAATTAATACTTTTGGCTATAGCCAATGGGTTTCTTTACCAACTGAGCTAATGTCTCAGGAACTTGGTAAAAAAATAGCTACATCATGCGTCTTTAAAAATATTGCAACTAGCCATGCGCTAGCTGATGCACGTTATCGCCTTCTTACGTTCTTAATTCTGATGCGTCAAGAGCTGGATAGTAATAACCAACATGCAGTAGCGCGACTTGTGATTGCCTCTGAACTTGTTGATTTAGAAAGTAATAAAGTTATTGCTAGCAAAGTATTTGATAATACAATACCTACTAGTGTCGGTCCTGATGGGTACGTAAGAGGTATCAATAAGCTAACGGAGCAGTTTGATCAGCAGATTATTGACTGGTTGCGCCAGCAAACTTAATCTAATCTTAGAGCTTCGCCATAGTGGTGAAGCTTTTTTAATGTAATGGAAATATGAATAATTTAGAACTTATTAATCTAATTGAACAGAGTAATTCAACCTATAAACGTTATTGGTTGAATCAATTGCACCGCTTGGAAAAACAGCCTGCACGTCTTGCTAAATTGATACTGTCGATTCAATCCGAGTTGACTAATTTGCAGCTTCGGCAAGAATTACTGGCGCAAACCAAGATTAATTATCCAGCGGAATTACCTGTTAGTCAAGAAGTAAGAAATATTCAGCAAGTAATTGTTGCCAACCAAGTGACGATTATCTGTGGAGAAACCGGCTCAGGTAAAACTACTCAGTTACCTAAAATACTACTTGAGCTAGGCTATGGTGTTAACGGTCTAATCGGGCATACACAACCACGAAGAATTGCGGCGCGTTCTTTGGCTGCGCGGATTGCGGAAGAACTTGGCTGTCACAACCATGAAAATAATCTGGTGGGCTATAAGATGCGCTTTCATGATCGTACCAGTCATTCAACAATGCTTAAATTAATGACGGATGGGATTTTATTGCAAGAAATTCAGAATGATAAATTACTCTTGCAATATTCGGCATTAATTATTGATGAGGTACATGAGCGTAGCTTAAATATTGATTTTATTTTGGGCTATTTACAACAACTGGTTAAACGTCGTCCTGATTTAAAAATTATCATTACTTCGGCAACGATTGAAAATGAAAAGCTGCAGCGCTTTTTTGGGAATGCACCGTTAGTTAATGTCAGTGGTAAGACTTATCCAGTAGATATTATTTATCAACCTTATAGTGAGGAAGATGATGATATTAGTCTCAATCAGGCGATTTATCAAGCAATTGATGCGGCTTTATCCGTTGAGAGGGGTAATGGCTTGGTATTTTTGCCAGGTGAGCGTGAAATTAAGAATGGTCTTAACTATTTACGTAAAACTGATCTAAAACATTGTACTTTACTTCCATTATATTCGCGGCAAAATAATGAAGAGCAAGCTAGAATATTTAGCAATGAGGGTGGTTTAAAGATTATTTTGGCAACCAATATTGCAGAGACCTCTTTGACTATTCCTGGAGTTAAGTTTGTAATTGATAGCGGAATTGCCCGAGTTAAACGCTATAGTTTACGTAATCGGGTTGAACAGCTGCAGGTTGAAGTAGTTTCGCAGGCTTCCAGTCGACAGCGTGCTGGGCGTGCCGGACGGGTGAGTCATGGCTTATGCGTGCGCTTATTTAGTGAGCAAGAATTTAATCTGCGTCCCCAATTTACTGAACCGGAGCTATTGCGGAGCAATCTGGCAAATGTCATCTTGCGCCTACTTAGTCTAAATCTTGGTGATCCGGCAAGCTTTCCATTTTTAGATCAGCCGGAGAACAAAGCATTTAATGACGGATTCCGTACTTTGTACCAAGTCGGTGCCATTGGCGAAAATAATGAAATTACGCCTTTAGGACGCAAATTAGCTCAACTTCCAGTTGATGTACAGCTAGCGCGCATTTTAATCGCTGCGGCAGAGCAGTTTGCCTGTTTGTCAGAAGCTCTGGTGATAGTCGCATTTTTAGCGATTCAAGATCCGCGGGAGTTTCCTTTGGAACAGCAACAACTAAGTCGTGAACGGCACACTATTTGGGCAGATAAACAATCTGAATTTATGCAAATTCTCAATCTTTGGCGCTGGTATCATGAGCAATTAGCACATAAAAAATCCAATAAAAAATTATTAGAAGTATGTCACAAGCAATTTGTTTCCTTACTCCGTTTACGTGAATGGCATGAGCTGCATCGTCAACTAAAAGAATCGCTGATCGCACTTGGTTATCGGGAGAATAATTCTCCTGCGAGTTATAGCAATTTGCATACGGCGTTATTAGCTGGATTTGTAGTTAATATTGGGCAACGTGATATAGTTGAAAATTATTATTTAAGTACCAATGGACGTAAGTTCTTGATTCATCCTTCTGCGATTATTGACGGTGCGAAATGGATGGTAACTGCCAATTTGGTGGAAACCTCACGTTTGTATGCGCGTAATAGTGCCTTCATTGAACCACAATGGCTAAATCAAGTTGCACAGCATTTGTACAAATATACCTATAATCATGAGCACTGGGATAAAAAGCGCGGTGAGGTGGTGGCGACAAAATCAGCGTTACTTTATGGCTTACAAATTAGCCAGACTAAGGTATCTTTGGGAACGCTTAATGCTGAGTTAGCTCGTGAAGTATTTATTCGGGAAGGATTAGCTGCTAACCAAATTTTGAAGAATTATGCTTTTTTACAGCATAATCAGCAAGTCATCCGCGAACTGGAAAAGTTGGAAGATAAGCTGCGCACTTCATTAACTATTATGGATGATGAACTCTATGCTTTCTACGATAGCAGACTTCCTGCCGATGTATTTGATATCCCAAGTCTAGAGCAATTTATTATCCAGAATGAGGCAACGCTTAAAATTAACCTTGCAGAAATGATTGAGCGGTTTAGCTCAAGTACAGCTACAATTAATTTATTTCCTGATTCAATTATTAATAACCAGCAGAAGATTAAATTAAAGTACGTTTTTGATCATAGTAGTTCTGAAGATGGGGTAATTGCACTTATTGATCTGTCTTGTCTGGCTATTATTGATGAGAATATATTTCAATGGTTAGTTCCGGGCTTGATTCGCGATAAAGTTGCCTATTTGATCAAGGCATTACCAAAATCACAGCGCTTACAGTTTAATCCGCAGCAAGAGTCGATCAGCCAATTTTTAGAGTTTGCTGATAGTGAACAGAGTTTCTTGCAACAGTTTATTGATTATGCAAATCAGTATAAAAAAATTAAGCTTAATTATCCAGACTTACTTAAAGTCGAGTTTCCTATTCCTCTGCGTTGTCATTTTAGGATTGTTGATAATAAAAAAGTTATTGCTTACGGAGATAATCTAGCGGAGCTTAGGCTTAAATTGACATCGCGCTTAAATGAGATTGTAGTTAAACATAGTTCCAATCATCAGGTTAGCAAAATTACTGCTTATATCCCTGAATTGGCTCATTTGTTGCAAGAGGTTAAACTTGGTACAGGTAAGCAGCAACTAACTGGCTATAATAGTCTAATAATCGAAAAAGATGGCAGTATTAGTTTCGGAGTCGTCTCAGAACTAGCTAAAGCGCGAAGTAGCTCTTATCGAGGTTTGGTTCAATTAATTAAACTACAGCTTAAAGAGCAGCAAAAATATCTTCAGAGTAAAAAGCTGATCGGGTTTGCTGAAATTTCGATGGCTTTAATAGATATCTACACTAAAGATGAATTGGTGCTAAGTTGTAGTAACTATATTTTAAATATGGCAATTAGCGAAGTTGTAACTGAAGCAATGGCACTAAGTGCGGATCAATTTCAGGCTATGATTACGGCTATTCGCGCCAAAGTCAGTGACTGTTTGCAGGAATTTAATAGTTGTTTGCTCAAGTTAGCTAAGTTATATCAGGAGATAAAATTAAAGCTAACTAAGCATCCACTCTCAGAATCAATTAACCTTCAGTTGGATGACTTAATCTATCCGGAGTTTTTATCTTTTACGCGGTTCGTTAACCTGCAAAATTATCCGCGTTATTTACAGGCAATCTTGCTGCGAATGAGTAAATATTCTCAGACTCATCAACGCGATCGAGTTCTTGAAGATGAGGTCAATCAGCTTTATGATAAATGGTATAATTATGTTGATGAATTAGAGGCTCGCAACAAAATTATTATACGTGAGCTGTATGATTTTAAATATAAAATTGAAGAGTTACGCGTTTCATTTTTTGCACAGGAACTAAAGACGCTTTATCCTGTATCCAGTAAGCGGCTGTCCAATGAATTAGAGCAATTATACTTACAAAACTTAACTTAAAGGAGTTGTTATGCGGTTATTAATTTCAAAACATAATATTGGTAAATGGGCTGCACATTATGTTGCCGATAAAATTAATGCTTTTAAACCAAGTGCAGATCGCTTATTTGTGTTGGGTTTACCAACAGGTTCGACACCATTGGATATGTATCGTGAGCTGATTGAGCTAAATAAAGCAGGCAAGGTTAGTTTCAAATACGTTGCGACATTTAATATGGATGAGTATGTTGGTTTGGCTGAAGATCATCCTGAGTCATATCACTACTATATGCATCATCACTTTTTTAACCATATAGATATAAATCCAGCTAATATTCATATTTTGGATGGTAATGCCGCTGATTTAGATGTGGAATGTGAGAAATATGAGGAGCAAATTGCTGAATTAGGCGGGATTCATCTTCAATTGGGTGGCGTTGGTGAAGATGGACATCTGGCGTTCAACGAACCTGGGTCGTCGTTAGCATCTAAAACCAGAAGCAAAGATCTAAATTTATCTACTATTATTGCTAATTCACGTTTCTTTGATGGTGATATCAGTAAAACTCCAAAATTAGCATTAACAATTGGTATTGATACTGTTATGCAAGCTAAAGATGTAGTAATTATGGTTAAAGGTCTGGCGAAGGCTCCGGCAGTTTATCAAGCAATTGAAGGTGCCGTGTCGAGTATGTGTCCGATTACAGCATTGCAATATCACCGTAAGGCGTTAATTGTGTGCGATGAGCCAGCAGCCTACGATCTGCGTCTTAAAACAATTAAATATTTTGAAAATATGCAGGATGAGTATTCAGCGTTAGAGCAAAAGCTAAGTAATTGATATCGTTTTATGTTGAGGAAACTAGCTGAATGCGTAGATTGGTTTTAATTGTATTGGTTTGCTGGGTTGGATGTAGTTATGCTAGTTTAATGGGATCCATTAATAGCTTATTTGGCGTTGGCGGAACGCATAAGCACCGTAAAACTACGGTTGCCAAGGATCAAGATGATAATTCTTTGCAACTTTACCAGCAATTTTGTACTAATAACCCTACCATTTATGGTTATCAAATTAAATGCGAGAGACCTTCACGCGTTACCCATTTTAAAGCCGACGCATCAGCTAGTATTCATTGTAGCCAACGCTATCGCGGAATAAGTCAGCAATTTCCAGAGTCTGTAATTATCACGCAGCAATTTATTGCTAGTTTAAATTTATGTTCGGGTGTTGTTTATGGACCAAACATTCTGAAACGAATCTCTGTGATGGAAGAAAGCAGCGGATTGATTCAAGACAATGATAGTAAAACTTACTATGATTTGGTCTGTAATGGCAAAAGCGGTTATGAAAGTACAATTTATCTCCGCCAACAACAAGCGTTGCTAAATACAGAGAGCCAACAAATTCAACAATGTATTAACCTAAGTCAGCCACCACAAGCACGAAATTTTGTGATGATGTTTTATATCTGTGTTGGGCTAGCGTTAGTTGCATTAGGTGTTTTTGCTTTCCGTGTATATAAGGGTAAGCGGCAGCAAGATTTTGAAGGATAAATTTCATAGTGAGTAGTATTATGATAAGTGATATTTTAAATAGTTTAACTGAGGCTCAGCGTGCGTTAGATCAATTGATAAATGATACTGATAGTATAGAATCGATTCACAAAGCAGCACAGCTATTGATTAAAACTTTTGAGCATGGTGGTAAGGTTATTTCCTGTGGTAATGGTGGTTCAATGTGTGATGCTATGCATTTTGCCGAAGAGCTAACTGGACAGTATCGTAAACCAAGAAAGGGGCTACCAGCAATAGCTATTGCTGATTCTGGGCATTTGACTTGTGTCGGGAATGATTATGGTTATGTTGAAGTATTTTCACGTTATTTGGATGCACATGGTAAAACAGGTGATTGTTTATTAGCAATTAGTACCAGTGGAACAAGTAAGAATGTGTTGCAGGCTGTAGCAAAAGCGAAAGAGCTGGGAATGACTGTGATTGGTTTAAGCGGGCGGGAAGGATCACCGTTAACCAAGTTAGTTGATGTTTCTGTTTGCACTCCAGCAGGTGCTTTTGCTGATAGAGTGCAGGAACTGCATATTAAGGTTATTCATATCTTAATTGAAATGGTTGAACGCAATTTCTTTCCTGAAAATTATTAATATTTCAGGACAGCATTGAAACTGTTTAAAAAAATGAAAGAAGATAATGAAAGAAGATAAAAAACGACGACTAATAATTTTAGTCGTCGTTTTTTATTGAGGAACAATAAACTAGTTACGTACTATTTGTGGATTATATCCCTTTTGGTTAAGTAGGAAGTAATAATTCAGAGTGGCAACAGCTATAAATGCTACTAGGTGAATTGTACTTGTTAGAGTACCAAGATCTTGGAAATAACCAAATACCGTTACAACTGCCATATAAACGAACATTGTCCATGAGGATAAAAATGCTTTGATTGTACCCGACACTGTTTTGTAATACACAGCACAGTAGATTAAAAAGAATACTGCATGGAATACGAGAGACAGCAACAAAGGCATGAATCCACACTGGATTAATAGATAGCTTACTACCAAATATGCAATATAGCTTAAACTAATTCCACCGGGCATTCTAAATGGACGTGGCTTATCAGTATCAATTTTACGAAGTTTACAAAATGCAATCGGTACTGCTAAACATGAAATTAACTGGAATACTGAAACCACAATCATGATTTTATCCCAGTTATCAAAGAATACCACTAGAATCATGCAAAAGATTAAAGTAACAAAGATTGATAAGCGTGAGATACCATGTATTGGATGTTCTTTGGCGAAAACTGAGGGCATTTGTTTGTCTTCTGCCATGCCAGTAAACATTCGCGCACTTGAACCCACAAAAACGATACCAGTACCTGATGGACTAATCATTGCATCAACATAAAGAACAATTGCGACCCAGTTGATCCCGATAATAATTGCTAGCTGCGCCAATGGTGAAGTAAAGTCTAGATGGTGCCAGCCATTAATAATTGAATTAGTAGGCACTGCACCAATAAATGATGCTTGCAACATTAGATAAATTACTAGGCAAATTAATACTGAACCAGCAAGGGCTAACGGAATATTGCGTTGTGGATTTTTTAGTTCTTTGGAGAATACGGTAATCATGCTGAAGCCATAGAATGAATAAAAAATACCACATGTTACAACAGCTGTAAACATTTTATCCCAGCCATATGGAGCAACTGTTCCTTGGTAGGCAGTAAAGTTACTTGGATGAAAGGCTGCAGCAAAAAATATAATTGCGGTTAGTGCCGGAACAGTTAGTTTAATTATGGTAATGGTATTATTGGCTTTAGCTAACAGTTTAATTCCCCAATAGTTTAGTAAACCGTAAAGAACCATGATCAAACAAACTAGGGTGATTCCTAAGTGAGTAAAGTGATTGTTGTTGAATACATCTTCACTTAGTTTAGGAAAAGCCATTGCTAAATATTGCACAGATGCTTCAGCTTCTGCCGGAATGGTGATAATGGTAGCAAACCAATTAGAAGACGATATGATGAAACCGTAATCACCATTATGCGTTAGCGTTAACAATCTGGCAAATAAACCAGTTTCCTTTGAGTAGTAAGTTGCGATTTCTGCTAGAAGTAATGCAATTAACAAAGCTAATAGTGCACCAACGACCCATGAGCCCATAGCAACTGGACCAGCAAACTTGGATGCTTTATAACTGGCAAAAAGCCATCCACTTCCGATGATACAACCTACACCGATTGCAATAGCAGAAAACAGACTTGGCTGTTTATTTGAAGATGACTCAATGTAAGCCATATGTTTTTCTCCTCGAATTAGAATTAATTGACCATTGGTTTAGATATTATAGTTTTGAGTGTTTATTCTATCACATAAATGAGTGGATTACTAAATTACATCTACCGAAAACTTTACCCCGTAAATGCTGCAGCGCACAAAATAAATCAGTAACTTAACGCATAACAGGGTGTTAGTTAATCAATCTATTGTTGGATATTGCTACAGGTTACACTGCTTAAGCGGTTGTGGTAAGTGATTGCGCTTTCGATATCAACTGCATTGGTGAATGAGTAGCCGCCATAAAGAGGGCTATAGACTTGGCAGGCACAAAAATTTTGCCGGATATTTCGTAAATAGTAGATTGTGCTACGTTGATAGGCTGCACTAATCGTTTGTTTACAGTATGTAATATTGATGGTGTCGCCAGCAGCGCAAATAGTATTAAGCATAGAATTGCAGATGTTTAAGCAATTAATATTTAAATTAGTCGTTTGCTTATAGCCGATGATTATGGGTTTATCATTTACTATAGTCGTGATGGGTGTAATAATAGTTGCGCTTTCACTAATTTTAATTGGGGCTTTAATGTTATTTATTGCTAAGTGGCAACCTTCAGGTTGGTTTATTGGTTTAAATGCTGTCATTTGTTCTGTTTTACCAAAACTATCAATATTTTGATTTTCTCCATACAGAATATCGTTATTAGCTGATCCTCCTGGTTGCTCAATGCAAGCATTTTTATAGACCTGACCGTACAAAGTCTTTCGTTGTGTGGTAGATTCTAGCTGGTAGCTAATTGCAAAGGGTAGATCATGTGGGCAGATGAAATTGCTGCTATTACTTTCTGCCATATTATTGGTGAGATTATTAAAAGTTACTGTCCTTGGTGTATGAAATAAATTACTGCTAAGGCTATCCAGATTTACCGCCCCAGTTTCGTCATCGGGAGAATAATCTTCACGATAGGGTAGGATCATACTCGAATGTAGTTCTTTAAAGTTAGTTAAGGCGGTATTTTTTTTATTGATCTCATCTGAGGAGGAGGCGAGGGTGTTTTGTGGTAATATAAGCGATTTATTTTGTGCTAACTGATTTTTTACCTGCGCGTGAATCTTATTTTGCTGTGATGAATCAGTTTGCGCATAAAAACTAATAGCTACGCTAATTATGATTATTACTACCGCAAAAAATAAGTTGTTCCGGCGCAGAAGATTACGTTTGTGTTTTAGAAAATTCATGCTAATAATTCTATTCGTTAGTTAAAATTTGCCCGAGCGAATGGGCTCTTATATCCTGTGCGACTTACTTGGCCTCTATATGCAAACAATGTATTTTAAAACTAATACGTAACAAACGCGGCAACCACGTTGAAGGTCAAACGTTATTATTTAAATAATAACGTTATCTTAAAAGAGTTAGTTCCATGATTGTAACAATTAAAGCATGTCAATTGCAATTCGATTAATGCTAAAATGGCGGGAAAATGTTTTAATCAGAGGATAATATTATGCAATATTGGCTAATGAAATCAGAGCCGGGCGAAGTTAGTATTGACGATGTGGCGAATTTTCCCAACCAGTCAGTTGAATGGTTTGGAATTCGTAATTATCAAGCGCGTAACTTTATGCGTGACCAAATGCAAATTGGAGATAAAGCATTATTTTGGCATTCATCCTGTAAAGAACCAGGTATCTATGGAATTGTAGAGGTAAGTACTGCAGCACATCCTGATAGTTTTCAGTTTGACCCAGCAAATGAATATTATGAACCAAAGTCGACTACGGAGAAGCCAGTTTGGTGGTGCGTTGATGTTAAGTTTGTCAAGAAGACTAAATATATTTCGATTCATGAGTTACGCCAGTACCCTGAGTTAGCAATGATGAAAGTTTTACAAAAGGGTAATCGCTTATCTATCACTCCAGTGACACAGGAAGAGTGGATGTTTATTACACGATTACTCGAAAGTTAGGCAATGAAGTTAATTGATTTGCATGCAGATACCATTACCGCACTGTATTATGACCCACACGCTTATTCTCCTGAACAAGAGTTTATTTTAAATGCTCCGGTTGGCAATTTGGCAAAAAATGAGTTACATATTGATCTAGAGCGGTTGCAACAGGCAGATTCATTAGCGCAGTTTTTTGTGCTGTGGTTAAATTTGAAAGCGTGTGATAAATATCAGGTCGATCCATGGTGGCACTTTGTTAAATTATACAATCTTTTAATTCAGCAAATTGAGCTTAACTCAGAGCGCATTGAATTAGTTCGCGATTATGCTAATTTGCAACGCGTTTCTCAAAGTGGGAAACTTGCTGCATTCGTCTGCGTTGAAGAAGGTGGCTTTATTCGTAATCTCGAGCAGCTAGAGCAAGCATATCAATTGGGTGTGCGCTACATTACCTTAGTTTGGAATTATGAAAGTCATATTGGAGTACCAAGCTGCATTGATCAAACGCGTGGCTTAAAGCCATTTGGCTATCAGATGGTTGAGCGGATGCAACAACTGGGTATGTTGGTAGATGTTTCGCATTTAGCTGATCAAGGTGTGCGGGATGTGTTAAAGATTGCCAAATTACCGATTATTGCCAGTCATTCAAATGCACGGGCTTTGTGTGGGCATACGCGCAATTTACCAGATGAGCTAATTCGTGGTATTGCCGATAATGGTGGTGTGATCGGGGTTAATTGTGTGCCATATTTTTTGGATAGCGAAGATAAAACAATTCGCTTAAGTAAAATGGTAGCGCATATAAAGCATATCTACCAAATAGCTGGTGAAGACATTTTGGCAATTGGTAATGATTTTGATGGATTTAGTAGTCGCTCTGTTGACGATGAAATTAAATCAATTGCTGATTTACCAAAGCTTGTAGCTACATTGCAAAATGCAGGGTTTAGTGAGCGAGTTATTGAAAAAATCTTTCATGGGAATGTGTTACGAGTATTGAAAAATGCAGTATTTTAGGCTATGATTAAGCAGATTAAATGGTTTTATTAGATTTATGGAGTTGGGTTATAGATGAAGTTATTAAATAAAGTAAGACTAGCTTTATTGCTAGGGGTATTATTGAAGTCTGTGTTGGCTATCGATGTGCTATCAATGCCACAATTGGATAAACAAACACAAATTATACAATTACAGCAGCAGGCTTTGACATATCTCAATAGTGGTGGTGATCTTAAGCAGTTTGAAAGTAAGGTTTTCCTTGGTGTAACCATTAAAGGTAATTTGGATGTAGTCGAAGCATCCTTATTACAGGCGCATAACTTAGCACCGGAACGCTTGGATTTAAGTTATTCCTTAGCTGCTACCCAAGTTTTAAAAGGTGATCTAAGTAAAGCCCGACAAACCTATCAGATGATTGAGAGCCAGGTGCCAAATTATCCTGTGACTTGGGTTTATGAAGCGGGGTATGCGAATGCTGTTGGTGAAAGCGCTACGTTTGCTAATTATTTGAATAAACTCAAACAAGTCAAAAGTCCTGAGATGATTCGTTATCGTGAGGCTCTGGAGATTGCAGATGATGCCAGTGATTTACAAATTAACATCATGCAAACCAGCGAGATTGATCAGCGCAGTGACTTGGTTATTTTAGTTTTAGGTTACGCCTTGCATAATGATGGGAGTATGGATGATAAATTAGTCAAACGTTTGGAAGTGGCGCAATCAGTAGCCGCGCACTATCCTAATGCTAAAATTATCGTTAGTGGTGGTGTAGCACAGGCTGGTGTCACCGAATCATTTTTGATGCGCCAGTGGTTGATTGATAAAGGAATTAAGCCAGAAAGTATTATCGTTGAGGATAAATCAGTTGATACGGTAAGTAATGCGCTCAATAGTATGGCATTGATTAAAAATTTGGCTGCCAAACAGGTGATTTTGGTAACTTCAGCCAGCCACATTCGTCGAGCAACTGCAGTTTTAGAGCAAGCTGCAGCCAATTTGAATTATGCTGTTGATGTTAATAATGTAGTAGCATGGGATTGGGGAAATACGCCAAATGTAGTTCCTGCTACTAGTTTGGAAAAAGCTTTGATTGTTCGTGATACTTTGCGTACGGCAGGATTATGGCAATATCCCGGTATGTTACGCTAATTATAGTTTAAGGGTTTAAGATTAAAATGAGTCAGAAGATTAAATTAGCGGTTTATCAGATGAATTCTACGGTTGGTGATTTGACTGGCAATACGGATAAATTAATTCACCAAATTAATATTGCTAAAGCCAATGGGGCAGATGTGTTTATTGCACCTGAATTAGCAATTAGCGGTTATCCGCCGGAGGATTTATTGCTGCGTAATGATTTTTACTTGCGTTCACAACGTGAGCTTGATCGCATGCTGGCAATCGACGGAATTACCATGTTGATCGGTTGTCCATATCGTAGTGGTGGGGAAAATTATAATAGTCTATTCGTTTTGCGTGATGGTAATATTCTTGGGCGTTACGACAAAATGTTGCTGCCCAATTATGGGGTATTTGATGAGTGCCGTTACTTTACACCCGGTGCAGAAGCGGTAGTTTTTCCGGTAAACGGAATTAATTGTGCTGTGATTATTTGTGAAGATATGTGGGATACGATACCATTTGCTGAAAGCGTCGAGCAAGGGGCTGAACTTGTTCTTGTAGTGAATTCATCACCATTTGACGTGAGTAAATATGAAGAACGCTTGAAGGTAGCGAGCTATCGAGTAAATGAAAATAATGTTCCGTTAGTTTATGTTAATCAGGTTGGCGGACAGGATGAGCTAATTTTTGATGGTGCTTCTTTTGCGTTGAATAATCAAGGTGAAAAAATCTTTGCCATGCCTGCATTTGAAGAGCAATTAGCATATCTAGAATATTCTAAAGCTGGATTTAGTACTATTAACGCACTGAATAATTATCCTGAATCAACTGAAGCTAGATTATATAATGCTTTGATATTGGCGTTGCGTGATTATATTGGTAAAAATGGTTTCAAAGGTGTGGTATTAGGCTTATCGGGTGGAATTGATTCTGCTTTAACGTTGGCAATTGCTGTTGATGCTTTAGGACATGATAAAGTGCATGCTGTAATGATGCCTTCGCAATTTACTGCTGATATTAGTATTGATGATTCACGTGAAATGGTGAATATTTTGCGAGTGCGTTATGAAGAAATCATAATTGGCGATATTTTTGCGCAGTTCAAGCGTAGCTTAAGCCCGTTATTTGATGGGTTAGCAGAAGATACTACCGAAGAAAACTTACAGGCGCGGATTCGTGGTACTTTATTGATGGCGATTTCAAATAAATTTGGTTGTTTGGTGGTAACTACAGGCAATAAATCGGAAATGACAACTGGTTATGCGACACTTTATGGCGATATGGCGGGTGGCTTTGCACTTCTTAAAGATTTACCCAAAACCTTAGTCTTTGCATTATCGAACTGGCGTAATACTCAGTCACGGGTGATTCCCGAGCGGATTATTACCCGTCCGCCATCTGCGGAATTACGTGAAAATCAGTGCGATCAGGATTCTTTACCCGAATATCCAGTACTCGATGCGATTTTGACGCAGTTAGTTGAAGGTAAGCGTTCGGTAGAGGACATTATTCAGCTTGGTTACCCAGCTGAGGATGTGAAAAAAGTCGCACATTTATTAAAAATCAACGAGTACAAACGGCGTCAAGCTGCAGTTGGACCTAAATTAACTACTACTGCCTTTGCTCGCGACTGGCGTTATCCAAATACCAATAAGTTTAAGTTTTAGGTAATCTATACTATTCGTCTTTTAATCTTGGGCTTTGTCGGATTTCAAAAAAGAATCCTTATGTAGTTTTATCTACACTGCGGTAACATGAGTGTTTGTCTTTTTTGTTAATACTTCGCGCCCAAGAATCTATATTTTGTCTCTTACTATATGACAAAATTAATTTTTTGCATTTTACCTCCATCGGTAAGTAACTAATGCACAGCGCAATGAGTTTAATTGCATCGTATAAATTATTATTTAGTTTTTGAATTAATAAATCGTAGCCGTATTTTTCAAACCAACTATACCCAAAAACTGGCTAATTTGTTTGCTGTACACAATATAAATGCTGACTAGAGCCACAAGACATTGGAGTTACTACACCCCAGTCGGTAGTAGCAGCAGTTGAGAGCCCTACCAACCCGTCTGATGAAGTTGAATCTGTCCAACCTTGGCAAGTCGTTACTGAATTTGTACTAAGCCCGGTCCAGACAACCAATGCTGGAGCTATACCTATTGAATTAATAAGACTATAATCCCCTTCTGAACTTATAAAGGTTAGGTTTTCCCCTGTTGCTTTTGCTATGAGAGTATTATAATCAGATCTATAATAGTTAATATTTGTTGTTGTAGAACTATTATTATAAACTAATGCTCTCCACAGACTACCAGCCCCACGAGAGGGTAAATTTGAATCCGTCTGGCATAAATAATCAGCACCTGTAAGGCCGTTAAATGTACCAGATGGATTTCTAGTACTAGCTTCAGCTTGTAAATTTCCTGTAAACTGTGATTCCGTTACAAAAATTGCAGGTACAAATGACTCTGGCAATGCTACTATCTGCAAGCTATTAAATCCACATGGTTGATCATTCGTACAAACTTCTGGTGGATTCGGATCAAAATTTCCTATTCCACTTTCAATACAGTCTGCGGATACCCAACCTGACTCTTGATCACCCACCGCATTGTAGCCATAGTCAAACCTTACTGACGAGGCAGCAAATGCAGCTACTGATTCCCCACTAAAGCGCGAGGCTAAAGATAAATTTGATGCTGCTGTTGATGTATAAGTTCCAGCCGGAAATAAGACTCCAGCACCACCATTCATTGTTATCACTTGTGATTCTGTGCCGTAACTACAGTTTGTTGAATTAAAAAGCGTAACACGAATTGAATTAAGTATCACTCCTCTTGTCGGGGACACAAACGATTGTTGACGTGTAGCAGCAGGATTTCCTAACACAGCACCGCTAGTGATTGAAGTTGTGTACTTTAACTGCGCTTTATATTCAGCAAGCTGACTATTATTAACCGAAGATGTATTTTGTGTGTTGCTTCCTGAGCTACATGCTGAGAGTAAAACACTTACCAATATTGGAACATAGTGACTTTTTTTCATTTGATTCCTTTGCTATTTTTTTAAATTTTAGCATAGTCTTTACTTGTTTGTCATATCCTAAAAAGATTGAATGGTAAAAAATCTAAAAACTAAATTACACTATTAACTTTAGTGCTATAATGTTACGAGTTACTACCTTGTGATATTGTAGGATTATCCAGCATAGCAACATCATTAAAACTAAGTGAAGAACTTAAATCTAAAATGCAATATCTTGCGACAAGTTTTAAACAGTTAGAAGGTCATCCTGAAATCGGTCGACCAGATAATGATGCTCCAGAACTAAGAGAGTTAATTACTAAGAAAGTTAAAGAATGGAAAATATAATTATTACTACAGTAACAAGTATCGTTGCTGCTATAGTAGCATCATTTTTAACAAGTATACTCACTTTTAGATTTTGGCAAATTAAAAATAAAGTAGAACTATTAAACAAATTGAATAATGCATGTTTAAAGTTGGACAGTGCTTTTCAAGAATACCTTAGACTAGATTCTTTGCTAGGATCAAGTTATTATGGAATGGATAGTAATGGTAATCGTTATACTCAAGATAAATTATTAATCGAGAGCAAATTGGTTGCTATTATTGATGAAATACAATCAGTGCAAAATACACTTGATAATAGTAAGCTATTGCAAATAATTGAACAGTATATTAAACTATTTAGAAAAGCAGATAAGACTTTTTTAGATACATATAAAGAAAACTATGGTGATATTAAGAATAATATAATTGTAGGTATTAAAGATGAAGTTTTAAAGGTAAATTCTATCTTATCAATTTTTAAATATAGATCAATCTAAAAGCATTCTAATTAAAAGAAGGACATTTTAATGAAAAAAAGTTTATTAACCACCGCAATTTTGTTAGCGGCAACTAATTCAGGATGGGGAGTCGGAACTATGGAGTCAGCTACAAATATTCAAACACAGAAATCTACACCAGCCAATTCACTAGTCTCAGGGCTTGATTTGGCAAACCGTAATTTAAAAGTACGTCCGCAAGATGATTTTTATCAGTACACCAATGGTACATGGTTAGATAAAACCACGATTCCAGCGGATAAAGCTTCTTGGGGTGCGTTTAATGAGTTGCGTGATAATACATTGACTCAATTGCGCGGGATTTTGGATGGCTTGAGTAAGCAACCTAATCTAGCTGCTAACTCCAATGCCTACAAGATTGTAGCCATGTACGATAGCTTTATGAATGAATCAGAATTAGAACAGTTAGGTAGTAAGCCGATACAAGGTTTATTAGCGGAAGTAAATAACTTAAAAAGTGTTGAACAAATTCCGCAATTGATTGCGCAGTTTAATCAAATTGGTGTCGGGACACCTTATGATTTTGCGATACATCAGGATGCGATGGATTCAACGGTTATGGTTGCTGATATTTATCAATCTGGTTTGGGATTACCTGATCGTGATTACTATCTCAAAACCGATGATAAAAATATGCTAGCAACTAAAGAGAAATATCAGCAGCACGTAGCTACGATGCTAATCCTGATTGGTGACAAAAATGCAGCAGAAGAAGCTAAAGAAATCGTGGCACTAGAAACCGAATTAGCTCACGCACAATGGACTAAAGTTGAGAACCGCGATCCGGTCAAAACTTACAATAAATACCTTGTGAAAGATTTGGACAAATTAGCTCCCGGTTATCCGTGGCAGAGTTATCTGGAGAGTAGTGCTTTGGCAAGCAAAGTTGATTCTTTGATAATTTCACAGCCAAGTTATATCAGTCAGTTTAATCATATTTTGACGGCAACGCCGCTAAGTACTTGGCAAGCTTATTTTCGCTTGAGAATTGCCGATGCTTTTGCTGCTGATTTATCTAAAGCGTTTGTCGATGAGAATTTCAAATTTTATGGAACTGTACTTAGTGGCGTACCACAAAACAAACCACGCTGGAAACGTGGCGTGGATTTGGTAGAGGGTACTTTAGGTGAGGCACTAGGTGAGCTGTATGTTAAACAATATTTCCCTGCCGAAAATAAAGCCAAGATGGAACAATTGGTAGCAAATTTAGTTGCCGCTTATCGTCAAAGTATTGAATCATTAGACTGGATGTCTCCAGCGACTAAAGTTAAAGCGCAGGAGAAATTAGCTGCGATTATGCTTAAGATTGGCTATCCTGATCACTGGCGCGATTATTCTGCACTGACGATTAAGCCGAATGATTTGATCGGTAATATTATAGCTGCTCATAAATTTGGCTATCAATATGAATTAAATAAACTTGGTAAACCTGTTGACCGTAGTGAATGGGGTATGACGCCACAAACAGTAAATGCATACTATAATCCTGAACTTAATGAAATTGTTTTCCCCGCAGCTATTTTGCAACCACCATTTTTTAATGCCAAAGCTGATATGGCGGCGAATTACGGTGGAATCGGTGCGGTGATCGGGCATGAAATTAGCCACGGTTTCGATGATCAGGGTAGTCAGTATGATGCTAAAGGTAATTTACATGATTGGTTTACGCCAGAAGATCACGAGCGCTTTAAACAAAAAACCAGTGCTTTGGTGGCGCAATATAATGCGTATATGCCAATAAAAGGTTATCATGTTAATGGTGAGCTAACTTTAGGTGAAAATATCGCGGATAATTCCGGTTTGGATATTGCTTATAAAGCTTATCTGATTTCATTACATGGTGAGTCAGCTCCGGTGATTGATGGTTTAAGTGGTGAACAACGCTTCTATCTAAGTTGGGCAAGTGTGTGGCGGGCTAAAATTCGTGAAGCACAGCAAATTGTTTATCTGAAATCTGACCCACATTCGCCAGCCGCAGTCCGTGGTAATGCACCATTACGTAACCAAGCTGGTTTTTATAAGGCATTTGATGTTAAACCAAGTGACAAAATGTATTTAGCGCCAGATAAACGAGTTACTATCTGGTAATTAGACAAAAAAATCCCACACTTAGAAATTAGTGTGGGCGAATAAAGGGCAATTTGTTGAGAAAAATAAGAAAACAGGAGCTATTATAGTTCATTTGTTTGAAAAAAGTTGTCCACTTTTGTGGACAACTTGATTTTTGATACGTTAGACTTTATTTCTCAATTAGCTAACTACTCCTATCTTCATGGAGACGGTTTAACCCAATGTTTTTAGATTCGAGTAAGTTGACCATTTCAATAAGATCTTTTAGAGAACGTCCCAGTCTGTCCAACCGCTACACAACTAATGTGTCATTTTTACGAGCATATTTAATGGTTTTTTAAACCAGATATATCGGATTTAACTCCACTAATTTGATCTTCAAATATTTTGCTGCATCCAGTTTTACTAAGGGCGTTGCGTTGTAAATCAAGATTTCGATCATCTGTAGAAACTCAGGCATTAAGATAAGTCAATATTCCATATTTTGCTATTAATGTGCCATTTTTGATTAGATGTTTTCCTACTGTGTAATGATAAAATTTCGTAAGATATTAACTTTCTTGCTCTTATGACTAAAACCTAAAAAATTGAAGACTAGGTTTATCAAATTTAAGTAAATCAAAGAGAAGAAAGGCAAAATCAATCGTAAATATGTAGAAGAACATTGCAGGAACACTAGCGCACGAGTCTAACGATCTGTAATTACACGTAATAAAAAATCAGATTGTATCTGGTAATCTTAGTTCCACGCAATAAACAATAATGAATATCTACTATACAAAAATTTTGACTTTAAAGAAATAATCCTCTTATACAATTTAGTCTTGTTTATAACTAAATGCTTGAGGATTTAAATGAGAAATTATTGATAATTTGCGTACCTGATATTTTCATCTAACAGTTCTTAATAACATTAGTTACACTATAATCAAAAGTAGAAAGGGATAAATTGTGAATAATTCAAACTTGTACATTGGCTTTGACAGAGATGGAACATTGGAGTTGCCAAATCTTGAATTTGATAGCACTATAGCTAAGCAGCTACGATTTTTGCAGGAGAATGGTGCTAAGCTGTTTTTGGCATCTGGCAAAGGTTGTGAATTTCTGTCCGAACATTTTAAGCAATTTAATTTAACATTTGATCTTATTTGTGGTGAGAATGGTGGTCATATAATTAGTGAAAAAATGAATTTTATAAAAAAGTGTGAAAAAGAGCATTTAGATTTTTTCTGTGAAAATATTTACTCTCTAGAATTACCTTATTACGAAAATGAGCCAAAAGAATCTATTTGGACTGGACGATTTTTTGAAAATGCTATGATTGCAGTACGTAAAATCCAAGCATTTATTGAATTTCATGAATTAGACCTACAAGTTTATCTACATCCTGATGCTGTTGGTGCAGTCGATGTTGTTCCACATGTAATAGACAAGGTAAATGTCTTAGAGTTTATTCCAAATAATGCAGAGATTCATTTCTTTGGGGATGGGGAAAATGATTTGTCGTTAATGAAACATGACAGAATTATGCCACACACAATTTCAAATGCCATTCCTGCTGTTAAAGAATGTGTATTAGCGAAGAATGGAAAAATTAGTATGTTAGAGGCAAGAGATGGAGTTAGTGAGTTAATAGATAAGCTATTTTTGACAAAAGAGATTTTATAATGCAATACAATATATTATTCTCGATATTTATTTTTTTATTAAGCAGTATTTTATCTAGAAAGATAAATATGGACAATATAATTACTGTTGCTAATAAAGCAATTATTAATTTTATGTTGCCTTTGTTAATTTTTGCATCATTCAACCAAATTGATTTAAATTTTCAGAAAGTACTGCCATTAATTAATATCTTGTGGGTTTTAATAATGGCATCATTAAGTATTGTGGTATGTAAGCTACTAAAGTACAATAAACAAAATACTGGTAGCTTAGTAATTTCTGCGTGCACATCTGAGGGCGGTAGTATAGGGATTGCAGTAATTTTAGTATTGCAGAGTGGAAAATTCTTACCTGAATTTATTATTTTAGACGTAGTAAATGCAATTATGTTATTTTCTTTTGTCAATTATTTAGCTTATATTTATGGTAAAAATAATAACTTTAAACTTAGTGAACTAAGAAATTTCTTTATCAGCCCGATAATATTATCATTTGTAGTAGCGATTATTTTTAACCAAAGTAATATATTGTTAAGTGATAATATTTTAAATATATTTAAATTTATTGGGCAGGGAATTCTCCCTTGTATTATGGTTACGCTTGGTGCTAACTTTAGGTTAGAGCGGAGTAAGTTTATTTACGCTATCATTTATTCATTTCTAAAGTTTACTGCTGGAGTATTAATTGCATTATTATTAATCAAAGTTTTTAATATTATCGATAAGGCACAAATAATCGCTATACTTATAATTAGCGCATTACCTCCAAGTTATTTAATAACTGTTTTTATCAAAGAAAACAACCTTGATGAGACTTTTGTGCATAGTATAATTCCAATATCGACCATAATCAGTGTTGCCTTGATTTGTATTTCTTACGCTTTTATAGTATCCTGATTTAATAAGTTATTGTATAGGTTGAGTGTCCATCGACATAGTATGTAATGCAGTAATTATTATTGTGACCTGTGTAATGATCATTCTAAGAACGAGCTTTATACAAGTCACTTAATTTTATACGCAAGGTAGGATTCTAATTATCAAACCATTGTTTCGGAATATAATCATACATGTAAACACCCATTCCGCAGCCGCCTGGGAAATTAGTATTATCACATCCTTGCGAAGTTAAGAAACTACTTGCCAAAGTCTGAAATTGTGGCAAATAATTTCCCCAGCTGCCAAAACCATTTTCATCGCCACATGACGCTTGTGGATTGTATTTTGAGGCAACACAGCTACAATTTGCTCCATCAATACATTGCTTACCAGAACCAGCATAAGAACCTACAGGGCCAATATATTGAGTAGATAATAAATACACCACAGCATTATTGGCAGGAATTGTCCACGGGTTAGCGCCACCAGCAGCTGAAGGTACCGCACCATAAATATTATTTGCTAATGCAGTATCTGAAGTATTATTAAAAATATGTCCAAAACTTTGCATGATTTGTTGATCAGGCGTGGCATTCAGATCAATATTACTGCTATAAGTGCTATCGCAACCATACTCGCTACTACCGTGATTAATTGCACATTGATAAATATCTGCACCAACTATTCCAGATTCAAAGTCAGATTCGTCTGTCCCTGGTGCACGGGCAAATAGTTTTTGCGGACCCGGAAATGAACCTGTCAGTGTATCTACACCATTGCTATAACTTACCGGCATTCCAATATCCTGACCTTTTGTTGCCAGATTATAAGCGGCAGTAAGAGTAGCAACACCGTCGGGAGCAACCGTATCTAGTCGTGGTGTGGCATAATTACTCCCTTTATCCAAATCATATATTTCGATAAGATTTAGATTTACCCACGGTTTTAGTCCTGAGCTAATCCAGCCTAAGTTTAGTTTGTCTTGTGATTCCTGCTTATATAGCCATTCCCGATTCACATCAGAATCTTGCAATGCATTCTTTTGTCCATCATAAGCATTGCCTGCAATTGCATTAGTTGTCAAACTATCCTTACTAATCAATTTATTTACATAGCTTGCCCAACAAACTGATTTCAACATATTAGCATGATTAAGGTCGTTAGCTGGCTGTCCTACACTACTACAGCTAGGAATGTTTCCTGCATCTTGTGGTGTATTCCACGCTCCCCAGCCTAATTGATCATTAGCTTCAACATCTGTGTATGCATAGATTTCAATTTTATTTGGAGTAGTTAAATTATATGCAGCTACCGATTCAATGAACTGCACGGCAATACCGCTAGTAGCAACTGTATTGTTTAAGCCATAAATATCAGGATTTTGTGTGGGATTATCTACGTTCAGCATAATACGATTAATTTTCAATGTTGACTGATTTTTAATCCGTGCCAGTAAATCGCTATAAAATTGGCGTGCAGGTTCGTCTCCGGCTGTATTGTATGGAGCACCTACAATCATGGTGTAGCCGGAAGTTTGTGGATCTTTTAAACCACTTGAGATATTTTGTATATTTTTAACTGGTGCTGTTGTTAGTGTTAGAGCTTGTGTCGGTGGAGTATTTGTATTGTTGTTCCCACCGCTATTACACGCAGTTAAACCAAGAATGATGGTAGTAGCTAGTGTGATTTGTTTGATTGTATTAATTTTCATCTTGTATTCCCCATACATAATAAGTTGTCAGGAGCTCATTGTATGTGATTGGGTAGAAAATTGAAACCGTGTTTTTGTGTGGGTCGCTCGTGGGGATGTGAGGGGAGAAATATACTTGATGGGGAGTTGCTTGCTTAAATAAAAATCCCCAATCAAGATTAATTGGAGATTTTTTAGGTATTTATTTTATGAGCTGTAATTGCTCAACAATTGGTCCTAGAGCTAGAGACGGTACGTAAGTCAGCGCTCCAACAATGATAATCGTGCCAATCAAAATCGCAGCAAATAAAACTCCGCTAGTTGGCATCGTACCT
Source organism: Neisseriaceae bacterium (assembly GCA_003963245.1). Lineage (GTDB taxonomy): Bacteria > Pseudomonadota > Gammaproteobacteria > Burkholderiales > UBA11063 > Aquella. The sequence continues at coordinate 103,145 of RXJX01000036.1, forward strand.
GCACTTACTGGAATTTTCTTCTTGGCAGCTAATGATCCAGCAATCGCTAATACTGGTAAGATTACGCCAAAGCGCCCAAAGAAAATTGCTGCACCAAGCATGAGATTATAATAATGGGTATTAGCATTTAATCCGGCAAAAGCGCTTCCGTTATTATTGGCAGCGGAAGTAAAAGCATAGAGTACTTCGGACAGACCATGCGCGGATGGATTACTGATTCCGGCAAGTCCGGGAGCAATGATTAAGGATAATGCTGTTCCCAATAATACTAACATTGGTACAATCAAAATTACCAATGCGGTCATTTTCATTTCAAAGCTTTCGATCTTTTTACCTAGGTATTCTGGAGTGCGTCCAATCATTAAGCCGCAAATAAACACAGCTAGAATAGCGAAAACTAACATGCCATATAAACCGCTACCGACACCGCCATAAATTACTTCAGATAACTGCATTAAAAATAGCGGAACTAAGCCACCTAATGGCATTAACGAATCATGTGCAGCATTGACTGCACCGCATGAAGCTGCAGTAGTAATTGCTGCAAATAAGCCAGAACCTATCACGCCAAAACGGGTTTCTTTACCTTCCATATTGCCTCCGCTTTGGAGTGCGCTATGTAGCTGATCTACTCGTAAATGAGTAAGTAATGGATTTCCCTGACTCTCCGCACACATTACCAGCAGTGCCAGTACGATAAAGACAATGCTCATCGTGATATAGAGAGTGTAGCCTTGTTTTTTGTCAGCTACCAAATTACCAAAAGCAAAACATAATGCGGCAGGTACTAATAGAATCGCGAGCATCTCCAGCCAGTTTGAGATAGCATTAGGATTTTCATAAGGATGTGCTGAGTTGGCATTAAAGAAACCACCACCGTTAGTACCAATCATTTTGATTGCTTCTTGTGACGCAATAGGTCCCATTGGAATGGTTTGTGTCGTGATTATTTGACTAGTCGTTTTACCATCGACAGTTTGGCTGATGGTTTGTGGGTCAAGTACTTGCACTGTCGCATAATTTGTGAAATTTTGTGGAACTCCTTGGCTCATTAGTCCAATTGCAAAAATTATTGATAATGGTAGCAAAACATACAGAGTTGACTTAGTTAGATCACTCCAGAAATTGCCAATTAAACTGGTGCTGGCACGACTAAAGCTCCGAATTAAAGCAATCACAACCGCCAGACCGGTCGCGGCTGATACGAAATTTTGTACCGCCAAACCTACCATCTGCGTAAAATAACTCATCGTTGTTTCACCTGCGTAGGCTTGCCAGTTGGTGTTGCCAACAAAGCTAATCGCGGTATTTAAAGCCAAATCCCAGCTTAAATTATCCAGATGTTGAGGGTTTAACGGTAAGCTTTTTTGGAATAATTGCAGCACAAATAAAACCACGATTCCGACTAAGTTAAACATCATTAACGAAATGGCATATTGTTTCCAGTTTTGCTCTTCGCTTTCACTTGTACCGAGTAGTTTGTAAATCGGACGTTCAATTACTGCCAGATAGCGAATTTTATTTTGAAAAACTGCAGCAATATATTTCCCCAAGGGAATTGCCAATGCAGTCAAAATGACTAAATAGATTGCTAAATTTAAATAAGCTAAGTTCATAATATTCTCAATTAAAATTTTTCAGGGGTAAACAATGCCACAAACAGGTAAACAAATACCAAGAGGGCGATAATTCCGCATGCTATATATAACCACTCCATGCTTTAAACTCCTTTAATGTAACTGCTTACACTATATCGTAATAATGTCGTCACAATACTCCTCGTGTACGTCTCATGTACACTACGTTGCATTGTTCCTAATTCTTACTTTATATTGTGGCAGTTGGATAAGTAATTACTCTTTAATTTTATCTAATGCTAGGTTTAGGGCTAATACATTTACCCGTGCTTCACCTAAAAATCCAAACAGCGGATACTTAGCATTTTTATCAATGATTTCCTGTACCTGACTCACGCTAAGATGGCGAGCTTGTGCAACTCTTTGCATTTGAAAATATGCTCCGGAAACACTAATTTCTGGGTCTAGTCCACTTCCTGATGCGGTTACTAAATCGACCGGAATTGGTGCATTACTTGGATTAGCTGCTTGTAATAACGCCACACGGTCTTTCACATTGCTAATTAATTGCGGATTCAACGGTCCTAAATTAGAACCTCCGGAAGCCAGAGCGTTGTACGGATTATTTGAGCTTGCCGATGGGCGTGACCAAAAATATTTATTTTGGCTAAATTGTTGTCCAATCAGGCTAGAGCCAATTAGTTGCCCATTTTGTTCAATCAAACTACCATTAGCCTGAACTGGAAACACCGTTTTACCAATAGCATAAATAAATAGTGGGTAAATCACGCCAGTAATTAAAGTAAGTATCGCGAGTAATACCAGCGATTGACGAATATATTTCATGATTTTTAAATCCTAAACTAAGTGCACTAATTGCAAAATAACATCAATTAATTTGATTCCAATAAATGGTACAATAACTCCGCCGACTCCATAGATCAGGAAATTACGGCGTAAGAGTTTACTTGCTGACATTGGCGCAAATTTAACTCCTTTGAGAGCTAACGGGATCAAAAAGACAATAATCAATGCATTAAAAATAACTGCTGACATAATTGCTGAGGTTGGGGTTGCCAGATGCATTACATTTAAACGATTGAGTACCGGATAAGTACCCGCAAAAGTAGCCGGAATAATTGCAAAATATTTGGCAATATCATTGGCAATACTAAAGGTGGTGAGTGAACCACGAGTCATCAGCATCTGTTTGCCGATTTCGACAATTTGAATTAATTTAGTTGGTGATGAATCAAGATCAACCATATTTGCTGCTTCTTTTGCAGCTTGTGTTCCGCTATTCATCGCGACCGCCACGTCCGCTTGAGCTAATGCTGGAGCATCATTTGTGCCATCACCAGTCATTGCGACTAAATGTCCTTGTTGCTGATATTCACGGATCATGGCTAATTTATTCTCAGGTGTTGCTTCGGCTAGGAAATCATCAACGCCAGCTTCGGCAGAGATTGCCGCGGCAGTTAGGCGATTATCTCCGGTTATCATTACCGTTTTGATTCCCATTGCACGCAGTTCGTTAAATTTTTCTTTAATACCTTCCTTAACAATATCTTTGAGCTCAATCACACCTAGCACGCGATTATTATTTGCAACTACCAAAGGCGTCGAACCCCGCGATGCGACCATATCAACGATTTTTTGCGTGTCTGCCGGATAACTCCCTCCCTCCAGAGTACCCATTAGTTTCTTAATCGCGTCAGCCGCACCTTTGCGGATTTGCTGTGTCTGATAATTAATCCCCGACATTCGTGTTTGTGCGCTAAACGGAATGAACTCCAGATGGCTATGATCGATCTGTTGCTCATTTAAAGCGTATTTTTGTCGTGCTAATAACACGATACTCTTACCTTCGGGTGTTTCATCTGCCAGTGATGATAAAAATGCAGCTTCGGCTAATTCAAATTCAGTTGCGCCATCAACTGGGTAGAAGTGATTAGCCTGACGATTACCATAAGTAATAGTTCCGGTTTTATCCAGTAATAGTACATCAACATCACCGGATGCTTCGATTGCCCGTCCTGAGGTTGCAATTACATTTGCCCCCATCATTCGCCCCATACCTGCCACACCAATGGCAGATAACAGACCACCAATGGTAGTTGGAATCAAACAGACCAACAATGCAACTAATACTGTGATACTAATTGGACTGCCCGAATGGTTGGCATTCACACTATAGATTGACATTGGTAATAGGGTTACTACCACTAGTAAGAAAATAATTGTTAGTGCGGTAAGTAAAATCGATAAAGCAATTTCATTGGGCGTTTTTTGCCGTTTTGCACCCTCAACCATGCCAATCATGCGATCTAAGAACGACTCTCCAGGATTAACACTGATTTGCACAATAATCCAGTCCGATAGAACTTTAGTTCCTCCAGTTACTGAACAAAAATCACCACCAGATTCACGGATTACGGGTGCTGATTCACCAGTAATTGCACTTTCATCAACCGATGCACAGCCTTCGATAACTTCGCCATCGCAGGGAATATTATCACCCGCTTCGACCAAGACAATATCGCCTTTGCGTAAGGTGCTGCTGGAGACCATATTGATACTGTCTTTATTTTTAGCATTACTAAGTTTTTTAGCCTGAACGTCTTTTTTGGCATTTTTTAGGCTGTCAGCTTGCGCTTTAGAGCGACCTTCCGCCAAGCCTTCGGCAAAGTTAGCAAACAGCAAGGTTATCCATAGCCAGATGGTGACATTGATAATAAAACTAGTTGAACCACCCGCATCATGTCCCGTTGCAGAATAGAGTGCGAGCAGGGTAGTCATGATGCTACCTATATAAACCACAAACATCACTGGATTTTTGGTTTGGTTAAGCGGATTAAGTTTTTTGACGCTTTCAATTAGTGCCGGAAAGAGTAATTGCTTATCAAGTAAGCTTAGATTTTTCTTTTGCATAATAAATATATTTCAATTTAAAGTTATTGGTTGATATCAAAATAGTTAAGAACGTTTAATATCCAAATATATCATTGGAGGTATTGTATAACTATTTGTAACTAAGTAGTAATTTTTTTATAACGAACTTATCGACTAGGTACTTGAGATGCTTGAAAATAAAAGACAGGTAATGTTGGTATCGGTGTATTGCAAATATTTATTCTTACTATTTGCACATGGTTTTTAATGATTGAATTCATTATAAAGACAAATACGGTTTTGCCGTAGCTTCCAAAATAAAAGGAATGGAATTCTAACACTGTTAATTTGGCTTGTCAATAATATTGTATTTTATTTGAAAATATTTTGTTGAAAAACTTGTAATTGCTTTAGGTATTCTTGTAAATTTTGTTGTGCTTGCTCATGACTAATCAGTTTGAATTTAACTTGCTGCCTAAATTGAATTTGCGCCAGATGATTTAAGCTTGGCTGTGTTACAACTAAGCAGCGTGGATAGCCGCCAATCGTTTGCCGCTGGCGCATTAACACAATCGGTCCACCAGAAGTAAACTGGATTACACCATCTGCGACTGGTGCAGAAATAATGTCGTAACTTCGTAGCTCACATGGATTGCCAATTAGCCGCGTACCCATGGCATCCGATTTACTGTCAATTTCCCATTTTGTAGCAAAAAATTCTTCTGCGCGCTTCAAGTAGTCAAATTCTGGTCCTTGGGTAACGTAGAGAACATTGCTATATGGCATAAAATGATGCTGAAAGCTACCGCGTGCCAGATTTAAGTATTGCGAGCTTTGGTTACTCCATCTGCTCATTATTAAATAAGTCCGTAAACCTTGCCGTGCACCGTTTAAAGTTAGAATGTCGCCAGCCTGTGCGCGATAGTTTTGTGCATGGACGATGCTTTGTTCCTTGCTCTTGCTTGTTAGTTTAGCCCAAGGAAAGCCACTACCTGTCAGACAAAAGATCACCTCTTCAGTAAAAACTATCTGCTTGGGCGGATAAATAATTTCCAGACAACAATAGTTTTCTGGTTCACCAAGTAGAATATGGGCAATATTAAATGCTAATTGATCAGCAGCCCCTGCTGGGCTGATTCCTAGTGCTTGCTGTCCGTAATTACTGGTACTAACTTCCAGATAAATCCCTCCGCCGTTGACTGCAAACATCTTAGTGCCTTAATTTGCGGATTGTTTGAGCTAATTCTAGCGCAATCGCTGAATCAGAATGAATACAGGCAGTTTGAGCAATAATTGGATATTGTTGTGAGTCGATAAGCAGCGCTCCATTTTGAATTTGCTGATATTGTGCCAAGGCTTGAGTTACGCTATCCAATTCTGCGCCAGCTTGCCCACGGGGAATTAAGCTTAATTTACCATCGCTTAACTGCTGGTAACCACGTTCAATGAAAGCTTCTGCCATTACCATAATCTTGTGTTGTCTGGCATGGTTTGCTAATAGGCTATCATCAGGTGTTAGAATAAGGTTTACTTGTCGTTGCTCCATCCACTGAACTAAGGCTTTAGCCAGCTGAGCATTGGTATTAGCTTCATGGTAGAGTGCCCCGTGAAATTTAATTTTTCCAACTGGGAGGCGCAGATACTGTTCAGTTAACGAATTGATGAGTTCTGTTATTGAGATATTCATTTTTAATCTACCGAAGTTAGCTGGATCAGGGTAGCTTAAATGGGCCGTTATCATAACCTTATTGCTGGTTGCCAAATTCTGGTAATAGGCGATACTATTTGCATCTCCAGCGTGTCCGCCACAAGCAATGTTGGCAATATCAATATAGTGCATTAATTGATCGTCAATAGGATGAGCGACTCCGCGCTCGCCAATATCGCAGTTTGTTTTTAGCATGAATTAATATTCCTTAAAAAGCAAATAATCACCCGGTTTAAATTTTTGGTAATCTTCAAATTGAGTATGTCCAATGATGTGCCAGCCGCCGGGAGAATTCTCGGTATAAATACCAGTTTGCGTACCGCCGATTGCGACAGATCCTTTGGGTGTATTAATCCGTGGTACGCTTCGGCGTGGCGTGATTAGTCGTGAATCAAGTCCAATCAAATAGGGGAAATATGGTTTAAATCCGAGCATTGCGATTAAATAGCGCGGACTAGTGTGCAAAGTGATTATTTGTTTGATCTCTAGCTGGTGTTGTGCAGCTAGCAATTTCAAATCTTCACCATTATAATCAGTCGGGATAATATGTGTCTCACTTTGATTACTGCTTTCAAGAGGTGAGTTCCACAGCTGTTCAATAATTTTATCGAGTTTTGCAGAGCCAGTTTGATTTGCAATATTTGGCTTAAAATAGATTGCCAATGCGGTATAGCTTGGGACAATATCAATTATTTGCCACTTTGCATAATCTAATTCTTGTTGCAAATTATAATACAAACAGATAATTTTCTTTGAAAGCTCAGCGCTAATTTGCTGTCCAAAAGTATATTGGATGCAACTTTCACCTAGCTTATGCTTGCTAGTCATATTCATAGTTTCTCAACAAATAGTGCCGCCAACTGCACTAATATCTTGCGGCGTTGCGATAATTGTTTTAATGATAACCTTCAATCCGCTAATTACCGTTTCTTGCGTCATACTTGGCTGAGCCACTAATGCGGCTGCTTGTTCTGGCAAATATGGGATATGAATAAAGCCTCCTTTGATAGCTGGGTTAAATGTATTAATCCAGTGCATCAAAGTATAAAAAACATGATTACAGACAAATGTTCCAGCACTATAGGAAATACTGGCTGGTATTCCATTACTTCGAGCTGTTTGAAGAATCGCTTTAAGTGGTAGATTAGTGAAATAGGCGTTGGGAGCATCTTTGATAATAGTTTGATCGATTGGTTGTGCACCTAGATTATCCGCGATTCGCGCATCATCAAGATTAATTGCTATTCGTTCCAGCGAAATATCCAAGCGTCCACCCGCTTGCCCAATATTTAGCACAATTTGCGGTTGTAGTTCCTCTAGAAGCTGAATTAAACGCTGAGATGATCCAGTAAAAGAGCAAGGTAATTGGCGGGCAATTAGCTGATATTCATCGATTATAAGTTGGTCAAGCTGTTTTACGGCTTCCCACGAGGGGTTAATTTTTTCGCCACCGAAAGCTTCAAAACCAGTAAGAAGAATTATTTTCATAGCCGTATACACCTAGATCAAAATATATAGTAAAATCAAATTAGCTAATAAAATCCCAATTCCACTGGGAATCTGGGTTTTAATTACCAGATTGCGATCCTGTAATTCAAGCAATGCTGCTGGAATAATATTAAAGTTGGCTGCCATCGGAGTCATCAGAGTTCCACAGTAACCGGACAACATACCAATTGCTGCAACCATTGCTGGGTTTGCGCCAAAATGACTGATTAAAATTGGAATACCCACACCACCCATTATGATCGGGAAAGCGACAAAGGCATTTCCCATAATTATAGTAAACAGCGCCATGCCTAATACATAAATTAATACTGCAACTAATTTATAATCAAGATTAATATAATTGGTGAGCGCTGCGCCTACGGCTTTATCAACGCCACTAGCAGAAAAAACAAGACCTAGCATTGCCAGCATTTGGGGGAGAACTATTGCCCAGCTTAATGCATCGAGTAATCTACGTGCTTCATGGATTCCTTGCGTTGGACGTGATTTAGTAATTGCTGCACCGATAAATAATGCCAAAATACAACCAATTCCCACACCAATGATAGTCGCACTTTTGGGGTCAATTATTTGTAGATTGCCAATCGAGAAGCCTTTGGGGAGTAATGTAGCAACTACTGCCACGAGCGGAATAGTTACTGCTGGAATGAATAGTTTATTGCCAAAGCGTTTTGCATCCTGCTGTCGTTGCGTTAGATTCGGTTGCTGATGCTTGCCTCCGATTACTTTGCCGCTACCAGCAAGTAATGCCATCGCTATAACCATAATACCAACTAATGCTTCAGATAAGTAATTCCCGACAAGAAAAATCAAGGCATAGATCAGCCAAAATATACTACTAGTTAAGCGTTTGGGATGTGTTTTGTCCAAAAGCGTAAAGATGGCAATAGTTGCCAGCAAAACACCGACGATAATATAAAATTGATTAATAGTGAATAACATTAGTTTTTCTCCGTTTTAATCACAATTTGCGTGGGTAATAATTTTCTTTGTACGGAGTAAATTCGTGCACTATGAATAAGCAGGGCAAAGATTGCAGTTGGGATTCCCCATAAGGCAATACTCAGCAGTTCAATATGAACATTATGTTCATGCATAAAGGTTGCGATTAAAGCTACTGCGCCAAAAGCAACAAAAATATCTTCGCCAAAAAATAAGCCGATATTGTCAGTTGCAGCAGCTAATGCTTTAAGTTCTTCCCGTGATTTATCGCTCAGCTGCGAGTTTTGTTTAAGTGCAATAGCCTCAACCATTGGTGCTACAATCGGGCGAATCATTTGTGGTTGCCCACCTAAAGAGGTTAAGCCAATTGAGGCAGTAAGCTGACGTAAAAATAGATAGCTAATTAAGAGTTTGGCACAAGTCATTTGATTGAATTCAGTAATTAAGGCTTGTGCGCGTTCGCGTAAGCCGTGGCGTTCCATTAAACCCACGACGGCTAGAGGCAATAGTGTCAGTAGAGTAAGATTTCGGGTTTTAAGAAAGCCACTGCCAATCAACTCCAATATTTTGACTAATGATAGTTGGGCTGCAAAGCCAGCGGTAAGCAAAGCTGCGATAATTGCCAGCATAGGGTTGATTCGTAGTATAAATGCGACAGTGATGACCGCTACACCCAGTAGCGGCCAAAAATTAACCAAATGTTCCATGCTTGGGCTCCTTTATTGGGTGGTTTTTCAGCTTATATCAACTAAGTTTCTATAGAATTATACCAACAAAGCAAGGCTAAAAGCGCTATCATTTATGCTTGCTAAAGCAAGAGATATGATTTTTCTAGCTAAGCAATTGAAATTCCCTATAAATTTATTTGCAGCTATTGCATTTTTATGATAGAATACTGCTCCCTGTTGCGTTTATCGCTATGGGTTTTATTGGTCAATTGTAACCAAGCCCTTGATATGCAGGTATTTAGGGTGTTATAACAAGAAAGGTAAATATAATGAGTCTAGGATTATTAGGTCAAAAGCTTGGTATGACTCGTGTGTTTGCAGAAGATGGTGCGTCAATTCCTGTGACGGTATTATCAGTAGCTGCAAACCGTGTGGTTCAAGTAAAGACTAAAGCGACAGACGGTTATGATTCAATTCAAGTTACTTTCGGTGCTAAAAAAGCTAACCGTGTAACTAAGCCGTTGAAAGGTCACTATGCCAAAGCTGGTGTTGAAGCCGGTGTGGTATTACAAGAATTTCCTCTATCTAGCGAAGAAGTTGCTAACTTCCAAGCTGGTTCTACTGTATCTGTAGAGATTTTTTCTGCTGGTCAATTGGTTGATGTAACCGGAACCTCTAAAGGTAAAGGTTTTGCTGGTGCAATTAAACGTCACAATTTCAGCTCAAACCGTGCATCACATGGTAACTCTGTGTCTCACAATGCGCCAGGTTCTATTGGTCAACGCCAAGATCCAGGTCGTGTATTCCCAGGTAAAAGAATGGCTGGTCACTTAGGTAATGTTCAAGTTACAACGCAAAATCTAGAAGTAGTGCGTGTTGATGCTGAACGTGGTCTAATCCTGATTAAAGGTGCAATTCCTGGATCTAAGGGTGGCAAAGTAGTGGTTCGTCCAAGTGTGAAGGCAGGTGCATAATGGAATTAAAATTAATTAATGTTCAAGGCCAAGACGCTGGTGTTCTTAGTGTAAACGAAGCGGTATTCGGTCGTGAATATAATGAAGCTTTGGTTCACCAAGTAGTTACTGCATTCTTAGCTAATGCACGTAGTGGTAACCGTAAACAAAAATCTCGCTCAGAGATTGCTAAATCAACTAAAAAACCATGGAGACAAAAAGGTACTGGGCGTGCGCGTTCAGGTACAGCGTCTTCGCCAATTTGGCGTGGTGGTGCACGTACATTCCCGAATACTCCTGAAGAGAATTTTACTCACAAAGTAAATCGTAAAATGTACCGTGCTGGTGTATCATCAATTTTGTCAAAATTAATTGCTGATGGTCGTTTAGTAGTTGCTAACGAATTAACTATTGATACTCCAAAAACTAAATCATTCGTAGCTGCATTAAATAATATGGCTTTAGCTAACGAAACAGTTTTGGTTGTGGTTGATGAAATGACAGAAAATGTATATTACGCTTCGCGCAATTTACCAACTGTACTAGTATTAGAAGCACATCAGATTGATCCATATAGCTTGTTACGTTGCAACAAAGTTGTATTTACGCAAAAAGCTATTGAACAAGTACAGGAGCAATACTCATGCTAAGAATGGATTTATATAATGTGTTAATTTCTCCAGTAATTACTGAGAAAGCAAATACTGTAGCAGAAAAGAATGAACAAGTAGTATTCAAAGTATTGAAGCAAGCAACTAAAGCTGAGATTAAAGCGGCTTTTGAAATTGCCTTCAACGCACAAGTTGAAACAGTACGTGTATTAAATGTTCATGGTAAAGCAAAACGATTTGGTCGCTTTAATGGTCGTCGTGATAACTGGAAAAAAGCTTATATCAGCTTAAAACCAGGTCAAAGCTTCGATTTAGCTTCAAATCAGAAATAACAGGAGCGAAGACAAATGGCTATCGTTAAATTAAAACCTACTACACCTGGTCAGCGTGGTGTTGTAAAGATTGTTACTCCAGGCTTGCACAAAGGTAAACCTTTTGCAGCTTTGACTGAATCACAAAAACGTGGTTCTGGTCGTAATCACCATGGTCGTATTACTGTACGTCATAAAGGTGGCGGTCATAAGCAACAATATCGTATTGTTGATTTTAAACGCAATAAATTAGATGTTCCTGCAACTGTAGAGCGTATTGAATACGATCCTAACCGTACAGCGCATATCGCATTGTTATGCTATGCTGATGGTGAACGTCGTTATATCATTGCTCCTAAAGGCTTAGAAGCTGGTCAAACAGTTATGTCTGGCGCAGAAGCACCAATCAAAACAGGAAATACATTGCCATTGCGCAATATTCCAGTTGGTACTACTATCCACTGTGTTGAAATGCAACCGGGCAAAGGTGCTCAATTAGCGCGTTCTGCTGGTACTTCAGTGCAATTGCTAGGTCGTGATGGTATCTACGCTCAGTTACGTTTACGTTCTGGTGAAATCCGTAAGGTTCATTTGGATTGTAAAGCAACGATTGGTATCGTGTGTAATGACGAACACAGCTTACGTCAATATGGTAAAGCTGGGGTTAAACGTTGGTTAGGTATTCGTCCAACCGTGCGCGGTGTGGCGATGAATCCGATCGATCACCCACATGGTGGTGGTGAAGGTAAAACTGCAGCAGGTATGCATCCAGTTTCACCTTGGGGTCAAAAAACCAAAGGTTATAAAACTCGTCGTAATAAACGTACTGATAACATGATCATCCGTGATCGTCGTAGAAAATAGTAGGTAAGGAATAAAAATGGCTCGTTCATTAAAAAAAGGTCCTTTTGTGGATCATCACTTGGTTAACAAAGTGTTAACCGCGGTTGAAAAAAGCGACAAACGTCCAATTAAAACTTGGTCACGTCGTTCAACTATTCTTCCTGAGATGATTGGTTTAACTATCGCTGTACATAACGGTCGTGCTCATGTGCCGGTATATATTACTGATAATATGGTAGGTCACAAATTGGGTGAGTTTTCATTAACTCGCACATTTAAAGGCCATGCAGCTGATAAAAAAGCTAAACGCTAAGGAGTAGAAAATGTTAGTAAAAGCTTATGCTAAAAATATTCGTGTTTCTGCACAAAAAGCGCGTTTAGTAGCTGATTTGGTACGTGGTTTACCTGTTGCCAATGCGCTAAATATCTTGACCTTCAGCACTAAAAAATCTGCTGGGATCGTTAAGAAAACGCTTGAATCTGCAATTGCAAATGCGGAACACAATGAAGGTGCTGATATCGATGCACTTAAAGTAAAAGAAATCTTCATTGATAAGGGTCCTAGCCTTAAACGCCACACAGCGCGTGCTAAAGGTCGTGGAAGCAAGATTGAAAAACAAACTTGCCATATCAATGTAGTGGTTGGTTATAAATAGGAGAACAACATGGGACAAAAGATTGACCCTCGTGGGTTTAGATTAGTAGTTACTAAAGATTGGTCTTCTCGTTGGTATGCCAATAACCAGTCATTTTCTTCTAATTTAATTGAAGATGTTAAAATTCGCGAATTCATCATGAAAAAATTCGGTCGCCGTGCTGCGGTTGGTCGTGTGGTGATTGAGCGTCCAGCTAAGAGTATTAAAGTAACATTGTTTACTGCTCGTCCTGGTGTGATCATTGGTAAAAAAGGCGAAGGCATTGAGCAAATCAAAAAAGAATTGCAAACAATGACTACAGTTCCTTTGCATGTAAATGTTGAAGAGATTCGCAAGCCAGAATTAAACGCACAAATCGTTGGTGACCAAGTTGCTCAACAATTGGAAAAACGCGTTGCTTTCCGCCGTGCAATGAAACGTTCAATGCAAGCTGCAATGAAATTAGGCGCTCAAGGTATCAAGATTGAGACTTCTGGTCGTTTAAATGGAATTGAAATTGCTCGTTCTGAGTGGTATCGTGAAGGTCGTGTGCCTCTACATACACTACGTGCGGATGTTGAATATGCTACTTCTGAAGCGTTGACTACTTATGGTATTATTGGTATCAAAGTTTGGATTTACAAAGGTGATATCAATCTAAATAAAGCCCAAGCCTTCAAGCCTACACAGGATGAAGATAGAAGAGCCAATAAAAAACCTGGTGCAAACCGTAAACCTGCACCAAGAAAAAGAAAGGTAGAAAAAGATGCTATCGCCTAATCGCTTAAAATACCGTAAAGTCCAAAAGGGTCGCAATAAAGGTATTGCAACTCGTGGTACTAAAGTAAGTTTTGGTGACTTCGGTTTAAAATCTATGTCACGTGGTCGTTTGACTTCTCGTCAAATTGAGGCTGCGCGTCGTGCAATGACTCGTCACATTAAACGTGGTGGTCGTGTATGGATTCGTGTATTCCCGGATAAACCAATTTCTAAAAAACCGGCGGAAGTACGTATGGGTGGAGGAAAAGGTTCACCTGAATATTTCGTAGCTGAAATTCAACCTGGTAAAATGTTGTACGAGATGGATGGTGTTAGCGAAGAATTAGCTCGCGAAGCATTCCGTTTAGCTGCGGCTAAGTTACCATTTAGAACATCATTTGTAATCAGACAGGTGGGGGCATAATGACTAACACTGAATTAAGAACTAAAACAACAGAAGAGTTGAATCAAGAATTAGAAGCTCTTTTGAAATCTCACTTTTCTTTACGCATGCAAGTTGCTATGCAACAATTGGCTAAAACTAGTGAAATTCGCAAAGTACGTCGCGATATCGCACGTGTTAGAACTATTTTACGTGAGAAGGCTTAATTATGACTAAAGTTGTTCGTACGTTAATTGGTAAAGTTGTGAGCGATGCACGTGATAAAACAGTTTCTGTTTTGATCGAGCGCCGTGTTAAACATCCTTTGTATGGTAAAATCGTGAAAAAGTTTGCGAAATATCAAGCACATGATGAACAAAACCAATATAAAGTTGGTGACTTAGTTACTATCGTTGAAACTAAACCAATTTCAAAATCAAAAACGTGGCTAGTTCAATCTAAAGTTGAAAAAGCATAAGGTTTTGATTTCTTATTGAGAAAAAGAGTGGTATTATTTACCACTCTTGTTTGTTTTATAAACTTAAATTCTTGTTTATGTCAAGTGTAGGAGTTTAGAAGCCTAGAAGTGATACAACGCAGATACTAGTACTAGATTATTATTCACATTAAGAATATTTTGTCCATTAGTATTGATGGTTGAATTACCGATATATTGATACTCAAGACGGATACCAACCTGTCCAATACCATATTCTGCTCCAGCAGCTAAAACAGGAACTAAGTTTGATGCACTGGATGGGATATTAACATATCCACCAGAAGCAGAAGGAGATGTTAATTGACCGCCACTGAACGAAGTTATTGAATAACCAAATGCTAATCTACCAAAAATTGAAATTCCGCTTAAGGCATCTGCAAACAGTGAGAAAGGTAGATGACCTGTAACGCCAAGATCTAATATCTGTTGGTTGACATTAAAGTCACCATTTGATCCAGAACTAGGTGTTGCTCCTGTAGAATATTGGACATTTGCAATATAGTCATAATCCGCTTGTATTCCGACATAGTGACTGAAATCATAACCAACATAGACACTACCAGCCATATTACCGCCGCCTTGTGAGGAAGAGCCATTGGGGTAACTTGTTCCTCCCGTTGTATTGGAACCAATTGTGCCATATCCAGCACCAACTCCAACGTATAACCCTTGATCGGCCAGGGCATACACACTTATTGCAGACAGAGAAGCAGTTAATAATAATTTTTTCATGGTTTACCTAAATAATTTAAATGGTTATCTTACTACTAATAAGAGTTATTTATAAGAGCGTTATTATATGGTATATAGATACTGAGTTCAAGCGTGGAGTAGATAAATTAATGTTTTAACGGTTTAGGACGAGTTGCACCGTACCACAAAACTTGGGCATCTTCTTTCAAGACATTGCTGCCACAAGATTTGTTAACTCAACCAATGGTTGAGGCTTTTTACAACACTTAACCGAGCTAAGTTTTGTTTCTGTTCGGCTGGAATTTGCTGCTTCAAATTCATTCGGTGACATATAGCCTAGTT
>RXJX01000043.1:0-1596 GCA_003963245.1 Neisseriaceae bacterium
TTCGTTTCTCTAATGTTAATCTTTTTGCCATAATGCCTCGCGAAATACAACCAATAGTTTAATCGGTTTCTTTGCATTTCGCACTTGAATTCAGGAAAAATTTACTTCCTTTAACCAGTGAACCCTCGGTAAAATATCGCGAAGAACGCAATTTATCGCTCGGTGATTGTTATTGCCTAGCTTTAGGTAAACATTTAGGGCTACCAATTTACACTGGTGACCGCCCATGGCGGGGCTTAGAGGATAAAATTGGGATTGATATTAAGTATACTCGGTAAGAACCAAGGTTATGAAAAATAAATTATCTCAACTAGCTAAGAAAATTTTAATAAATATTATTTCCGTTTTGCTTTCTTTATCACCGCCTGTTACGTTAATTACGTTACTTTACTTTTTTTAACTACTCCATATATGTTAGCTAGGTATTCAAGCTATGATACTCTTAGCCATGCAGTAACAATTGGATTATGTATAGCTATTTTCGGTTTTTCTGCATGGTGTTCTATATCGTTGTTTAAATTTTTAGAGTCTATCTTAAATCAATATGTAAAAAAAGAATGATACATATGAAAGCCTTAATCAAAGTAGATGATTTGGAATTACTGCAGAGTATAAATCAGTTGTTGATTGTGCAGCGCGGATATTGCCAAGCCAGATTCCATTTAAGATCAGCTATTACCAGCAATAGTACAGTTTTTAGCCTTAGCTAAACACCATAATAATGAATTGTCGGGTAAGTTTATGGCCACCTTTCAACCTGATTTATTCTGAGGTAGACCAGTTATGATCAATCATAAATCATTTATAGTATTATTATGTTTCTTATGCTTGAACAGCCTCTTTGCGCAAACAATAAGCACTCTCACTATATCCCCGGCAGCCACCACACCACCACCAGAAAAAACTGGTGGATGGTATCCAGTTTTCTTTGAGGTCTATGATCAGGCGAAAGTTGACTCAATAATAAGCACAATACAACAAAATCATGCCCGGCCAATAGTGGTGCTCTATGATAAAAATCCTGCTCTGGCTAATAAAAAATTAGGGGCTAGACAATCAAAGCGGATTATTTCTAACCAATTTTAGTATTATAGCATAGAGATTATCATTTCGATAATTGAATCTAAACTCACATTCTTTTAAATGCAGATTAAATGTGCTTTTAGAAATACCATGAAACTTTACTAATCTAGTTTTGGCAAATGACCAAAAGCTCTCTATACCGTTAATATGAGTTTGTTTATTAGCAAACTCATTGTTACCATGATTAACACGAAAGTGTTTATCATATCCTATATCCACTAAACCGTCATAACCACGCCAGCCATCTGTGTGGATTACTGATTTAGCTGATACTTTACCTCTAACAATATCCTGTAGTGTCTTGCTTTTACAATCAGGAACTATTTCGGTATATACTTTACCGCCACGTTTTAGCAATCCGAAGACTATTGTTTTACCGTAAGCACCACGACCACGCTTCCCACGCACTCGTCTTGCCCCAAAGTAACTTTCATCTAATTCAACATCACCAAGAGCAATAAATGGTGATTCTGAATTACAGAAATCATAAATCCTATGGCGAATTTCCATTAC
>RXJX01000043.1:1646-4670 GCA_003963245.1 Neisseriaceae bacterium
TAGCCCCTAAAATTATTTCCAATATTCAAGCTAAAGCTAATTTTGCAATTGAGCGAAGCCAAGATGGGGGTTGACTAGTATCGCGCGAAAAGGTACTTTAAGCCCAAAAAGAGTTTTATCAAACGAGCATTTGATGAGATACCTAGCAAATTAGCTTAAAAACTCCAAATTTATTCTTTATTTATACGTCTCATAAAACATAGTGCTGCTTTGCCATGATTATTAATAAAAGTGAGAAATATTTAAAGTCTATTGTTTTGATTATGATTTATTCCTTAGAGTACCTTTTGCCTCCATTACTAGTCAACCCCCATATTCTAACTGATCTTTAAGGTAGATTAAATTTGATTTCTTTTTTATAGTATAAGCATTGCTTAAGTTATAATCACGTATAAATCAACTAAATATTTATAAGGTGTTTTTATGCTGACAATATTTTTTTCCTTTGTTATTTCTGTGTTAATGATAAAGATTATCATCTATACTAATGATATTCATGCGAAAGTTACGCTTGATCATGATACAAACGGTGTTCAAAAGATGCATGATCAACCAGTTCCAAGAATTGGTGGGTTAGCAATATTTGTTGCGATGGTCTTTGTTTCATTATATGGGGCAAATACTAATGCAGCCTGGAGTCCTTTTTATGCCGGTTTAATTACATCGCTGTTTTTTGTATTTGTGGGTGGGCTCACCGAGGACTTATCTAAAGCAGTGTCTCCAATTGTTCGTATGGGATTTATGACTTTTGGTGTCTGTTATGCTTTATTCGTCTCTCATTCTATGCCTTTGATCAGACATATGGCTCATGATAATATTGATTGGATATTGGGCTTTGACTTTATTACCATTTTCATTACCTGGTTCGCAGTAATCGGTGTATCTAATGCTTATAATATAATTGACGGATTTAATGGGCTTTCAGCAACTGCGGCTGCTATCAATTTATTTGGCTTAATGTTTTTGGCATATGTAGTACAAGATTACCAATTTGTTATGATTATTGCTAGTATAATTTTAGCAATTTGCGGTTTTTTATGCTTTAATTATCCTAAAGGTAAGATATTTCTAGGTGATGGAGGAGCTTATTCGATTGGCTTTTTGATTGCGCTGCTAAGTCTTAATTTAAGCCAACAATATCATCATCAAATGTCACCTTATGCAGTTTTACTGCTGGCCATATATCCGATTATGGAAACTGTATTTTCAATTGTTCGTCGAAAATTTATCCATAAGACCAAGGCGATGGCGCCGGATAATCTACATCTGCATCAATTGGTTTTTGACCGCTGTTTGCCACGGAGTTTACCGATAAATCGACGCAATGCCCGAGTTATGCCATTAATGTTGATGTTCATGCTTCCGCAGACTATTCTAGTCATATTCTTTTATAACAGTAATTTAATTATCTTATTTGGCCTTTTAGCTTATATAGTTTTTTATGTTTATATGTATTTACGCTTTATTCATTTTAAAACTCCAAAATTGTTAGTTTTTAGTAAGTAATTTTAGCTATATTTTTACAGTAGAATGAAGCTGGATTTTCAGGCAAATAGAAACTTTTAGAGGTTAAATTTCCATTATTCGAGGTGATGTCAATATTATAACCCATGATTTATGGGTTATTTTTCTTTAAAATCAAATTTTCTGGATTTATTGCTAAAAACTATTTAATTTTGGCTAAAATAACCCATGCAGCAGCTTTGCTATTAGCTTTAATAACATTTTTCTGGATTTTGAAAGATATGTTTAACTATGCAGCTTGCTGCACCATATCTACCATTAAACTAGTAGGTGTCATTCGTCCAATTCTCTTACGATATCAGCTACTCAGACTATTTTGGATAAACCTTATCGTTTCATCTGTAACCAGATTAAAATCAGAGCCTTTAGGTAGAAACCGGCGAATCAGTCCATTGGTGTTTTCATTTAGCCCACGCTCCCAGGAACAGTATGGATGACAGAAATACCATTCAATACTATAGATATTCTTGATTTCATTATGACAGGAAAACTCTCCGCCATTGTCAGAAGTGATTGATTTTAATGGTAACAAGGAATTGCTAAATAACTTGATAAGAGCATCTTCAACTATTTTTGCTGCTTTATTATCAAGCTTTATAATGATGGTATACATGGTTGCTATATCTACCAGAGTGAGTAGAAAAGATTCCTGATCTTTACCGTAGATTGTATCAATCTCATAATGACCAGCTTCAAGCATTAGCAATGATTTATCAGAGCGTAAGTCAATTATAGTCTTATCTTTTATCCTTAACACGAACAAACTGAGCTTTCTAATGCCGCTTACCTTTACAAGGTAGATATCTGTACAATTTACCATTTTGAAACCTATCACGATTAATATAGCGGTAGACGCTACTATAGCTTACTTTGTATTTATCTTCCATTCTCAGCTTATAAGCTGCATCATCAGAGCTTAATTCGTGTACTCCCATATATTCAGTAAATAGTTTATCTATGATTTCTTTAGGTATTTTATTGATTTTATAATCTCTAACCTTTGACTGGCTTTGCCTTTCACGGCTTAGACTATCAGCACGGAGATAGCAATAAAAGCCAAAGTCTGGATCTGTATTGAGGTGGATTTCTTTTGATATAGAGCTTTTGCTGCGATTTAGCTCTTTTGCGATTGCACTGATTTTACGACCGCTTTCCAGTCCAAGCTGAATCGCAAAGCGTTCTTCTTTGGTAATATGTTTAGCTCTTCCCATTTATTACTCCTAACGCTAAGGTTTAGGAACAATGGGAACTTATCCTTTATGTTTCAAGTCTTGCTTACCATAATCATAGTAACAAGACACACATTCATCAGCTTGCACTATTTCACAAATAATCTTCTCGTTATTCCCAAGCACGTGTGCTCTTTTAGATTTTAAGATATTAGAACTTACGCATTGACAACAAGCATGGTATTATGATTGATATTACGAAAACGCCTTGGAACCTAGATGAAGAATAAAAGCAAACCATCAACCGCAAAATGCAATGCAGAAATTTATA
>RXJX01000021.1 GCA_003963245.1 Neisseriaceae bacterium
CATGACGGTGTTGCAACTCTGACATTTTTGATTCCGGTTAAAATTAATTTACCGTATTTTATCAAATATTTAAATAATTGACGACACTATCTAGAATAATTATCTTAATTTAGGTGTTTCTTAGTAAAACTATGGGAGTTTTATGCCGTAATCCGCTAAATCTCAAACTTAGCAATAATGAAATATGCTAAAATAAATCATTCTTAAATCTTTGGATTAATTATTCTATGAATAAACTACATTTAGCTCGCAAATATGGTGCTCTCAAGGGCGCTTTTATGTCACAAGTTTGGAATGATTAGGGGAATTACTATGTCAAATACAATACAACTAATACACTATGTCTCAATGACTATTCCTACCTCAAAGCTTTATAAGCAACGCCAATAAATTTCAAAAATATACTTAATTCTTAATAAAATTTAGCAACATATTATTTCTATTCAATATTTTATATAATTTACTTAATGTTGCTGTACTATGCTTAACTTTATTTATTTTACATGGTGAGGAATGAAATGGCTCAATTAGAAAAAAAATTAAAATCACGCCATATTAACATGATTGCAATTGGTGGCTCAATTGGAACGGGGATTTTTTTAGCCAGCGGCTATTCGATTTTTATTGGTGGTCCGGGTGGTGCGCTATTTGCCTACGCACTGATGGCGGTTATTGTATACTTTTTGATGACTAGTTTAGGTGAAATGAGTACCTACAAACCAAGCTCAGGTTCATTCTGTGATTATTCTACAATTTATGTTGGTGAATCTTTTGGCTTTGCGATGAGTTATAACTATTGGTTTAACTGGGCAATTACCATTGCGGCCGAAATCTCTGCTGCCGCCTTGGTCATGAGTTATTGGTTCCCTGGGATTAATCCAGTATATTTCTCGCTGGCTTTTTTCAGCATGATATTTCTGGTAAATTTATTTTCAGTTAAAGTCTATGGTGAAATTGAATATTGGTTGTCGTTTTTAAAGGTCGGTGTAATTATCGTCTTTATTATCTTGGGGGCGTTTACTATTTTTCAACAACCACATTTTGGACTTCAAAACTGGCATATTCAAGATGCTCCATTTCATAGTGGATGGTATGGCTTTATTTCTGTCTTCCTATTTGCAGGGTTTTCATTTCAGGGAACTGAGCTAATTGGCGTTGCTTCAGGAGAAACTAAGGATCCAGAAGTTAGTATTCCTAAGTCTATTAAGCTGGTATTTTGGCGCCTGACGCTGTTTTATGTATTATCAATTGGCGTGATTAGTTTATTATTACCTTTTAATGATCCTAAACTAGCTGACCAAAACAATATTTCAACTAGTCCATATACCTTGATTTTTCATAAATTTGCCGGGATGTATGCAGCGGATGCGATGAATTTTATTATTTTAGTTGCCCTTATTTCTGCGGCTAATGCCAGCATGTATTCTTCAAGTCGCATTTTATGGTATATGGGGCAGCATGGACAGACGCCAGCGATCTTTAAGCGCTTTAATAGCAAAGGTGTTCCAATTCCAGCACTACTTGCAACTGCGTTGATTGGCTCTCTCGTATTCATTTCTTCATTTATTGGCAATGGTACTTTCTTCAGCTATATAGTCCAAATTTCTTCTTTATGTGGTTTTATTGCATGGTTTGGAATTGCTTTGAGTCATTATCAGTTTAGACGCAAATTTTTGCCAACATTGGGTGGGCTTTCAATTCTTAAATATCGTGCCAAATTCTATCCTTGGGCACAAATAATTTCGATGCTGGTGATTGTGATAATCGTTGCTGCACAATTTATTACTTTGGGAGAACATTATGGTGTTTGGGATTTTGTGATGATTTACTCCTCAGTGATTCTGTTTGCAGCTATTTACTTTGGACACAAAATTTATATTCTGCGTAGAAATAAAGATAACTGATGCGAATTAGTATAATTAATATTGCTAATAAAATGCCTCAATGGGTAGTTAGTGCCTGTGATGAATACCTTAAGCGAATTAATCATGGTAAGTATAGCTGCCAAATAATTGAGATTAAAGCTGATAAAAACACCAACAAAAGCGCCATAGAGAATATGGCGTCGGAAGCCAAGAAAATTGAAGATGCTATTCCACGGGATAGCTTTGTAATTGCACTTGATGAACGTGGCAAAATGTATGATAGTGTTCAATTTGCAAGCTTTTTAGAGCGTAGTGCCTTATCTTTGCCCGCGCTATGTTTTATCATTGGTGGTGCGGATGGTATTCATCCTGATTTGCGGGCTAAAGCACATGCCAGAATTAGTCTATCAACTATGGTATTTCCACACGCTTTGGTACGGGTGATTATTTTGGAACAAATTTATCGAGCGATCTCGATATTAGAGCACCACCCTTATCATCGGGAATAATATTAGATGACAATAAATTTATATTATAGTGATGATGCCTTACGTGTACAAGCGTTGGAGCTGGCATCAATAGTTCCTGATGCTCAAGCTCTGTTGGCACACTCCAAACTAGATACGGAAGAGCTATATTTGCTGCTTAATCATCAATCACTGGTGATAATTTCACCGTTATTCAAGCCATTCAATGTTTATTCTTTTTATCAGGAATTTATTGCCAAACGAAAACCTGGGCTAAATCGCGAAATTTTATTGCAGGCGATTAATTTAAAAATTGGAGTGGGTGACTTATTGGAAGTATTAGACTTAACTGCTGGGTTAGGGCGCGACTCGATTCTTATGGCTCTAGCTGGATTTAATGTTACGATGCTTGAAAATAATCCTTATTTGGCAATTGTATTGAATTACCTTTCAATAAACTTTCATGATCAATTGAAGTTAACCGTACAATATATCAATAACAGAGAGTATTTACAAAAAAATAGTCAAAAATATCATGTGATTTATTTTGATCCGATGTTTGCCGATGGTAAAAATTCTCTGGCAAAAAAAGATATGCAATTAATTGATTTGATGATTAAATCGGCGGATAATTTTTCTACTGCAAATAATGAGGAAGTATTTAATTTGGCACGCGCACATTGCCTGCATAAACTGGTGGTGAAGCGTGATAATAAGCAGCAATGTGTTGTTTCTAAACCTGAGCCAACCTATGCGAAATCAGGAAAAACAATTCGCTTTGATGTCTATCAAAGCAATTTAGCAAAAGTTTGCGGATAGATTTTACAATTTAGAGATAAGGTGCTAAAATAACGATTATCATTTATTTTAAGAGGTATATTTATGAAAAAATTATTCTTGTCGCTATTAGTTTTAGGGGTTGGTTCGGTATTTGCTGCTTCAGCAGCAACACAAGCAGCAGAGCAACAGGCTATGACCGATTGTTTAAAAACTAAAACACAAACAGAATGTAATGCAGCTCAAGCAGCAGGGCAAAAAGCTGCTGCCGAAGCTAAAAGCAAAGCAGCTGCAGCTAATCAGTAGTCATGAATAATAAGAAACTACTTCATACCCAAAAATTTGATATCCGTTGGGGTGATATGGATGCTTACGGACATCTAAATAATACCAGTTATTTTTTATACGTTCAAGAAGCTCGTTTTGAATTACTTCGTGCATATAATTTAGACTATTCTGCATCAGCTGATAACGCGCCAATCTTGCTGGATACTTCATTTAATTTTAAAAAGCAGGTGACTTATCCCGAAACAATCTTAATTGAAACTTATTTGGTTAATGTTGATCGGAAAAAAGTTTATATGGAACAAATTATGAAATCGGCGAATGACCTAGATATTGTTTATGGTACGTGTACATCGCTGATTATGTGGTATGATTTTAAAAATAAAGTTACGGTTTTGCCACCTGAGGCAATTCATCATTTATAATTATTTTACAAAGTTATATAATAGAGTTTTTATTTCGTTTTTTATTTAAATTTAATCATGTTTATAAGGATGATTTCAAATGAGAAAATTGTTAGTTGTATTATTGGCTGCTTCTAGCTTTGCTTATGCTGCAAATTCTTCAGCTCCTGCAGCTGGTGGTGACTGTAGTAGTATTGCTCAAAAGGTTACAGATAAATTAGCTAGCCATAACCGCACTGAAGTTACACTTAACTACTCAGCAGATCAAGCGGCTAAAGCTAAAACTTGCCA
Source organism: Neisseriaceae bacterium (assembly GCA_003963245.1). Taxonomy (GTDB): domain Bacteria; phylum Pseudomonadota; class Gammaproteobacteria; order Burkholderiales; family UBA11063; genus Aquella. The sequence continues at coordinate 4,090 of RXJX01000021.1, forward strand.
AGCAGCAATCTTGGCTAAAAATAGCGCATTAAAAGTTAATTTGAATCAAGTATCAGGTACTGATGTATTTAAGTTCTCTAAATAAGCTGTTGTAATACATTAGCAACATCGTAAGGGGTGGCTACGTGAAATTCGGCATAAGTGTCGGGTAAGTAGTCGCCCACTTTTATTTTTACAACTTCATTCAGTTTTGGATGTTCAACCAATGGCAAATCATTGCGGTCATTAAAAACGAAGGCTACCTCACTAGGATGTAGATTTAACATAGTTAGTAATTTAGTACAGGTGCTGCCTTTGTTAACTCCGTGAGCTGTTAGATCAATATTCTGCTCATTTTGATGCCAGCTCAGACCTTTTAACTCTATATCTTGTAATACGCGAATAAATATTTTAGTTGGCTGATTTTCTTTTGCCCAAGCACGATAAATTTCTATATCTGAAGTGGCTTGTGCATTACTGAATTGTGGGCGCTGTGACCAATGTTCTATTTGCTGACTATAGATGTAGCTTCGCTTTTCATCGAGATAATAATAAAGAAAATCTACCTTTTTTAAATCAAGTTGATTAAAAAATAAATCTATCTCATCATGTGAAATAAAGAAATCAGCAATACTTTCGCCATTTTGATTAACTAAGCGCGACCCACCATCTACAATATGTGGTACATCGGTGCTTAGATAATCAATAATCGGTAGACGACGTAATAAATCTAAGCTTCTCCCTGTTGCCATGATCCATTTTACTTGTGGATTAGCTACAATCAGCTCGCGCAGATTATCAGGCAATATTCCATCGTGAGTGATAGTTGAGCCATCACCATCCATAATTACAGCTTTAAGTTTTGTCATAATGAGTACTCCATAATAAGTGGTGCATGGTCAGAGAATTTTTGTTCTTTATAGATTTGAGCACTAAGTAATTTATCTTTTAGAGAGTTTGAGATAATGTGGTAATCAATTCGCCACCCTACATCTTTGGCGTAGGCTTGACCCCGGTTCGACCACCAAGTATAGCCAGGTTCTTGAGGGTAAAGGGTTCGCCATCCATCCAGATAGCCATGCTGAAAGAGTTCGGTTAACCAAGCACGCTCTTCTGGTAAAAAACCTGAATTCTTTAGGTTACCTTTCCAGTTCTTGAGGTCAATTTCCTGATGTGCAATATTCCAGTCACCACAAATAATATAATCTCTAAGCGGTGCATTCTGCTTCAATAGTGGCAAATAATAATCCATGAAACGAAATTTTTTCTCTTGCTTATCTTCACCACTGGAACCAGATGGCAAATATAATGAGATTATACTTAGATTGCCATATTGAAATTCAAGATAACGTCCTTCGCTATCAATTTCTGGATTATTTAGCCCAACAATAACATTATCCGGTTTGGTTTTTGCCATAATTGCCACGCCGCTATAGCCTTTTTTTTCTGCGGGATGAAATTCACAATGATAACCAGCAAAATTAAGCAATTCAACTGGAATCACATTCATATCAGCCTTGATTTCCTGCATGCAAATTATATCAGCATCAACTTCGCGTAACCATTCAAAAAAACCTTTATTTTGCGCCGAGCGAATACCGTTTAAATTAGCACTAATTATTTTCATTTATCATCCTTGTCTTTTAAAAGCTTTTGGCTGCTGCATATGCTGAAGCCCATGCCCATTGAAAATTATACCCACCTAAATGTCCAGTTACATCGACTACCTCACCAATGAAATAGAGTCCATCGACGTTATTTGCCATCATAGTTTTAGAATTAAGTTCTGTAGTTGCAACACCTCCACGGGTAACCTCTGCTTTTTTATAACCTTCAGTACCACTTGGTGTAACAGTAAAATTGTGAATTAATTGTCCGAGATTAGCAATTTGGGATTTATTTAATTGGCTTGGCGGAAGATCACATTTAAGTAAATTAACCAAACTATCTGCCATGCGGCTGGAGAAATAATTTGCTAAAAAATTACTTAGGCGCTTATTTGAATTACGGTTGCTCTCAATTTCTTGGCTAATATCTAAGTTAGGCAGTAAATTGAGTTTTAATTTATCACCGGGATGCCAATATGATGAAATTTGTAATATTGCTGGACCGCTCAGTCCACGGTGAGTAAACAAGCTGTTTTCACGAAAGCTTATTTTATCAACAGAAGTTTCACTGTCAAAAGAAATACCAGATAGGGTTTTAAATTCATTTAGCTGTTGGGGTTGCAGACACAATGGCACTAGCGCAGGTGCTGTTGGAACAATAGCTAATCCAAACTGTTCAGCAATTTGATAGCCAAAAGGTGTTGCACCGATTTGCGGGATAGCTAATCCACCGGTAGCAATAACTAATTTTTCAGATTTGAAGATTCCTTTGCTGCTAGTGAGTGTGAAACCTGCGGAGCTTCTCTCTATATTTTCTACATTTGTTTCCATTAAGCGTAAAACACCAGAATCACGACATAGAAAATCGAGTAAATCAATAATTACCTGAGATTTGTCATCACAAAATAGTTGCCCTAGAGTTTTTTCATGATAAGTGATATTATGTTGATTCAGTAATTCAGTAAAATGCTGTGGTGTATAACGGGCAAGGGCAGAAGTGGCAAAATGCTTATTCTGCGAAATATAGCATTCCGGAGCTGTATTTAGATTGGTGAAGTTACAGCGTCCACCTCCGGAAATACGGATTTTTTCTGCTAATTTATGGCTGTGATCAAGAATCAGCACTTTATTCCCAGAACCTGCGGCAAACTGTGCACACATTAATCCGGCGGCACCTGCACCTATTATAATTACATCAAAAGTATTTTCTTGCACTATTTATGATTTTCTATTGTTTTAACTAGTCCGATATTATAACGTGTTGTGACTAATCTGATTTGCTATATCTCAAGTTGAGAGAACAGTCTTATGGTAATCTACGTAACGTAGTGTGGCAAATATAGTTTGATAGTCTAAATAATTATTAAAACCAGCTACTAATTTTTTGTCCAAGTGTTTTAGCTCCATTGCCGACAGCTTTTCCAGTATTGCTAATTGATGACCCAAGATTAGCTGCTACTTGGCTATTGACGCTATTCCAATCAATTGTGTGATTTTGTCCCTTATATCCACTCAACGTTATCGGGTAAACTACCTTGCCAGTTAAAGTATTTGGATCGGCGACAAATCGAGCATTAATTTTCGCATCCAAATTTTTATTCTGGAGATTATAGTTACCACTTCCTGAAGCACGAAGGTCTGGACCAAGTAAATTTAATCCAGAAAAGGATATTATTTCAGATTTATAATTCATTATACTGCTTAAACGTCCTAAATTACTTTGCTGGTGGTAATCTTTATTACCATCGCTGGCTGCTGCTTTTACACTCGCTTTTATCTGTGCAATTGTGCTACTGAGCGTGATAAGTTTGATTGGATTACTTAGGATGCTTGCTATCTGACTTGAAAGCTCATGTAGATTATATCCTAGCAAAGTTAGTTGGTTGAACTGCAGGTTTTGGTGAAGGGCAAGATTCTTTTGATTAGTAATTGTTCCAGAACTTTGTAGGTTAGATACTTCTAAGCGATAACCGTTTAAGGGGATAAATTCCGAAGCGTCAAATTGATCAATTTGTAGTTGAGATTGAGCTCGAAATGGAGAAAGGGAGTTTGCTTTTAACTGAAAATATGCGGTGCTGGAACCAAATTTATAAATAGCATTAGTTAAGTTTAAGCTATGTCCTGTTCCGATGAAGTCAGTTGTAAAGCTTGAATCTTGCAACGGGCGAGCTTTAAATAAACGTATTGGATTTAGTCCAATTCCACTTAAAAATGAGGGTAATGAAAAATTATTAGTTTCAATTCTTCCTGAATAGTTGAGATCAGCATAGTTAAAATCCAATTTACCGGAAACTTGCTTATTTAACTCATAATTAACTTGATTAATATTAATAATATTACCATTGGTATAGTAACGCATCGAACCAGTTTGTCCATTATTTAGTGTAAGATTAAGTGGGCTTAAAATAAAATGTTGATCTTCACTCAAGTCTTGATACTCCACACTGGCATTCTTGAGTTTTATGTCGCTTAGTTGTAGAACCACGGACTTATTCTGTGTCGCTGGTGGAATATTAAAGTCCCAGTTAGTATTAGTGCCATCGGTGATTAGGCTTAGTTTTGGGTTATGTATTATTACTTTATCAATGTAAATCTCACCATGAAGAAGTGGTTTGAGTTGTAAAATAACTTCACAAGTACTAGCACTGAGCAATGGCGTTGTCAGAGTTTGATTGTTATTGCTAAGGCTAATATTGTGCGCGGTTAATGCAATAGATGGCCATAAGTCCCAATTAATTGAACCTATTACCAAGCTACCACCAATTTCTTGAGTTACTAATTGTGAAATTAAAGGTTTATAACGTTCCGGACTAATTAATTGTGTAAGTGTAAAAAAGCTAAGCAAAACTATTATTATTAAGCTACCAAGTGAGTAGAGAGTGAATTTTAGCCATTTGAAATTACGCATAGTCATTATTAATGAGATAAATTGTCGATGAATTAATTATAACACGAAATTAAATTTTTGAATGGAAGAGAAGAATGTGGTCGGGGCGGTGGGATTCGAACTCACGACCCCTTGATCCCAAATCAAGTGCGCTAACCAGACTGCGCTACGCCCCGACATTTGTAATCACTGGAATATGGGGTGGATAATGGGGCTCGAACCCACGACAACCGGAATCACAATCCGGGGCTCTACCAACTGAGCTATATCCACCATTGAACTACGAGAATGGTGCGCCCGACAGGACTCGAACCTGTAACCCCCGCCTTAGAAGGGCGGTGCTCTATCCGGTTGAGCTACGAGCGCAAAACCACACCATAGAGTGATTTTGTGATGAATTGAAAAAGTTTAAACTGGTCGGGGCGGTGGGATTCGAACTCACGACCCCTTGATCCCAAATCAAGTGCGCTAACCAGACTGCGCTACGCCCCGTTTTTCAGGTCAAACTTTGACTTTCAAGAGCGATATTATATGTCTAGCAATGCTTTGCTGTCAAATTTTTTTGTAGGTATTCTTGCGTTTGCATTTCTTCAAGGCGGCTTACAGTGCGCTCAAACTCGTTGGCGAAATCGCCTTGTGAATAAATATTCTGAATTGGAACAGTGCTGGAGAGGGCTAGCTTACTATTACTATCATACAAAATATCAATTAACCAAGTAAAACGTCTTGCGACATCTTTTTTATCAATAGTGAGTAAATAAATATCACTTATGATGAACCAATTAAACTGTTTAACTAGTTCTAAGTAATCAAGCTGACTACGCATATTACCACAAATTACTGAAAAATCAAACCAAACAATATCGCTCCCGCATTTTATTACTGGGATTTCACGCGAGCAAATTTCTATATTCGTATATTGCTGTTGCTGATTGTTGAGATTAATTGTTCTAAAAATTTGCTCTAACTGCTCATCTGACTTAGAGTCTTGCATAATAAATAATTTGTTGATTGAAGTATTAATCAAACGGTAATCTTGTGTGCTATTTAAACTTGCTACATTTAAGCGATCTTTCAATACTTCGATAGCTGGCAAAAACCGTTCACGCATTAAGCCATTAGGCCATAAATTATCTGGGTGATAGTTAGAAGATGTGACGATATAGATTTTGTTAGCAAACAGGCTTTCTAACAAGCGTTTCATGATCATGGCAGTGGCAATGTCACTAACATGCATTTCATCCAGATAGATAATGTCGAATTGCTCTTTTAACTCTTTCGCAACTATAGCAAGCGGATCATCAATATTTACCATTTTAGCTAATTTTTCGTGTATTTCATGCATGAATTCATGAAAGTGTAATCTGGTTTTTCTTTCACTTGAAGTGTGTTGATACATTGCATTCATAATCATTGACTTACCACGTCCGACATCACCATAGATATAATAGCCTAATTTGTGGTCTTTACGCCAGAGTCGCGTGATAAAATTGAGGCTTGCAAAATTATCCAGAAAATGATCTAATTCTTTTACGAGTTCTTGCTGTGCCAAGTCAAAACGTAATTGGTTACTTGATGTTTGCTGTTGATACCAGGTGAGTAAATTTTGCATATTCCACCATTCATTTTAATTATTAAGTAAGTGATTGTAAGATAAAAAGTAATCAAAAGCAAGGTAAGTTTATGTCATTAATGTTAAAAGATCCACGGAAATATAGCGAAGTTTATCCTGATGCCAATTTATTAATAAATCAAGCTATTCATGATTTGTCGAAGAATGAAAATAATGATTTGATTTGTGCGTTAATTGAAGATTTACTTAAACAAAAGCAAGATCAATTATTAAGTGTTGCATATAATCTAGCACCAACCCAAGCAATTGCTGATTATATTTGGGGTTCATTGCAAAAAGTACTTAATTCTCCAAAGCAAGATAAATTTACTAAGTTGTTTGTATTACCAATCATTATTGTTGTTGGGAGTACTAAGCAAATAAGTTTAACAGAACAGATTAATCATGAGGCATTAGAAAATTTATTATACAGCAAGAAGATATTTAATAATCCTGAAACAAATAAAATAAGTGCTGCACTGGTTGGTTTAGATGAAATTGTTAAAATTAAGCCTTCTAAGTTATTTGCATGGATGTCTCAAAGTGAAGTATTTGACTTAAATCAATTTAACCATAAAGCGATTATTAATATCGGAGAGGGCGTGCATTTACGCTTTTTGCTTGGTATGGAACTGCACAGTAAAGATCAAAACTCCGGGTTTGTTGCAGCCAATTTTAATCAACTAGGCTTGGAGTTACTGCAACTTCTAAATTCAACTTTAAAAAATGACGCAGCAACAATATTTCCTTTACCTTTTCCCCCATGCGCACTTAGTGAAGCAGCAGTGATAGGCGAGCACCATCGCCAAGAAATCAGTATTGCTCTTGGGTTAAGTAATCAAGTAAAAAAAATGCGTTTGGAGGGTAATGAACCACATATCAAATTGTCCAGTCAGAAGAATAATATTCAAATCGAGATTTGGGGTAGTAACGACACTTCGCAAGCAGCAGAAATAATGATTTGGTCATTACAGCGCAGTGATAATTTTGCACAAATATGCCAAATTCTTGAAGATTTATTTAATGATATGCGGTTGAAGATTAGTTATTATGAGGACTACCATGAGCACGATGGACATTGATTTAGTTAAACAAATTGACGCTCTATTACCACAAACGCAGTGTACTCGCTGTGGCTATCCTTCCTGTGAAAAATATGCAGGGGCATTGGCAACTAATCTTGCTGAGATTAATCAATGTCCGCCAGGCGGCGATGAAGGTATTTTCGCATTAGCTCAATTATTAAAGCGTTCGGTGATGCCATTAAATCCAGCTAATGGTAGTATTAAACCGCGTCAATTAGTCGTAATTGATGAAGACGTATGTATTGGTTGTACTTTGTGCATCAAAGCCTGCCCGGTAGATGCGATTATTGGTGCTAATAAAATGTTGCATACGGTAATTGCAAGCGAGTGTACTGGGTGTGATTTATGTATTCCTGCTTGTCCGGTTGATTGTATACATCATTACGATGATCCGGAGCGTGAGTGGGGTAGTCAGCGCCGCGATTTAGCTAAAGCCCGTTTTAATGCACATCAAAACCGTCGCGAGCAAGAGCAGCAAGCACGCGAACAGCGCATGGCACAGCAGGCTCAATTACTCAAAAATCTTAAGCAAAATAGCGAAAGCAGTGATAATCTTCAAAATTCGTCTGCACCAAATAAGCTTGATTTTATTGCTGATATTATGGCACGTGCCCAAGGGCAAAAATAATCACTCTGTCACCAATTAGCCTTATAGGTAAAATATTGGCTTGAAATTAACGAGTTAGTAATGTTCCATTGCATGATGTTTTTAATAATGCAGCTGGACAGTGAATAAATTTATCATTAGACTTGTTTACACAAAACCATAAACCAGTAAGAAATTGACTGTCTTGGTCTTTGTCGCACATTACCAGAATTGATTTAACGGGGATTTGCGGATTTAATCGGTGAATCTGTTGTTGTATTGATTCTGCAGATAGTTTAAAGCTAAAAGTAGCTAAATTAATGTTTTTGTATAATGAAATACTTTTAGTGAAGTAGTCGTTGACTTGTTGATAATATTCTTGTTGATTGCTACTTTCTTGTCCTGCATAATAGTAGTTGGAACAGGTCCCGTGTTTGCTCCATTCATGATTGAGAAAACTGGCTGAATTACTTAGGTAGCTGTCAAACGGATTATGAAATGATAGTTTTGTTGTATCTAGCTCAGGTACCACACTGCAGTCTGCAGGGTAGGTACCATTATTGTTTTCTGGCCAGAGTCCGTGATACATTAGTGGTTGATTAACTTGCTGTTGGCAAGCATGGGTTTCATCTAAATCTGCACCGCTTTTACCGGTTCCAACCGCGCACCAACCGGGTATCCATTGTGTTGCTAAGATATAAAAGTCAAATTTATTTTTCAGGTGTGCAGAAGGCTGCTTATTGTCTGCACTAGCAAGCGTATTCCAAAAGACAATTCCACCGGCTAAGCTTAGCCAAATAAATTTCTTCACGGTTGGCACCTTTTTATATTTAACCAAGCAGTAATTTTACATAATTTTCAACACCTTGTTCAAGTGTTAAAAATGCCGCTTTGTAACCACCTTCTTTAATCAATCGAGTATTATTTGATTGAGTAAAACATTGATATTTGCCCGCTAAATCGCCAGGAAATGGAGTGTATTCCAAAATGCCTTGAGTAACTGCGGTTGCCAAATCAATTGGGTTATTCCCTTCTGCTTTACGGCATGCATTAATAGTTGCCAGCGCCAGATCATTAAAACTACGTGCCACACCTGTACCACAGTTGAATATTCCGGATAATTCGTCTGGTTTTTGGGTATGGTTATCAAAGAAATGCATATTTACTCTTACCACATCTTCAACTGAAATAAAATCACGGGTTTGCCCGCCATTTTCATAGCCTTGGCAACCTTCAAATAGCTTTACACTGCCATGCTCTTGGTATTGGCGGAAATTATGTAATACTACAGATGCCATGCGTCCTTTATGGAATTCACGGTGACCATATACATTAAAATATTTTAAACCAACAACAGGCGCACGCAAGCCACCACTAAAGTAGCGGCGTACAGTTTGATCAAAAAGCATTTTTGAATATCCGTAGGCATTCAGAGGTACTTCGTTTTCACGATCTTCAACAAATACTTTACCTGCTCCGTACGTTGCCGCTGAAGATGCATAGACAAAAGGTACTTCATTTTTTTGCGCGTATTCTAATAGTAGGCAGGAGTATTCATAATTATTTTTCATGATATAGCGCCCATTGGCCTCAACTGTAGCTGAGCACGCTCCTTGATGGAATATATAATCCAGTTGATTATCATAATCACCATCAACAATCGCTTGGATAAAATCTTCTTTATCGACAAAATCCAGAATGTCAACATCTGCCAAATTCCGGCATTTATCACCATTGGTCAAGTTGTCGACTGCGATAATATCAAAATGACCGCGGCGGTTTAATTCTTTAATGATATTTGAACCAATAAATCCGGCAGCTCCGGTAACAGCAATTAACATAATTTATACCTCTTGTTGTTTTATATGTTGAGTTAAGTGTTTAACCAATTCATCTTTTTTTACGGTTGCTGTACCTAATTTTGCAACGACTATCCCAGCAGCAAAATTGGCAATTTCAACAGCTTCGCGAATACTTGCATTATTAGCAAGCATTAATCCAATTGTTCCAATCACCGTGTCACCTGCGCCTGACACATCGAAAACTTCTTGGGCAAAAGTAGGGTAATTATACGCTTGATCAGAAAATAGCGTCATACCTTCTTCACTTCTGGTGACCAATAAATAATCTAAATTTAGTTGTTGTTTTAGCTTTGTAGCTTTGTCTAGTAGCTCTTGTTCATTATTCCAATTACCAGTCGCATCACGCATTTCGCTGCGGTTAGGAGTAATCATGGTTGCATTTTGATATTTGCTATAATCAGATCCTTTGGGGTCAACCAATACGATTTTATTATGCGCCTTGGCAATCTCAATCATTTTGCTGGTATGGCTCAGTCCGCCTTTACCATAGTCTGACAAAATTACTACTTGGTATTGATCAATTATTTCAGCAAAATTATCTAAAACCTCTGCTAAAATTTCATGCGATGGCTTTTCTTCAAAGTCAATGCGAATTAATTGTTGATTTTTAGCTATCACCCGTAATTTTACAATTGTGCTGATAGTTGAATCTTTTTTGAAAACGGTATTAACTTGTTCCGTAAGTAGTAGTTTCTCTAACACTAGAGATGGTTCGTCTTCACCGACGACTGACAGTAAGGTCACATTGCCACCAAGACTTGCTATGTTACGCGCCACATTGGCAGCACCACCCGGACGATCTTCGATTTTATTAATTTTAGCAATCGGTACTGGAGCTTCAGGAGAAATCCTATCTACATTGCCAAACCAGTAGCGATCAAGCATAACATCACCAACTACCAAGACTTTATTTGTAGTTAAATCCTGTTGTAAAAACTCAATATGTTGTTGGGTAAACACGTTTTATTCTATCCTAAAAATGCAGGCAGCGTTATTATAGCATGTGATGTGTTATAATCCTAGACCAAGTTCGTACAGGGAAGGGTGATCACGTGTTAATTAATCAAGAAATGATAGCGGATAGATTGAGTATAAACCGAAATACATGTAAAACTTTTGTATTTGATCTCGATGGAACAATTATTTATGATGGTAAGCCACTTGAATCTAAATTTGAGCAAGTTTTACGTCAAATTCAGAGTGCTGGACATAATATTGTTTTTGCAACTGGGCGTTCATGGCGTGATTTTGTGCCAGTAGTACCCTCATGGTGCAGTGAGCAAGACAGTGTTTTATTTGGTGGTGGATTAGTTATTGCAGACGGTGAGATAAAAACTCAGCATTTTTTAGAGAATTCTCTTTTATCTGATATGATTACATTTTTGGAAGATAATCACGCACATTATCTAGTTGATGGACACTCTAATTATTATCATCCTTCAAAAGAGCATTGGCTTTATCAGGATATTATAAAAATTAGCGGACAATCACGAAGCGCGCATGTCGATCATGTTTTAGCTGACGGTGCTTATAAAATATTGATATTAGATGATCAATTTCTCGACTATTTTAATAAATATATTGCTAACCGTAGTTTAACAATAAAATATCACTTCTATGATAAATGTTTTGACGTTATGCCTGCACATGTTAATAAATTTGCTGGTTTGAGCGAACTATCGCTACCAGAGAAAAACGATGTTTTTGTTTTTGGTAATGACCATAATGATCTTGAGCTAATGCAAGAGCTGCCTAATAGTGTTATGTTTGGACATCATAAGGAATTATCAAAATATGCTAAGATAAGAATAGATTATGATGATGACTCGTTTGAAAACTTTGTTACAGTTATTAACACGATACTAGGAAAGTGATAAAATAACGCTTAATGAATTTATAATGAAAGAAAATTATGTTAGACATTAATTTATTGCGCAATGATATTGATGCTGTAGTAGCTAAGTTGGCTGTGAAAAATTTTACTTTTAATAAGGAACTATTTTTTTCGCTAGAAGATAAGCGTAAAAAATTACAAATGAATATGGAAGAGCTGCAGGCTAAGCGTAATTCTAGTTCAAAAGAAATTGGAGTGTTAAAGTCAAAAAGGTCAAAAGAATACAATGAAGAAGTAAATGCTCAATATTTACGGCAAGAAAAACAACTATTGAGTGATGTTGCTGGTCTTGGTGAGCAGTTAAAACAGGTAGAAACTGAATTTAATGAAGTAGCGTTGCAACTAAATAATTATTTAGCAACTGTACCCAATATTCCAGATGCTTCAGTTCCTGCTGGACGTGATGAGAGTGCCAATGTTGAAGTGCGCAGAATCGGTGTTCCGCGTGATTTTGATTTTCAGGTGAAAGATCATGTTGACTTAGGTTTGGCGCTAGATCGTGGAATTGATTTTGAGGCTGGTGCAAAAGTTGCAGGTAGCCGTTTTGCGTTTTTAAAAGGTAAAATTGCTAAACTTCATCG
>RXJX01000010.1 GCA_003963245.1 Neisseriaceae bacterium
AAAACAGCACATGAGATTTTTTACGGTATAAACAAAAAACTTATCCCCGCTAAGCAGCGGAAAATATTAATTTGTGCATTTCGCACTTGAACTCAGGTTCGTCTTTTAAACCAGTTTCATTTCGACACACGAATAACTTAGTTTATAGTATAATCTTAGACTAATATTTAATCTAATCAAAGGTGTCAAATGTTTAATCTCGCACTCAAATCGCAAACTGAATTAAAGAATCGTATTAGTCAAAACTACCGCCACAATGAACAATCCTGTATTGAAAATTTAGAAGCTATCCTTGGTTGGGATGCAGCCAAAGAGTCAGAGGTTAAACAACTAGCAACAGAGCTGATTGAGAAAGTAAGAGCTAACCGTATCAAGGGCAAAGGTGTTGATGCGTTGATGCAAGAATTTAAGCTGTCAACTCAGGAAGGTATTGCGTTAATGTGCCTTGCCGAGAGTCTGCTGCGTATTCCTGATTCATATACACAAAACAAATTGATTCGTGACAAGATTAAAACTGGTGATTGGAAAAGTCATACCAAAGGTGATAACTTCTTTGTTAATGCCTCAAGCTGGGGCTTGTTGTTAACTGGTAAGCTGGTTAATGCAGACAGCCGTGAAAGCTTGACTTCTAGCATAGTTAAACTAGCAGGTAAATGGGGTGAACCTTTGATCCGTAAGGCAATGGCAACAGCGGTACGTTTCATGGGTAATCAATTCGTGATGGGCGAAAATATTGAAGATGCGCTTAAAGCCTCTGTGCCACAAGAAGCTAAAGGTTATCAATTCTCTTATGATATGCTCGGTGAGGCGGCTTTAACCGATGAAGATGCGCAAAAATATATGCAAAGCTATATTGACGCAATTCATGCTGTTGGTAAAGCTAATGCAGGACGTGGTGCCAAAAATGGTCCGGGTATTTCGGTTAAATTATCAGCGATTCATCCGCGTTATGTGCGTGCACAACGAGATCGCGTAATGAGCGAATTATTTCCCCGATTAAAACACTTATATTTATTGGCAAAACAATATCAAATTGCTTTGTTTATCGATGCCGAAGAAAGCGAACGTCTAGAAATTTCTCTTGATTTATTAGAGAAATTAGTTTTGGATAAGGACTTAGCAGGCTTTGGTGGAATTGGTTTTGTTATTCAGGCTTATCAACGCCGCGCACCATATGTAATTGATTACGTGATTGACTTGGCAAAACGTGCCAATAATCGAATTATGGTGCGCTTGGTGAAAGGTGCTTATTGGGATAGTGAGATTAAAAAAGCTCAGGTTGATGGGCAAATTGATTATCCAGTGTTTACCCGTAAGTTTTATACTGACTTATCATATTTAGCTTGCGCGCGCAAAATGCTTTCTGCACAAAGTGAAATCTATCCGGCATTTGCAACACACAATGCGTACAGTTTAGCTGCAATTTATACGATGGCGAAAGCTGAAGGTAAAGAGTTTGAGTTCCAATGTCTATTTGGGATGGGGGAAACTCTCTATAATAACGTAGTTGGTAAAGAACATTTAAATCTTACCTGCCGAGTTTATGCCCCAGTTGGTACTTATGAAACTTTATTGGCATATTTGGTTCGTCGCTTATTGGAAAATGGTGCAAATTCATCTTTTGTTCATCAGTTGGTTGATCCTTCGATTCCGATTAGTGAATTAGTAGTTAGTCCGGTTGAATTAGTTCAAAAAGCTGGGCGTGCTTCTAATCCATTCTTTAATAAACCAAGCCATATTTATCCGGGTAACCGAATCAATTCATTGGGATTGGATTTATCGGATGAATTACGGTTGAACGAATTAGAAGCTAAATTAAACCAGTTTTTAACCAAGACGTATCGTGCGGAACCATTACTTTTAGATTATGTAATTAGTGAGCGTGAAGCTAAGCCAGTTATAAATCCAGCTAATAAAAATGACACCGTTGGTGAAGTACTGAATGCTAATCTGGATGAAGTTGGTATTGCGGTTGACAATGCCGTGAGCGCTTTTCCAGCATGGTCACAAACCGCTCCGTCAGAACGTGCAGCAATGATAGTCAAATTTGCTGATTTGCTTGAGCAGAATTACTATGAGATATTAAATATCGTTGTGCGTGAAGCAGGTAAAACCTTAAGTAACGGAATTGCCGAAGTACGTGAGGCAGTTGATTTTTGCCGTTACTATGCAGCGCAGGTTGTTAATGAATTTAGTAATGATACCCATCGAGCGATTGGTCCGGTAATTTGTATTAGTCCGTGGAATTTCCCGTTGGCGATTTTTGTTGGTGAGGTAGTAAGTAGTCTTGTTGCTGGTAATACGGTGATTGCTAAACCATCAGCACAAACTAATTTGATTGCTCATTATGCGGTTAAATTGATGCATGAAGCAGGTGTTCCTACCGGAGCGGTGCAGTTGATGATTGGTAGCGGTAGTATTATTGGAAATCAATTGACTAAGGATCCGCGCATTGCTGGAGTTATCTTTACTGGTTCAACTGAAGTAGCACAAACGATTAACCAAAATTTGGCATCAAAAGCTGATTCTGGAGTACTAATTGCCGAAACTGGTGGTCAAAATGCAATGATTGTAGATTCAACTGCCTTACCGGAACAAGTAGTGCTAGATGTCGTTACTTCAGGTTTTGATAGTGCCGGACAACGTTGTTCTGCATTACGCGTGTTATATTTACAAGCTGATATTGCTGATAAAACCATCAAAATGTTAAAAGGCGCAATGGATGACCTGCGTGTAGGTAATCCTTGTTTGTTAAACACTGACGTAGGTCCGGTGATTGATACTAAAGCGCAAAAAGTTTTGTTAGATCATATTGATAAACTGAGAAAAACTGCACGGATGTGTTATCAAACCAAGCTCCAGCCAGAATGTGCGGATGGGATTTTTGTTGCTCCGACTGTATTTGAAATTGGTTCAATCAAAGAGTTAAAGCGCGAGGTATTTGGTCCGGTTATTCACATTATTCGCTTTGCTGGTGAGGATTTAGATAAAGTAATTGCCGAAATTAACAGTAGTGGTTATGGATTAACCCAAGGCTTGCATAGTCGTTTGGAAGAAACCGCAGCTAAAGTTTATAATAATATCAAAGCGGGTAATATTTATATTAATCGCAACACCGTTGGTGCGGTGGTTGGTGTTCAGCCATTTGGTGGTGAGGGATTATCGGGAACAGGTCCAAAAGCTGGTGGACCACTGTATTTATATCGCTTAGTGAATACTGCAGCGCATCCTCAGTCTAAAATTACTAAAAAAGCCGCTAATTTTGCGCAATTGGATAATTTTGTCAATAGCTTGGGGCAACTTGCGTTAGAGCAAAATCAAATTACTAAATTACTAGCATTAGCAACGCATTTAAAAGAGATTTCTCCGTTAACCGAGCAAGTTGAGCTTCCTGGTCCAACTGGCGAACGCAACTTTATGTTATTTGCTGCGCGCGGTTTTGTCGGTTGCTTGGCGGATAACTTATACGATTATTGTGTTCAGGTGATTTATGCTCTGGCAAGTGGTAATCAGGTGATATTACCTAAAGATGGAGTTGCTGATAGCCTAGGTCGTTATATCCCGAATAAATCATATTTTAGTAGTGATATTACTAAAGTTGAATTAGTTCACGTATTACTAGTAAGTAAAAATTATGCTAATCTAACGAATATCAAGAATGAGTTAGCGAAGCGTGATAGCTTATTAACTGGTGTAATGCAAGAAGCAGATCATGGTTATAATTTGCATTTCTTAGTAACAGAACGCACCGTGAGTATAAATATTACTGCAACAGGTGGGAATGTACAGTTAATGAGTATCGACGACAAGATTTAACTGCTCGAACTATTTCGCAATAGCGTTGTTGCAAGGCTCCTCATGTACTTCTCATGTACACTACGTCGCCTTGCGCTGTGAGCCTTTTGCTTCATATTCCGGCAGTTATAGTTGCTCATATCCGTAGTTACAAGAAGACTTAATATTTTTGGATTTTAATTATGACTAAAGTGGTGACGTTAGCCCACTATTACACCACTCCTGAAATTCAGGAGATGGCGGATAAAGTTGGTGATAGTCTAGAACTATCTCTGTATGCCAGAGATGCACAGGCGGATGTAATCGTTTTTGCTGGCGTGCGCTTTATGGCGGAGACAGCAAAAATTCTTAATCCGCAAACTAAAGTAGTGTTACCGGATACTGGTTCAACCTGTTCGTTGGTAACAATGACTGATATCAGCAAGCTCCAAAAGTGGCGAGAAGAGCATGCGGACTATGTACACGTTGCGTACGTAAATTCATCAGCGGAGCATAAAGCATTGGCTGATTGGATTGTAACTTCGCGTAATGTTGATGATATTATTGCGCATCTCTATGCCGATGGTAAAAAGGTAATCTATTCGCCAGATCGGAATATGGGAGCATATCTTAATTTTGAATATGGTTATGATATGCCACTATGGGAAGCGGTTTGTGAAGTACATGACAAGTTTAACCAGCAAGCATTGGATGAAGCCTATGCTTCGGTTAGTGGTGCTAAATTTCTGATTGCGCATCCTGAGAGCCCATTACCCGTATTACATGGTGCGGATTATATTGGCTCAACCAGTCAGATGCTTAATTGGGTACGTGACTTCGATGGTGCCGCTGATGCAGTTATCTTTGTTGCAACCGAAGATGGCATTTTATATAACATGAAGAAAGCCCGACCAGATTTAGATTTACGTCAAGCTCCAATTTATAGCGGTTGCCAATGTAACTCATGTCCGTATATGAAGCTTAATTCTTTAGATGCTGTTCGTGCAGCTCAAGCTGGCACTGGTGGAGTGGAAATTGATTATCTGACTCCAGAACTAATTGAGCAGGCTCGTAAACCAATTGATCGGATGTTGGAATTTAGTCAACGTTATTATAAGTAGGAATACAATGCGAATTTTATTGACGAATGATGATGGTTACCTTGCCGCAGGTGTAAGAGCGGTTTTTGCAGGGTTATTAGCAGCAGGTCACGATGTAATTATGATTGCTCCTGAGCGTAACTCCAGTGGTGCCGGGCAATCAATTGCCGTTTATAATCCAATTAGCATTACGCAGGTAGAGGAACGGGTTTATTTTGTTACCAGTACGCCGGCAGACAGTGTGCGTCTTGGTTTGCAATATGTTTATGGCAATGTTGATAATTACCCGGATTTAGTTGTATCTGGGGTTAATATGGGAGAAAACGTTGGGGAAGACGTCCTTTATTCGGGGACAGTAGGTGCCGCGCGTGAAGGAACTCTGCACGGGATTCCAGCATTGGCGTTTTCGACCAATGGAGTTAGTAAAGAAACTCATAATAAGTTTAACCATTTAGAGTCAGCTGCACGCGTTGTTAGTGAATTAGTTGCAAAACTGGAGAGTAATTCCAGATATTTACCGGATGTATTTATTTGGAATATTAATATTCCTAATCGTCCATATGCTGAAATAAAAGGCTATGAAACTACCAAGTTAGGTTTACGCCCGATACATCAACCTTTAATTGAACAGTCAACGCCACGAGGTAATATAATTTACTGGCAAGGACATTCAAGTGAACCAGAGGAATATGAAATCGGAACTGATTTAGATGTTTTTATGAAACAAGAAAAAGTGTCAATAACGCCAATTGAAGTCTTGCCGACTAATTATGAACAAATGCCAATTGTCGATGCATTAACTAGCTAAGAGGATTTAAGATGAAGAAAATATTGTTATTATTGTCAGCTACCTCGATATTAGGTGCTTGTTCATTTACTCGTGCGACACCCGCACCGATTGTTAATGGTACTGCGCCACCAGTAACTCAACAACCAGTCGCAGCTCCTGTCTCATCTGCAGTAGCTACTACCGCAGATGCTACTGCACCAGGAACTAAAATACAAAAAGTTGATGAAGATGACGATGGTACAGTGGTTAGTAACACTGCTCCGCCACCAAAAACTAAAAATAAAACTACTGCTTCTGGATCAGTTAGTGCTAAACCAGCGGCAGCAACTGCTGCTACGGCAGCAGCGGGTTCGGCTACTTTAGGTGGTGTTAATTGGTTAGCTCCAATAGCTGATGGCAAAATAGTACAGGCATATAGCGCTACAACTAAAGGTGTTGACGTTGCGGGGCGCGAAGGGCAAGCCGTCTTTGCTTCGGCAGCGGGTAAAGTGGTATATAGTGGCAATGGTCTCAAAGGTTATGGTAATTTAATCATCCTAAAACATCCGGATAATTATTTAACGGCGTATTCACATAACAAAGTAAATTTGGTAAAAGAAGGTGATACGGTAAAACGTGGTCAAAAAATTGCTGAATTGGGCAAAACAGAAAGTGATAAACCAATTTTGCATTTTGAGTTACGTAAGAGTGGTAAGCCAGTAAATCCAACCCCTATTTTTAATAATTAAGCCGATGAAAAATAAATTACTAATAGCGTTGATAACAAGCTTTGTAGTTATTGCTGTCTTTGCTGATAATGGACCTCCTCCGATTTATCAACCAAACTATGTTTATGGCGAAACCCCAATGGGTGTATATATGGGGAATCCATACGATATGGGTGATGATATGATGGGTGATGATTTTGTTATGCCCAATGGTGAAGGGATGGGCGAATATCAAGGTCAATCAGGAGCTCCTGAACAGCAGTTTCAGTATCTACAGGGGCAAGAGCAGTTGATGGAACAAAGTTCCAAAGACGCGCGTAAAGCTTATTTTCAGGAGCAAGCCATTGGCGAAAGTATGGATAGACAATATATTCAGCAGATTGATCAACAAACTCATCAATCCGCACCCGCGCCAATTGTTTTGCCAACGATGTAATATCTCTTAATAGCACAATTGTGCTAAAATAATGGTATCTAAATTGTGGTTATCCTCAAATCTATTAATGGAGTCAGTATGTCTAATCAAGTTTCATTTAATCCAGAATCTTATCAAAAATATGTATCTGATATTCGCAAATTAGTGAGCAATATCAATGAAATTAATCAAAAAATAATTTCTTCAAATCAGGATTATGCTACTGAGAGTTATAAAGCTTATGAAGAGCACATGCAAGCTTTGATGAGTTCTAAAAATCCTATGGATTACTTTAATATTAATCGTCGCTATGTTCAAGAGTCATCATCACGTTTTCAGCGCTTGCTAACTAAACGTTATAGTTTATTTGATGAATTAAGTAAAAAATTGATGGATCAAAACAATATCATGTTTTTGTTTCCTCAGCAAATTCAGGATGCAATTTTAAAATTTCGTCAAAGTGGTAAAATGGATATGTTAAATCCTGATTTATGGTCTAAATTTACCAATATGTTAACCAATCGTGTTTAAAGCAAAACTCCAGAATATTTCTGGAGTTTTTTTACTATGGCAATTTAAATAAAGAACTGGTGATTACTCGTAGTATAACTGAGTTATTTAATTTTAATTTATTAGAAAAATGAAAAAAGGAGATGGGGTGATGAGTAAAAATTTAACGTTTGGAAGCAATCTATTGGCAAGTAAAATCCCGCTGAGTGCAGCGGCAAAACAATTTCAAGATTATGTTACCGATGCCATGCAACGCAGTGCTTTATTTATGGATGTAATGCGTAAGCGCGGCAATGAAATGGTGGATATGACTAAAGATAATTCGTCAACCGTGCTAAATTTTAAATTTGAAAAATTAATGGATGGCTCAAGTTTTGAACGTCCGATTAATTATTGGTTGGCTCGGATGTTACCACCAGAAGGTATTGTTACCGATAATAATAAACGTCCTTATGTAATTCAAGATCCACGTGCCGGGCAAGGTCCTGGAATTGGTGGTTTTAAGAAAGATAGTGAAATTGGTGATGCACTAAAAAATGGACATCCGGTATATTTTGTTGGTTTTAATTCAACCCCAATAGATGGGCAGACTTATGAGGATATTATCAAAGGACAGGTTAAATTTTATGAAAAAGTAGCTGAATTGCATCCTCACTCACCTAAAATGTGTGCGATGGGTAATTGTGCTGCTGGTTATTTAACTATGTTCAGTGCTATGCAGCGCCCAGATATTTTTGGACCAATAATGATCGCAGGTTCGCCCCTTTCATATTGGAATGGTGAGCGCGGACGCTATCCTATGCGTTATGCTGGAGGTATGGTTGGCGGGTCATGGATTAATTCCTTACTGGGTGATTTAGGTGGTGGTAAATTTGACGGAACTTATCTTGTACTTAATTTTGACTTATTAAATCCAGCCAATTTCCTGTGGAGTAAGCAATATGATTTGTATGCCAATATTGATAAAGAAAGTGAACGCTATTTGCAGTTTGAAAAATGGTGGGGAGATTTTATTCAGTTTAATACTCCAGAGATTAAATGGTTAGTAGATAAATTATTTGTAGGCAATGAATTGACTACTGGAAAATTAACTACTGAGGATGGGATCAAACTTGATTTGCGTGCAATAACTTCACCAATTATTACTTTTGTCTCTGACGGAGACAATATAAGTCCGCCTGCACAATCTGCTGGCTGGATTGCTGATGTTTATAAAGATGCCGAGGAAATTCAGGCGCGAGGTAAAACAATTGTTTATTGTTTAAATCATAAAGTTGGACATTTGGCGATTTTTACCGCAACTAAAGTTGGTAAGCGTGAAGATGAAATGTTTGTTGAGAATATGGATTCGATTGATATTTTACCACCGGGGCTGTATGAGCTAGTTATTGATACTCCTGAAGGAGAGGAGGTTAGTGGTCAGTTGCGTTCGCATTATGAAGCTCGAGCTATTGAAGACATTAAAGCGCTTGGTTATAATAGCACGGATGATGATCGTGCTTTTGCTACTGTAGCTAAGGCTTCTGAAGCGCTAAGTTATATGTATGATAAATTGGTACATCCATGGTTTAAAATATATGATAATCCGGAAGTTGCAAATCGACTTAAAAATTTTCGTCCATTGCGTTTGAGTTACACCTTGTTTGCTGATAGTGTTAATCCGTGGATGAAGTTTTTTGAAGATACCGCGATGCAGGCTGAACAAAAACGAATTCAATTAGATGAAACCAATCCTTTTCTACAAATACAGCAGGAGAGTTCAAAATTTATTAACCAATATTTGCAAAATATTGCAAATTTCCGAGATAGTATCCGAGAGCAAATGTTTTTTAGTATTTGGTCAAATCCTCTTGTGCAAAAATTTTGGGGAACAGATAGTGGTGCTCCACGCTATATACCAAGCCTGACGCAATTTGATCGTGATGAATTAATGAAAAATTATCAGGCAGAAATCAAGCGTAATTTGAAAGTTAAAAATAAAGTTGAAGCTTTCTTGCGCTTTATTGCTTTGATTCAGGTTCAGCGCCAGAGAATTCAAGAGTTTGTGATTAGAGTTTTAGTTCAAAAAGCTCGTGAGCTAGAGCCTACATGGAGTGATCGTGATTTCCATCAGGTGATTAAGTTTCAAGCGATGGTTGTACGCAATGATCCAGATGCTGCATTAATTGCATTGAAGGAATTTACCGATAAAACTAAATATAGCGAAGAGTTGATCAAGTTTGCACAAGCTATTATTGGAGAAATTGGTAAGCTACCACCCGAAGTTACGGCGATAGCTCAGAGTATTGCAGCTACACTTATGGCTAAAACGGTTGCTAAAAATTAATTACCGAGTAGTATAGGGGCAAGACATTCGCAATGTAACGAAAAAGTGTATAAGAAGCCTTGCCAAAACGCGGTTTTAATAGAGAAATCAGCCGGAAATTTGTTTGTCAGGAAATAATTCGCTACTCTAGGTTTTGTTTGATTAGCGGAATTGTGATAGTTTTTTTAAGCGTTAGCGCAGAATTACTCACTTTTTGAATTAACTGAATTAATTTACCAAGATTGCGTGTATAGTGGTGAAGCAAATATTTTAACTCAGCTTCACCAATTTTGATTCCTTCGCGGTTGCTGTAAATTATTAGTGCGTTAAGCAATTCTGATTCATTGAGATTTTTAAGTCCAAATACTAAGCCAGAGTAGATCCTTGTTTTTAAGTCAATTCGTATTTCAGTGTTATTAAGATTAAGTGTTGAACTGGTTAACAGATAGTTATCACGATTATTTAGTTTTATATGATTAAATAAATCAAATAGCTCAATTTGCTGATCTTCACTTAAGGCGTCAATATTATCTACTGCAATGAAGCGGTATTCATCCAAGTTTATATTGTTCAACTGTTCACTAGATAACTCCAACGCATCAAGATAAATTGCATTTTGGCTGCGAGCAATTGCAAGATTTACCCACGATTTAAGTAAATGAGTTTTACCCGTTAAATGTTCACCATAAATATGCGTAAACTGATTAGTAAAGCTTTGCAAGTTTGCTACGGTTATTTCATTACCTGATGCGATGAAACTATTAAAATCATAATTTTGATTAAATAGGTCTAATAACTGTTGTGCATTCATTAAGAATTATCTTTATAATAGTGCGTATTTGTATAATATTCTTTAGCATGACGAAGCAATACTACCGCGATTGTCGATAGCGGAAGTGCAAGCAATACACCAACAATTCCAAATACTTTACCAAAAACCATCAATGCAAGAATAATCATTACCGGATTAAGTCCAATTCTGCCACCAACCAAAAATGGAGTAACCAAGCCACCTTCCATCACATGCCCAATTGCAAAAACAATTACAATTGCCAGTAAGCTACCTGAGCCCGTAAATTGAGAGAGCCCAATTGTAAGCGCAAAGATAAGCCCTGATAGAACTCCCAAATAAGGGATAAATACCATTAATCCAGTAATAATACCAATCGCTGTACCAGATGGCAGGTCAACAATATTTAAACCTACTGAATAATAAGCTGCCATAATCAACATTACCGAGAGCTGCCCGCGCAAATATGAAGAAAGCATTACATCAACATCGCGAAATAAACGATGCATCGCGGTAGTAAACGAACGAGGAATGAGCTCATCAAAAAATTTCAAAATATTATGCCAGTTAATAATTGAATAAAATAATGCGAATGGAATAAGAACAATATATACAACTATTTCAATCAAAATTATACTGTTTTGCGCAATATGTGAGAATAGATCCAAATTATTGGAAATTTTTGCCTGATTGGTAATTAACATTTCTTTTAAACTAACCAGATCCAAGCTTAAATGAGTTCCCAACTGAACATTTAATTTACTTATGATGCTTGCATTGATTAAAGCAATTATTTGTGGCATTTTACTAATAATAACTTTAAATTGTCCTACCAGAACTGGAATTAGATACATCGGGATTGACACAAATGTAAGTAGTACTAACAACGCAAGAATCATTGCGCTATATTTTCTGCGTATTTTGAATTTATGCTCCAATTTATCGACTAACGGATTCAGGATATAAGCTAGAATTAGAGCGGCAATAAATGGAATTAAAACTTTTCCGACATAAACCATAAAACCAAATAAGAAAACAGTTGCTCCAAGAAATGAAAGTATTGGCTTTAGCTTAATCAGCTGCTGTTGCATAGGTGTAGTTTCCTGTGATAAATTTAACAGTTATTATACTACAGACAGCGTTCATATTTAAGGTAGTTGTTAATAACTTTAACAAATTATATGATTCACTTACTAATATCCTTTTAAAGTTAAAATTGAGATAGGTTGATGTGCTAATATTTTTATTCGCCATGATTATAGCTTGGGCTGGTATAATTTCAGGTTCAAAGAACTACATTTGTGAGATATAAAAAAACTATGGAACAAAAATTTATACCATTTGCTTTACCAGACATTGGTGAGGAAGAAATTGAAGAAGTTGTAAAAAGTTTGCGTTCAGGGTGGGTTACTACTGGCCCAAAGACCCGTGAATTTGAACAAAAATTTGCTGAATACGTTGGCGCTGGAGTTGAGGCTATTGCGGTTAATTCAGCGACCGCTGGTTTGCACTTGGCTTTAGAAGCGTGTGGAATTAATTATGGTGATGAGGTAATTGTACCCACATTAACATTTACCGCTACAGCGGAAATTGTCCGCTATTTGGGGGCGGATCCAGTATTTGTTGATTGTGATCCTACGACTTTGTGTATTGACATAGCTCAGATTGAAAGCAAAATCACTGCCAAGACTAAAGCAATTATTCCGGTGCATATGGCGGGATTACCTTGTGATATGGAAGCAATTTTAGCTATTGCAAAACGTCACAACCTTCGGGTTATTGAAGATGCTGCACATACTTGTCCAAGTAAAATCAATAATATCTATATCGGACAACATGATTCGGATGCGATAGTTTATAGTTTTTATGCAACAAAGACTATTACTACAGGTGAAGGCGGTATGATAGTTACCAATAAACCAGAAATCGCTAAGCGCTGTAAGGTAATGCGTCTACACGGAATGAATCGTGATGCTTTTGATCGTTATACTTCAACCAAACCAGCATGGTTTTATGAAATTGTTGCGCCGGGTTATAAATACAACTTAACAGATATTGCTAGTTCGCTGGGAGTATGTCAATTAGCCAAAGCAGATCGTTTTCAAGCTAGACGACAAAAAATGGCGGAGCGCTATTTGGCAGAATTAGCTGATTTACCGATTATTTTGCCGCCTCAGGTTAAAAATAAAGAGACTGATCTTCACTCGTGGCATTTATTTTGTTGCCAGATTATTAGTGCTAAGGTTAATCGCGATCAATTTATCCAAAAAATGAGTGAGGCTGGAATTGGTACATCGGTACATTTTATTCCGCTGCATACTCAACCATATTGGAAAGAATATTATTCCCTAAGCAATGAGCAATTTCCTCATGCGAGTAATTATTATCAAAACGCAGTGAGTCTGCCACTTTATACTAAAATGAGTGACGAAGAACAATCACGAGTGATTGCCGTTATTCGTCAAATTTTGGCATAAGGCTAAGACGTGGTTCTGAAACGCTTATTTGATTTTATTTGTGCTCTTGGTGGCTTATTAATCTTATCGCCAGTATTTTTAATCATTATTATACTGATTAAGCTTACCTCTGATGGTCCGGTATTTTTCCGTCAAAGTCGCGTTGGGCAGTATGAGCAATTATTTCAGATTCATAAGTTTCGCACGATGATCGTTAATGCCGAAGCGCGCGGATTAAAGATTACTGTTGGGCAAGATGCACGTATTACTTCAATCGGACGCTTTTTGCGTAAAACTAAGTTGGATGAACTTCCGCAGTTAATTGATGTGCTTATTGGTAAGATGTCTTTGGTTGGTCCGCGTCCAGAAGTTCCAGAATATGTAAAGTATTATCCAGCTGAAGTTAAGGCGCAAATCTTCAAACTAAAACCAGGGATTACCGACTGGGCTTCAATCAAGATGATTGACGAAAACGCTATTTTAGCTAGAGCAGAAAACCCTGAACAAGAATATATTCACAAAATCTTACCAGAGAAATTAGCTTTTGCTGTACGCTATGCACAAACACGGTCACTTTCATTAGATGTTTATCTGATTTTTCTGACTATCGCTAAAATTTTTACCCGTTAATTGAGAGTTGAATTATGCTGCAACTACTGAAAGATAAAATTGCCTATTTATTTAAATGGGAAATTCTGGCACTCTTGATTGTTGATTGTATCTTGTTGCCATTTGCATTATTCACTGCAGTCTGGTTACGCTTAGGTGCAGAATGGGATCCAAAGATAAATCCATTTATCTGGATATTTTTTAGTCTCCCGCTGTGGACGATTCCACTTTTTGTGCAAATGGGGCTGTACCGCGCAATAATCAAGTTTTTGGATGATACTGTTGTTTATATCGTATTCATTGGTGTAACTGCTTCGGTTTTGTTTTTAACCTTGGTAATTCATTTTACCAATGCTTTAGCTTTTCCACGTACTGCGATTGTGATTTATTGGTTATTTGCACTGGTTTATATTGGTGGTAGCCGCTTTATGTTGCGTGGGGTTTTGCGTAAAATTGGCTATAACAGCGATGCCACACCAGTTGCTATCTATGGTGCAGGTAGTGCTGGGGTGCAACTAGCTAATTCTTTAATTCACGGGCGCGAATATGCTCCAATGTTCCTGATTGATGATGATAAAAGTAAATGGCATACCACTATTCGCGGAATAAAAGTTTATGCACCGAACGAGTTACAGCGAATTAGTAATATTTATCATATTGAAGCGGTGTTATTGGCTATACCTTCAGTAGCATTGAGTCGACGACGTGAAATTATTCAAGAAATTGAGCAAAGCGGCTTATATGTTAAAACGTTACCTGGTATTGCGTCTATCGTTAGTGGTGAAGTAAAATTTTCCGATATTAAAGAAGTTGATATTGAAGATTTGCTTGGGCGTCTACCAGTTCCAGCTAATCAAGAATTGCTTACTAAAAATATTGTGAATAAAGTAGTTTTAGTGACTGGTGCAGGTGGTTCAATTGGTAGTGAACTAACTCGTCAGATTGCGAACTTAAAACCTGCAAAGCTAATCATTCTTGATTCTTCAGAGTTTGCACTTTATTCTATTGAGCAGGAATTGCGCGCGCGATTTGGTTATTTAAATCTAAAGGTTATTCTTGGTAGCGTTACGAAGCAGAAACTGATTGAACAGGTATTAATCAAAGAACGCGTAAATACAATCTACCACGCAGCTGCTTATAAGCACGTGCCGATGGTTGAAGCAAATCCTTTGTCTGGTTTAGAAAATAATGTTTTGGGAACATATACAGTTGCTAGTGCTGCACTAAAAGCTCGAGTAGATAATATGGTATTAATTTCAACCGATAAAGCAGTTCGTCCGACTAATGTAATGGGTGCAAGCAAGCGCCTTGCGGAATTAACCTTGCAAGCATTTGCCGAAGTTTCAGGGCATACTATTTTCAACATGGTGCGCTTTGGTAATGTCCTTGGTTCTTCAGGTTCAGTAGTACCATTGTTTAAACGTCAAATTAAGCTAGGTGGACCAATCACTGTTACGCATCCTGATATTATTCGTTATTTTATGACGATTCCAGAAGCAGTTGAATTAGTTATTCAGGCAGGAAATATGGCGCAGGGTGGCGAGGTATTTGTTTTGGATATGGGCGATCCGGTTAAAATTACTGATTTGGCGCAAAAAATGATTTATTTAAGTGGGTTTACTTTAAAAAATAGTGAAAATCCAAATGGTGATATTGAAATAAAATTTACTGGTTTACGCCCAGGTGAAAAGTTATACGAAGAATTATTGATTGGTGATAATCCTGTACCAACGGAACATCAACGTATTATGAAGGCGAATGAGAAATTTATTCCGCTAAATGAATTAAAGCCACGACTTGAGCTATTGAGAGATTGTATCCGTAGCGGTGAGACTACTCAAGCGATAGCTCTTTTGCGTGATTTAGTCCACGAATATCAACCCAGTCATTAACATAAGGCTTTAGTTTAGGCGGCTTTGTTAAATTGTGATACGTTTTATAAAGTGCAAGTTTATCAGCTAACGCTATGAATTAATTAACTATTGCTTTAGAGGTTTTTATTAATTTGCAAAAAATCGCTAAAAAATATTTGACGTTATTAGATAAGTTGTGTGATAATACCGTTCTGCCGCGAAGAGAGCGGTAGCGAAAAACGAAATTAAAACAGATCTTTAACAAGAAAAACAATCAATAAATGTGAGGCATCTAGCTATCAGTGTATTGAAGAAATACGAAAAAAGTTTGACCTT
>RXJX01000028.1:0-39468 GCA_003963245.1 Neisseriaceae bacterium
ATCCTTAACGAGATGATTGAAGAACCAGATTTTGAATGGTTGATGATAGATGCAAGTCATGTAAAGGTACATCAACATGCAGCTGATGCTATTGGTAGAAATGAAGCCATGAGTCGCACAAAAGGGGGCTCAACACAAAGATACATCTGGCCGTGGACGCGCATGGTATGCCAGTCAGAGTTATTGTTACAGAAGGTACCACTGCTGATTGCACAAAGGCTGAAAAATTAATTGCTGGCTTTGATGCAGATTACTTGTTGGAAGATAGAGGATATGATAGTAATGAAATTATAGACTCTGCAAATGAGCTTGGTATGAAATCAGTGATACCACCGAAGAAAAATCGCAAGGTATTACGGGAATACGAGAGGAATCTGTATAAATTAAGGCATCTTGTGGAAAATGCTTTTCTGGATTTAAAAGAGTGGCGTGGAATAGCCACCAGATATACAAAAAGAGCATCATCATATTTGGCAGCAGTACAAATTAGATGTATTTGTTTGTGGAGTAAGATAATTTGACGACGATATCTAGTAAAGTTAACAAACACACCGCTAAGTTATTATAAAATACAGCTAACAAAAGGAGATAAATTATGTCATTAAATAAGATCACATCCGCTCTTTGGTTTTCTGCTCACGGTGGCAATATTGCAATACTTTTAGATTATTACAAAAAAATATTTACTAATGATTTTGTAGCTGAAGGTATTATCTCTCTGGGAACGACGCCAAGTGGGAATGCTGAAATGTGCAATATAGAGATATATGGGCAAAAATACTTCATAATGTGTACTGAAAAAGAGCACCATCCATTAAATGACTCTTTTGCAATTAGAATCAACTGTGAAAATCAACATGAAATAGACAAATTTTGGGACTATTTTACAGAAGAAGGTAAAGAATCCCAATGTGGCTGGTGTATTGATAAGTACGGGCTGCGTTGGCAGATTATACCAAATAATCTCAATGAATTATTAAGCAAGCCCAATGGATGGCAAACAATGATGAAACAAAAGAAAATAATTATAGGGGAATATTAGGACCTCTTTTGGACTTTAAGCTTGACCAACATATTTTAGTACTAATTACATATTGGTTACTGGTTTTTACATTTTGTTAATTAACTATATGCTTACAATATTTAATTCTTTTTTGAATTAATTAGGCGTTTCTGACTAATTAAAAGACATAGAATGATAATGCCGCATTTTTTCCTCTATTCTACGTTCTTTGCTGAAATTATCAATCAACTTAAGATAACCAATCACACGTGTTGCATGCCGTACATTTTTAGAAGAGCATTGTGGGCAATAATCAAGCGTTAATTTATTAAGCATACCACAGTCACAACAATAAGTAACTTTTACATTAGTCGTCCAATAATTGCAGCCAGTTTTAGCTGCCAGATTAAACAACTTCAGATACCCTTCTACGGTTAGATAGCCATCAGTATTAAGATGTAATGCCGAACCACCATCGAGATATTGGGTGATTTCACGCCCATGCAAGATAAATTTATCGACGATATTAACTCCAACTTCTTCTACCGGATAAAAATAGCTATTATAACAATCACGATTTATTTGATATCCTGCTTGCTTGTCCCATTTAGCATTTTTCACCCCTAAATTCTCGGCCGGCACAAATTCAGTGTTAAACAAATAACCATACTCTTGGCGCGCTACACGGTTTGCATCGTAGATAATTTTTAACTGCTGCTGTAGAAATTGAATATATTCGAGATTATTAGCGGGAGTGATTCCTAAAGACTCAGCCGCTTCGAGCATTCCGTTGATACCAATAGTTAAAAACTGTTTATTAATATTAATATACCCAGCCGAATACACTGGTAAAAGATCAGCATTTAAAAAATCTTCAATAATTTTACGGTAAGCAACATGATATTTATGATTTTTTTTAACCTCAGTCAACAAATCGCGCTTGTCCAGCACCAACCTATTCATATTTAAGGTAATTACATTTATTGAACCTGTAGCCACACCTCCTGCACCGGAGGTATTTGAAAAAGTATTATCGCTCAACTCATTGCGTAAGCGACAGCATGAACTTAAGCTATCGACGCTTTCTGACATATAAATAAAAAATGAATTGCCCTCATGCATTTGTTTGGCACACATTTGTGCAAAATCGTCATCTTTAGGCTGATTATGTTGAGTTAGCATGGCGACCGTTACAACTGGAAAAGTCAAAATTGCTTTAGTTCGTTCCTGATTAAACCAACCGAGAAAAAACTCTTCCAAATTTATCACCGATGCAAAGTCAGGACGAGCTCCATCCAGAAAAATAAAATCTGCAAATAACGAACTTAAAAAATTACTATCAAAAATTGAAATATTCCAAAAAATGCTTTGATACCCACGCGCAGCCGCTGGTTGATTTAATGCATAAACCACATGCTGTAAATGATTCTCAATTTCTGATTTATGAGCTAGTAAATAATTATCTCCATAATCCAAACGTGCAAAATAATCAAAATACAATAAAAATTCCGGTGTACCACAAGCACCAGCAAATTGTGATGAAATAGCAAAAACTAAATTAACAAATGAACCACAAAAACTATCTAGATGTTTTGAAGCTAAGGATTCACCGCCCAAAGTAGTCAAACCATTAAGTAAAAACGGGTACATAGTAATTGACGCACAATACGGAAAAACGGATGCGTTTCATCATGTTTATATATTTCGTGAGTTTCCAGCTGACGAATATATTCCTCTGCAAGTTCTATTCCAAATAGCTCACTTATTTTATTAGTCATCAAAGCACGATTAAGTTGAACATTAATATCCTTATGAATTTCCTGTGCCAAAGTTGCAACATTTTTATGAGTAATATTGGCATTTGCATCTACCAGCGATACATCTGCAGCATTAGTTGGCTGAATATAGTTATTAATAAAGCTTAATTTCGCCCTCATTTGCTCAGAACTAAGTTTCATAAATAAACTCATACTGCTCTCCTCCCCGAGATAGGTAATACATGTTGGAATAAATGAGTCAAATCTTCCCCCGTAACTAAACTAGTAAGCCGCTGATTGGTTATTGGACTAGTCAAGCCGCCTAAATCTTCGCGATAAGCACCAGTTTTAATAAAATCGAGATGTTGACAAATCTTATCTGAAATAAATTGACGACCAGTATAGAGGCAAGTTTTTAAACCTTGTTCATGAGCTATTTTTAACTTACTAACCAGTTCTGTAAGCTGCCACTCACCGCCATAAAATAGCACACAACTAATGAAATCTCGAACATGCATTAACTTTTCAACAAAAAGTTCATCGCTTAATTCATAAACTGATGCAGCTTGTAAACTTTGCCAAAAACATCCACGACAACCCAACTGACAGCCAGCAATAGCAAAAGCCAAGCTTATTTCACCAGGGACATCATTTAGTACTACATCGCAGTTATAGCACTTCATCACGATCACCATATTTAGTATTTAAAAAGCAATTATACCACTAAATATAGAATTAACATTATTTTTTATACGGTTTATCTATGATTTCAATTTAATAATATCCGCAACAATAAAGTTCCTTTATTGGCAGATCAATTCTAAATATGCTATATTTATGCTCGTTCGTCATAGTATCAAATAACATAGAACTATCAAACTATTAACCAGATTTAAGCAAACTTTATATGATTCATATATTTTCAATAATGAAAACCACATAAATGCGACATAAAAAAAGCATTCTGGCATGGTTAATTGACAAAATAAATTTGTCGCAGCTAATTTTTATCTCCGGATTTTTATGGGTAATAGCCTATGGCACTCTTGGCTGTTATTTACTTCGTCATCAATTTAAAGGAATAAGTTCGCTTCACGATGCCTTTTATTATACAGTTGTGACTTATGCTACAGTTGGTGATAATAATATTAGCCCAATTACGGACCTTAGCAAAGATTTTGTAGTTAGCATGATTGCTTTTGGTTTGAGTAGTTTTGCAATGTTTGGATCTTTTATTATTTATCAGGTAGTTAATCAAGTTCAGAAAATCATTTACAAAATCCAAGGCGGGAAAATCAAAATGAAGAACCATATTATCCTCTGTGGTTATAGCGTAATCACCGAGTTACTTATCAATAAATTTACTCAAAGTCAAACTCCATTTATACTTTTGGACAATGCTCAACATCATGAATTAAACAGTGAAAAAGAAGGAAATTTTCTATATGTCAGCGTTCCAAACCGACTTGAAAGTTTAGTTAGAGCTAATATTGAACATTGCAAAATGATAATTGCTTCGTCGGATTTAGATAGTGAAAATATTTTGGCGGCCGTAAATGCAGATCGTTTAAAGAAGCAATTTCATGCTGATTTTAAAATTGTGGTTCGGGTACTTTATGAAGAAAATTTTGCGGTTGCTAAGCAAAACGGCGCCACTGACGTGATTTCACCGACTTTAATGGCAGCTAATGCCATAATTGATTTGATGTAAAGTATCCGATTAAGCATC
Source organism: Neisseriaceae bacterium (assembly GCA_003963245.1). Classification (GTDB taxonomy): domain Bacteria; phylum Pseudomonadota; class Gammaproteobacteria; order Burkholderiales; family UBA11063; genus Aquella. The sequence goes on from RXJX01000028.1 coordinate 4,490, forward strand.
AATACTAAAAACCAAGACATGATCTGCTTTCCATTGTTGAAGGCTGGCATGAGCGCTGCCCAGCGGAACAACGCTAGGACTCATTGAATTTATCCCCTGGAATAAATTATCAATTTTATGCCGATAAAGTTCACTTGATGCTGCTCGTTGCGAACTTCTTGCACTAACTAAGCTTAGCATCTGAAATAATCCCATCTGCGCATTAATTTCTGTCTCTGTCAAATGTGTTTGGTCAAAAACCAATTTAATACTTGCAATCTGCCTCGTCGCTGTACGATAGCCCAATATCACAAATATATTTTTCACGCCATTTAACGGGTAAATATACCACTGATAACCTATTGACTTACTATTTACTATTTCATATTTATTCGTTAACAATATCGCATTTCTTGCATCTGGAAATTGTGCAACCTGATGATTGAATTTATCTTCAAGTTTAGCCAAACTAACGCTAAAACTGTTATTCTTCTTATTCAGTTTAGCATACAGATCTAATTTACTTGCTAGTTGTTGCCGATCTAACGATGAAGCCGAACTAGGTGGAATAACTTGAGATGCTGTAGTAGATGACTTAGGCGTATTATCCACGATAATAACATCATCATTCTTAATTGTTCTCAATTTAGGCTTTACTTTATTTCGTACCAGTGATTGACTGGCTACCTTATTTAAAACACTCTTAGTAAACCGTTCACCGCTTTTTACCTCGTTAGCTACAGGGGTAGAACTCTGAATTATCTTGGTATTAACTATCTGACTCTGACTTGAGACAGAAGAAAACGTTCCATGTGAATAATAGTTATAAGCAATTTTAATTAGAAAATAACAAGTCCCAGCTAAAACAATCAGAATAAGCAATTCGACACTAATCCGAAATATCTTAGCCAGTAGAGGTTCTGGCAACTCATAGAATTGATCACTCTGATCGTTTAATTGGGGCTCATTCATTGTAATTTATCCACGATAAAAATGTTTAATCGCCGTTATAGCTTTTGTTACATCTGACTTAGTAACGTCTAAATGAGTTGCCAAACGAAGTAAACCAGCTTTGTTCGCAGCTTTAGGCAAAACAATACCTTGTTCAAATAATGAAGCGCGAAGTTCTGGATAACGTACAGCTGCTTTAATAAACACAATATTGGTATTAACCGCAACTACTTCAATCTCATCCACTTGTGCCAGCTCATGCGCCAATAGCTCAGCATTAGTATGATCTTCTGCCAATCGTTGAATATTATGCTCCAAGGCATATATACCGGCGGCTGCCATAATTCCAGCTTGACGCATACCGCCACCGAGCATTTTGCGCCATTTACGTGCTTCTTTGATTAATTCTGTAGAACCACAAAGTACTGAGCCCATTGGTGTACCAAGCCCTTTGGACAAACAAATTGATACCGAATCAAAATTCTTAGTGATTGTTTGTAAATCAACACCAAGTTTAACTGCGGCATTAAATACTCGTGCGCCATCTAAATGACTGGCAAGCTTATTTTCACAGCAAAACTGAGGAATTTGCTCTAAATAATCCAGAGGGAGCACTTTACCGCCAGTAGTATTCTCTAAGCACAACAATTTAGTTCTCGCATGATGAGCATCGTCGGGTTTGATTGCAAGATATACTTTTTCTAAATCCAACGTACCATCGGGATTAAAATCAAGGGGCTGTGGCTGAATACTTCCCAATACTGCAGCACCGCCGCCCTCCCACATGTAGGTATGTGCAGATTGCCCTACAATGTATTCATCACCACGACCACAATGAGCTAATAATCCTAATAAATTACTCTGAGTTCCAGTCGGTGCAAAAACAGCAGCAGCCATCCCACTTAATTCAGCTATTCGCTCTTCAAGTAAATTAACCGTAGGATCTTCACCAAAAACATCATCACCAACCGAAGCATTCATCATTGCCTTAAGCATTTCAGCGCTGGGTTTAGTTACTGTATCACTACGTAAATCTATTAATTTCATTTTTATTTCACCATATAGTTATATTGAGCATTATTTTATCATGCTTATCAGCAAATATTTTGTCCATTACCCGATACTTAATGATAAACTACCCAATAAAATTTTGCTTGGCTACTTAAAAAATGAAACGAGGATGCTGCCATGAAATCAAAACTAAGTTTTTTGTTAGGTTTTAGCTGTTATAGCTTAGCTACTGCTCAGCTTTGCTACGCAGTAGAAAGTGATAACTGTTTGTCATTTCTGCCCGGACGGCTTAATCAAGACTTAATGATGGCCCAAAAAGTTGCAGAAAAACATCAATCTACAACTTATCTCTTACCTGCTACACCAGCAACTACTCAGTGGGGAATTTTTGACAAAGATCAACCGCCAGTTTTAAGGATTAAATCCGGCGATACTGTCGTAATTGAAACAGATGCAGCATCAGATAATCGGGTTGTTCCGGGTGTTAGTATCAATCAAGTAGCCAAAATGAATAATGCAGTTCCAGGTCGCGGCCCACATACCATAACTGGTCCGATATATATTGAAGGAGCAGAACCCGGTGATGTAATTCGCATCCACTTTAACAAAATCATGCCACGTCCATATGCTTCAAACAATAGCTTACCCGGCAAAGGGCTTTTACCTGAGAAATTTCCAGAGGGGCAAATCAGATATTTCTATTTAGATACGGATAAAATGCAAATGCAGTTTGCTCCCGGCATTATTATTCCACTCCACCCATTTCCGGGGACAATCGGTGTAGCTCGTGCAGAATCTGGTCAATTTGATTCGGTACCTCCCGGAAAATTTGGTGGCAATATGGATTTACCACCAATTACCCAAGGAACTAACTTATACTTACCAGTTTTTGTTTCTGGCGCATTACTCGGAACTGGAGATTCTCATGCAGGACAAGGTAATGGAGAAGTTAACTTAACCGCAATTGAAACTGCATTTTCTGAGTTAAATGTCACAATTGATGTGGTTAAAAACAAAAACCTGGAATGGCCTTTAGCTGAAACCTCAACTGCTTGGGTAACGGTTGGTTATGATCAGGACTTCAACAAAGCGATTGCTATTCTTGAATCACAAACGACTAATTTCATCATGCAAAATCGTAAAGTAAGTTATGCTCAAGCTCAAAAATTGATGTATCGCAACTGGAATTGCCCTGTTGCTGAAGTTGTGGATGAGGTAAATGGCGCTTATTGCTTGATTCCTAAAGATTCAAATGCAGCAAAACCAGCTCCACTACCTGTAAAAGACAATGATAAAGAATACGTAACTTACGCTAAAAACCCGCAAGCTATGCAAGCAATCAAAGATGCAACATGGGAAATGATTACAAAAATATCAAAACTCAAGAACATGCAACAAATTGATGTTTATTCATTACTCAGCTTAACTATGGATTGCAGAATAGCACCGCACTATCAAGGCAGTGATTATGAAATTCATTGTATGCTGCCAAAAAATCTGTGGGTTAAACAGAAATAGTTAAAATGATAAAAAACGATACATGTGAAATTAGATTTGAGGAGATATACACCAGATGCAGATATTACTTTGTCCTGACTCATTTAAGGACTGTATGAGTGCAAAGGAAGTATGTGATAATATGGCTGATGCGTTATTACATATTTTTCCAAATGCACAAATTAACAAGCTCCCTCTTGCAGATGGAGGAGAAGGCTTTGTCGAAACTATTCTAGCCTCGGTTAATGGAAAACTAATTAGCGTTAATGTAAATAATCCAATTGGTAATAAAATAACTGCTAACTATGCGATTATTGATAATGATACCACTGCAGTTATTGAAATTGCCCAAGCTTGTGGTTTAGAATTACTCCAACCAGAAAAACGCAATCCGTTATTTACTACTACTTATGGAGTTGGTGAATTAATTAAAGATGCATTAGACCACCATGTAAAGAAAATAATTATAGGTCTGGGTGGTAGCGCGACCAATGATGGCGGTGCTGGGATGCTGCAAGCATTGGGTGCAAAATTTTGTGACTCATTTGGTAATACATTACAACACGGAGGAATTCATCTTGCAAAGCTAAAACACATTGATCTGTCACAATTAGACTCTCGACTAGCAAGTATTGAGTTAATCATCGCCTGTGATGTAAATAATCCACTTCTTGGTACTTCAGGAGCCAGTCATGTATTTGCACAACAAAAAGGTGCTACTACTGAAATGATACCACTCTTGGAATCTGCATTACAGAATTATGCACAAATAGTTCTGGACAATTGTAGAATTAATATATCAGATAAAGCAGGCAGTGGTGCTGCCGGAGGTCTGGGCGCGGGACTATTACTAATAAACGGTAAAATCCAATCTGGAATTGAAATTGTAGCAAAACTCTGCCAACTGGAACAAAAAATCATTGCCAGTAACTTAGTATTTAGCGGTGAAGGTTCAATCGACGAACAAACCACACATGGTAAAACAATTAGCGGAATTGCACAACTCTGTAAAAAACACAAAAAGCCACTCATTGTTATCTGCGGTAAAACAAGTGGCAATTTGCAAAGACTTTATCAAAACGGCGTCAGTGCAGTGTTCTCAATTAGCAACGGTTTTGCCAGCAAAAGTGAAGCATTTGCTAATACAGCTGACAATATTCAAGCCACGATGCAAAATATTGCACGGACTATATTCCTCTTAAAGTCCCAAACCAGGAAAAAGAATTTTTAAACCCATACTCATGAATTGAATCCCTAAAGCCAAAGTAAAAAGTCCAACTACTCTGGTTAGAATACTAATGCCTGTTTTACCCATAACATATAGAAGTTTACTAGAATAACGAAACACTACAAAAATCAATAAAGCCTGCAGTAAAATAGCAGCAAATAATTGAAAATACAAAAAATCATTACCACTGACTTGATCTGCAAAAATGGTTATAGTTGAAAATGTTCCTGCTCCCGTAGTCAAAGGTATCGCAATTGGAGTTATTACAGAAGGAATGACTTTAGAGTACGTGTGTGAGACACCATAAGCCTCATCTTCCTCGAGAGACTTACGAGCTTGGATCATATCAATGCCAAGCATTGCTAAAACCATTCCCCCAGCCACCCGAAAAGCATCTAAAGAAATACCAAAGAAATTTAGCAAAGATTCTCCTGTAAACAACGCAGCGAGCATAACTACTAAAGACGCTAAAGTGGCATTTATACTTAATCGTATTTGCTCAGCATCAGATAAACCCTGCGAAATCTGCAAAAATTTCCCCAAAGATTTAAAATTATTGGCAACAGCAAATATTCCCAGAAACATTAACTGAAAACTTAACAAATGGCGCATAGGACACCCATATAACTTTCAACTACAAAATTTTCAGCAAAATCAAGTTATCTAACAAGGATAAAAACAATCCAAGATTAGTTACGGTGATCAATTAATGCTGGATCACCAGTTTGCGCAGTGCCTACTGTTGGGCTATCAAGTTCTTGGTCACCCATGTTCACCGTTCCACATCCTTGTAGCACAAAACAACTAACTAAAACCATAAAAATATATTTTAAAACTTTCATGAATAAATCCTTTTTAATTATGATAACACGTTTATTACACTAGGTAAACTTGATTATAACATAAACTATTTTTACTGCTACAACTTACAAGTATATATATCTCAAATAATGCGCTGCAGCATAAGTTTGTGCCATAAGCACAGATTCAGCAAACTGGAATCGTGCTAAAATACAACCACAAATATAACAGTGCTATTTAAAATAGTTCATCTTAAAAGGTAATAAAACTTATGAAACTTAAAATGCCCAAGCTTAGTTTTTGGCAAGTCTTTAATATTAGTTTTGGTTTTTTAGGTGTTCAAATTGGATACTCACTTCAAGGAGGTAATACTAGTCGTATTTTGTCTGCACTAGGAGCTAATGTTGAACATTTGAGTTATTTTTGGTTAGCTGCTCCATTTGCAGGCTTGATCGTTCAACCGATTGTCGGTTTATCCAGTGATAAACTGTGGACGCGGATGGGACGGAGGGTTCCCTTCATTTTACTGGGTGCAATTATTTCTGCATTAGCTATGTTCTTTATGCCCAATTCTGAACATTTTGCTTCGTTCATTTATCCAGTATTTTTTGGCGCATTTATGCTTCTATTTATGGATACCGCATTTAATATTACCATGCAACCCTTTAGAGCATTAGTTGGTGATATGGTATCTGAAGAGCAACGTAATCTCGGTTATTCAATCCAAAGCTTTTTAATCAATGTCGGAGCCGTAATAGGATCTTTGTTGCCATTTGTTTTGAATTGGATTGGGGTAGCAAATGTACCTGAAGCAGGTCAAAAAGTAGCGCCAACAGTTATTTGGTCGTTTTATTTTGGTGGTGGCTGCCTATTACTCTCTGTTTTATGGACTGCGTTTACTACCAAAGAATACCCGCCTCAGGAATATGCGCAATATCACGATCTTGATAGCGACAAGCCAAAAATCAAAATTTCATTTATGCAACTATTAAAAGACACGCCACCGACAATGATAAAACTAGGCATTGTGCAATTTTTCTCATGGTTTGCTCTTTTCATGATGTGGGTTTATACCACATCTGGAATCGCGACTAATATTTGGCATACTGCAACCACCGACTCAACCTCGGCAGCTTTCAATGAAGCAGGTAATTGGGTTGGTGTAACTTTTGCCGCCTATAGTTTATTTGCGGCGATTTATGCTATGTTCATGACTAAATTAGCTAATCGCTTTGGACGAAAATCAGTCTATATGTGGTCATTAATTCTTGGTGGTTTAGGATTGTTGTCTATGGTTTTTATTCACGATAAATATTTACTTTTAATCTCAATGGTAGGCATTGGGATTGCTTGGGCTGCAATATTAGCAATGCCTTATGCAATTCTATCCGCGGTACTACCAGCCGATAAAATGGGAGTATATATGGGAATATTTAATGCCACAATCACTATCCCACAAATAGCCGCTGGAATTCTAGGGGGTGTAATTCTATCTCTTGTAGGGGGACAAGCCATCGTTATGTTAGGAGTAGCTGGTGTTTCGATGCTGCTTGCTGGATTCAGTGTCCGATTAGTAAAGTGAACTAATTTTAAAGCTTTAAAATAAATTTTTCAATAAAAATGGCTACAATATTATGTAGCCATTTGTAAATAAGCCTTGGTAAAGCTCAGCATCAATGTTAAAATTACTTCCTCAAACCAATATCAAAAACTAGTAATAAGAATTTTTATTTGGAAATCAGATTTATGGAAAAAGAAATAATTAAGCATGCCCTAGAAACAAAACTAAATTGCGCGCTTAGCGATGCATCAGATCGTGATTTATACTATGCCCTTCTTGAATATGTAAAACAACAAATCCCCACTCGCCCACAATTAGATGGCTCACGTAAAATCTATTATATTTCCAGCGAGTTCTTAATTGGCAAAATGCTTTCCAATAACCTGATTAATCTTGGTCTATACCATAATGTCAATAACTTATTTAAAGAACATGGCAAACAACTAAGCGTAATAGAAGAAATTGAACCAGAACCATCACTAGGCAACGGTGGACTTGGGCGTTTAGCAGCGTGCTTTCTTGATTCGATTGCTACCTTGGGAATTCCTGGACGCGGAATTGGGCTTAACTACCATTATGGCTTATTTAAACAAAAATTTAGCAATAACCTGCAAAGCGAACAACCAAACCCTTGGATTGAAGATGCCGGGTGGTTAAATAAAACTGATATTAGCTACGATATTCAATTTACTAATTTCACGGTTAAATCTTGTCTTTATGAGTTCGACGTTGTCGGTTATCGTGGTTCTGTCAACAAATTAAGCTTATTTGATATTGAAGGCATCGATACCTCTATAGTTCATGATGGAATTGCTTTTGATAAAAATGATATTACTAAAAATTTAACATTGTTTTTGTACCCTGATGACAGTGATCAAGCTGGTCATTTATTACGTATTTTCCAACAGTATTTTATGGTTAGCAATGCCGTAAATCTAATCTTTGCTGAGATGGATGCCAAAGGCTATGATTATGCAGAATTAGACCAACACGTAGTTATTCAAATTAACGATACTCACCCTACTCTAGTAATTCCTGAGTTGATCCGTCAGCTTTTAGTTAAAGGTTTGTCTCTTGAACAAGCTACTACAATTGTTAAACGTAGTGTTGCTTATACCAATCACACGATTTTGGCTGAAGCATTAGAAAAATGGCCTCTATCTTATTTGGAAAAAGTTGTACCACCCACAATTATAAATATTATTAAATACCTTGATGCTGCAGTTAAAGCGCAATATAGTGATCCATCGCTTGATATCATTGATCATGATGGACGCGTGCATATGGCAAGAATTGATATCCATTACTGCTTCAGCGTAAATGGCGTTGCTGCTTTACATACCGAAATTTTAAAGCATAGTGAGTTAAAGCAATTCAATGATATTTATCCAAACAAGTTCAATAATAAGACCAATGGAATCACCTTCAGACGTTGGATAATGCAGTCGAATACAGAGCTAACCGATTTCTTAGCTAAAACAATTGGCAATGATTTCAAATTTAATTCACTTGAATTAGACAAATTGATGAGCTATAAAGACGATAATAGCGTATTAGCTCAAATTGGCACTATCAAGCAAACAAAAAAACAACAATTTGCTGACTACATTAAAACTACAGCAGGAATAGAGCTTAATCCACAGTCTATTTTTGATGTGCAGGTAAAACGGATTCACGAATACAAGCGCCAACAGATGAATGCATTGTACGTTATTCATAAGTATCTGGAAATCAAAGAAGGTAAGTTACCAAGCCGTCCATTAACTGTAATTTTTGGCGGTAAAGCTGCACCTGCTTACACTATTGCTAAACATGTAATTCATTTGATTTTATGTTTACAACAATTAATTAACAACGACCCGGAAGTTAGCCCTCACTTACAAGTAGTCTTTGTCGAAAACTATAATGTAACAGTTGCAGAAAAATTAATTCCGGCAGCGGATATTTCAGAGCAAATTTCATTAGCATCTAAAGAAGCCAGCGGTACAGGAAATATGAAATTTATGCTCAATGGTGCCGTTACTGTTGGAACTATGGACGGTGCGAATGTTGAAATTGCTGAATTAGTTGGACCAGATAATATCTATACCTTTGGTAAAGACAGCAATACAATTATCGAACTATACCGCACTAACGGCTACCATTCTTGGGATTACTACTTCTATGACCCACTGATTAAACGTGCAGTAGATTTTATTAATTCACCAGGAATGTTGGCAATCGGAACTAAGGAGCGTTTAGACCAACTACATCATGAGTTAATTACTAAAGATTGGTATATGACATTGATTGATTTTGTAGATTATATTAAAACCAAAGATCAAATGTTGTCTGACTACGAAAATCGCGAAGAATGGAACAAAATGAGTTTGGTGAATATTGCTAAAGCAGGTTATTTCAGCTCTGACCGCACCATTCGTGATTATAACAACGATATCTGGAAAATTGATTTAAATTAAAATTTAAGGGGAGTTAATATGAGATCAGCAGGAATACTAATGCCAGTAGCATCATTTCCATCAAAATATGGAATTGGTGATTTTGGAACAGCAGCGTACAAATTCATCGATATAATTAAGCAAATGCAGTTAAAAATCTGGCAAGTATTGCCACTTAACCCGCTGGGCTATGGCAACTCCCCTTATCAGGCTTATTCATCATTTGCCGGAGATGAGCTGTACATTAGCCTTGAACATTTGGTTATTGATGGATTGCTGACTTCTGCTGATCTCATCGAGTTTGTCTCAAGCAAACCAGATACGATTGAATACCAAGCGGTACGTAAACATAAAGAACCAATGTTGCGCAAAGCTTTTGCTAACTTTAAGGCAAAGAACAAACTTCACGATGAATACACACAATTCGCGGCTGCAACGTCTTGGCTAAAAAACTATGCTGTATTCCTGACGCTCAAAAAAGTTAATGATTTAAAAATATGGACCGATTGGCCAGCAGCGCATAAAAATTGGATTAAGGATAACGTTTTAGATTTAACGCCGTTTCAAGATCAAATTGACTACGAAATGTTCTTGCAATTTATTTTCTGTCGCCAGTGGTTTGCACTAAAACAATACGCCAACAACCTTGGTATCCAGATTATGGGTGATATTCCAATCTATATTGGTATGGATTCACTTGATGTATGGCAAAATCAGGATATATTTTTACTTGATGAAAACCAGCAGCCAACATTTATTGCAGGTGTACCACCTGATTATTTCTCGGCTACCGGACAACGCTGGGGAAATCCATTATACAATTGGGAAAAACTAGAAGCTGATGGCTTTAAATTCTGGATTGAACGTTTACGAGGTAATGCTGCTGCTTTTGATATTATTCGTATTGATCACTTCAGAGCCTTTGATACTTATTGGAAAATTCCAGCCAGTTGTCCAACAGCAGTTGAAGGTGAATGGGTCGAAGCTCCCGGCTATGCCCTCTTTGACACAATTTATCGTGAATTGCCTGAGATTAAGATTGTTGCTGAGGACCTTGGGGATTTACGTAAAGAAGTTCTCGATTTGCGCGATCACTATAATCTTAAAGGAATGAAAATATTTCAGTTTATTTTTGAACCGCATCTGGATAATTCAGCTCTTGAAAAAACTGTCAACACTATTGTTTATACTGGAACACACGATAACAGTACCCTAATGGGTTGGTACAATAGTCTAAATAATGAGCAACGTCACGCTCTTCGTGAGTATTTTCATGTCAGTGACGAAAATATTAAATCTGCAATTCTTGCATATATATTGAACTATCAGGCAGAATATGTTATTTTTCCGGCTCAGGACATCATTGGCTTAGATGATAGTGCGAGATTAAATACTCCGGGGAGCGTTGGATCGCCCAATTGGGAATGGAAACTTACTAGCTTTGAAGCATTGCATTCTGAAATTGATCATATTGCAAACATAGTAAGAAATAGCTCTCGTGGCTAATCAAATCTACATTTTATAAGCAGGTAGCCAATAAGCTACCTCTTTTCTACTCTAAGCATAATCTACAAAATATATCTTATGCGTTGATCTCGCCTTGCCCGCAACTAGCTAAATAGGATAAAATATCTCCCTTATCAGGAATTTTATTTCCGGTTTCATGGTTATCTTCTGGTGTTAAATTAAATTGAACTACGGTTTAATTTAGATTAGAAAGGAAATTTATGAACACACCTTTTTTAGCCGGCTATTTTGAGCAACAATATTTTGATATTGAACAAGCCAAACTATTCTCACAGGCTCCGCAATATATTGGTCACCAGCTTATGGCGGTCAATCAATTTGACTATCGCTCAATTGAGTGGTTGGATCATACTAAACTAATTTATAACGATGGAATACAGCATCTACTAATTGACAATATTTGTCGCCATCGTCAGGCAATTATGCTTAAAGGCAATGGAAATAGCCAACACATAGTATGTGATCTGCATCGTTGGACATACAATGCACAAGGAACATTAATTGGAGCACCGCTTTTTCCAGAATTACCACAATGTAAAAACCTTACTGTTGCACCACTTATTAACTGGAATGGGCTATTGTTTAAAAACAACCGCAATGTCTACCACGATTTAGCCAATCTGGGAAATTTTGGTAAATATATCAATTTTGAAAATTATCAATACAGTAATACAGTGGTAACTGATTATAACTTCAACTGGAAAACCTTTATGGAAGTCTATGCTGAAGATTACCACGTTGATCCATATCATCCTGGTCTGGGTAATTTCGTTGATTGTGCAAACCTTGTCTGGAATTTTGGAGACTGGCATCATTTTCAAATCGTTCCAACAAAAAATCAACTTACTAAAGGCGGAAGCAAACTCTATAATGATTGGAGCAAGAAAGTTCTAGAAGCTCATGATGGACAAATTCCCGAATATGGTGCAATCTGGATGGCATATTATCCTAACATCATGATTGAATGTTATCCTAAATGTATTGTAGTTTCGGTAGTTGAACCTGTAGCACCTGAGAAATGCCGTGTAATCACTGAATTTTACTATCCCGATGAAATTTTGGGATTTGATGAAGAGTATGTTGCAATCCAGCAACAAGTTTATTTTGAAACTGCAAAAGAAGATGATGAAATTTGTTATCGTATGCACGAAGGACGAAAAGCTCTTTATCGCCAAGGCAAGGAAGATTTTGGACCATATCAGTTACCTACCGAGGAAGGAATGCGACATTTTCATGAGTTCTTAGCACGGGAGTTGTCAACTAGTGTTTTATTTACACAGCCATCACTGTTGAATAATCTTCAGAATACACATAAACACTAATTTAAAACTTCATCAGACAGAGTGAATTTCTTGCTCTGTCTTTTTTAGTGGTAAATGATTTGGCTAGAAATTATTACGGCTTTAAGCTAAAATAACTATCTCCAAAAATTAAATAACTATTGGCAGCATTGAAGACTAAATTAAGTCAATGTAAATAGAGACATTATTTTTCTTGTGAAAGCCGTTTATAATGATGCGTAGTATCATAGCTTGGTTGCGTTTTAGTGCTGTAATCGCTAGTATGGCGATTATGGTTTTAGCAGTACTGATTATTTACCCACTTTCAAAATCGTTTGTCCGTCAGCAAGTACGCATGATTTGGACTCGTTGCCTGATTGCGTCAACAGGTGCGAAACTTTATTTTCATGGCTACCCACTATCTAATCATGAGCTGGCTAACTCGATGGTAGTTTCCAACCATATTTCTTGGATGGATACTGTTGTCATGTACCGCACATGTTTCGTGCAATTCATTGGAAAAATTGAAATGCTGCAATGGCCTATACTAAATCGAGTAATTCAGGCAGGCGGAACAATTTTCATTAATCGCAAAAATAAAAAAGAACTTATTAATGTCAATCAGCACGTTGCACAATTACTCCGCGAAGGCGCTAGTATTGGGCTATTTCCCGAAGGCAAAACCAGCGTAGGTAAAGAAGTTTTACCGTTTAAAGCACCACTTCTTGAAGCGGCACGAATGGCAAATAGTAAAATTTTCCCAGTAGTTCTTAGTTACCGTAAAAGTAATAATCGTTTGGCACGTGAAGTATCATTTGCTAAAGTTGGTTGGATGAAAACGGTTATGAATACTCTGCGACTGCAAGGTTTAACCATCCATGTTACAGTTTTGCCGCCAGTTGCTGCTGCAGAATTTGCTGATCGCGAACTACTTGCAAACCATCTTCATCAGCAAATCAGCGACTGCTACCAACAACAGCAAATAAAATAAGGTTAATTTAGTTTCTAGAGCAAGAACTGCGCTATAATAATCACTTAGGTTTATTTTATAGCAAAGGGATACCTATGAAAATACTAGTTTTAAATTGCGGCAGTTCATCTTTAAAGTATCAGCTAATTGAAACTGAGACTGAAAGCGTTTTATCCAGTGGTCTAGTAGAACGAATTGGTCTCTCTGGTGCAGTTTTAACTCACCGCAAAGGTGAAGATAAATTTGTTATTGACGCTGAAAAACAACTTGCTAATGGTACCCCAATTACCGATCATAAAAGTGCAGTAGCATGTGTAACACAAGTTCTATGTTGTAATATAATAGGCGTAATTAACACAATGGCAGAAATCAATGCCGTGGGACACCGTGTTGTACATGGTGGGGAAAAATATGCTGCTTCAGTAATCATTGATTCAACTGTAATGGGAGCACTAGAAGAATGTGCCAAACTAGCCCCTCTACACAACCCAGCCAATATCACCGGAATTAAGGCCTGTCAAGAGCTAATGCCCAACATACCAATGGTTGCAGTATTTGATACCGCATTTCACCAAACTATGCCTGCTGAAGCTTTCATGTATTCCCTACCTTATGAAATATATCAGGAGCATAAAGTTCGTCGTTATGGTTTTCATGGTACCTCACATAAATACGTAGCCGGACGAGCTGCCAAATTACTCGGTAAAGATTTAAATCAACTTAAACTAATCAGTTGCCATCTTGGTAATGGCGCTTCAGTTGCTGCTATTAAATATGGGCAAAGTGTTGATACCAGTATGGGTTTTACGCCACTGGCTGGCTTAACTATGGGCACTCGCTGTGGAGACCTTGATCCAAGTATAATTGCTTTCCTTTCACATGAAATGAAGCTCAATGTCGATGAAATTGACAATTTAATGAACAAAAAATCTGGTGTTCTTGGACTTTCGGGAGTTAGCAGTGATTTTCGTGATATCGAATCTGCAGCAGAGCAAGGTAATCAGCGTGCTCAATTGGCGTTGAATGTCTTTATGTATAACGTTAAAAAATACATCGGTGCCTACGCTGCAGCAATGAATGGAGTTGATGCGATAATTTTTACTGCCGGATTAGGTGAAAATGATAAAGTAACTCGTGCTAAAATTATTGATGGCGTATCGTTTCTAGGAATTAACATTGATCCAGAAAAAAATGATGTTCGCGGTCAAGAAAGAATCATTAGCCGCGATGATTCTAAAGTCAAGGCATTGCTAATTCCAACTAATGAAGAACTAATGATTGCTAAAGAAACTCAGGAACTACTATAACCATACCGAGGATAAGTTTATGAAATATAATAAAGTTGCCCTGCTTTTATTGAGCAGCACAATTCCGTTATTTGCCAATGCAGCCACCTCTCAACCTGTAGCACCAGAAGTTGCAACAGCCAAAACTGAGAAACCATTAGTTACTGGTAAGCACTCAATGATAGTCACCAATAATCCTTGGGCAAGTAAAGCCGCTCAACAAGTACTCAATGAGGGTGGGAGCGCTACAGATGCCGCAATTGCTGCAGCATTTGTTCTAGGGTTAACCGAACCACAATCCTCAGGAATAGGTGGTGGAGGCTATGCGCTTAGCTACAATGCGAAGTCAAAACAATTACTCGCTTTTGATGGACGTGAAGTTGCACCAATGAGTGCTACCCCTAATTGGTTTATTGATCCTAAAACATCTAAACCTTTAAATTTTGAATCAGCAATGTTAAGCCCGCTTTCAGTAGGAGTTCCTAGTGAAGTTGCTTTATTATACAAAATGCATCAACAAAACGGAAAACTTACATGGAGTAAGTTACTAGCACCCGCTATCACTCTTGCACGCAATGGCTTCCCGATGAGTCCGCGGCTCTATGGACTACTACAGAGCGATCAGGATATTTTAAAAAACAATTCACAAATTAGCAAAGTCTATTTCAATGCTCAAGGCGAAGTAAAGCCAATTGGTGAAAAAGTAACTAATCTAGCCTATGCCGATACATTACAAACAATTGCTAAAAATCCAAAAGAGTTTTATACTGGTAAAATTGCTCAAGATATTGTTGAAACAGTAAATAAAAGCGCTCATCGAAAATTAATGAGTACAAAAGACCTTAGCTCATACAAAGTAGAGATTAAAGATCCAGTGTGCAGTCCTTACCGTGATCAATATAATATTTGTTCCGTACCACCATCATCAAGTGGAGGTGTTACCGTTCAAGAATTATTGGGAATTTATGCGCGTAATTATACTCAAACAGGAGAAAGCGCATTTACAGATATAAATTGGGTTTATAATTTCTATGAAGCAAGCAAATTAGCCTTTGCCGATCGCAATCAATATCTTGCTGATCCTGATTTTGTAAAACAACCCGTCGCAGGTTTACTAAATGACAAATATCTGGATGGACGCGCAAAATTAGTAAATGAATCCGCGGCATTAACAACACCAGTTGCGCCAGGTAAACCCGACGGTGCTGATCCAAGATATGTTGCTGATAATAGCCCCAAACCACATGGAACTACATCATTATCGGTCGTAGATAAAGATGGTAATGCGGTTACAATGACTGTGACGGTTGAGCATCAATTTGGTAGCCACCTCTTTACCAATGGATTTTTCTTAAATAATGAATTAACCGATTTCTCGTTAGCTCCAACCAACGCATCTGGCAAACCAGTTGCCAATCGTGTTGAAGCAGGTAAACGTCCTCGTTCATCAATTGCACCAACGATGGTATTTGATAAAGATCATAATTTGCAAGTACTAACAGGTTCTCCTGGTGGTAGCCAGATTATTTGTTATGTTGCCAAAAACCTGATTCAAATCTTAGACTTCAAAAAATCAGCAGCTGAAGCATCCTCATCACCTAACCTGTGTGCTGCGAATACCACTCCAGTTTTAGAAAATGGTGACTCAATATTCAGTGCACAACTAGATAAGCTAAATGCTTTAGGCGAATCAGTCGTTAGAAGTGATTTAGTTAGTGGCGAAACCAATATAGTTCGTATTAATGATGGATGGAGTGGCGCAGCTGATCCACGCCGTGAGGGATTAGCCATCGGTAACTAAAAAGGAATGTATCTTTATTTTTTGTATCAATCTGACTTCTCTCCCATTTGAAAGTCAGATTGACTTACCCATCGTAATCTTAAGTGCCTTTACTGATCATAATCCAGAGTACTCTGACAAAATTAAAGCAGAATACATATGGGGAAGCATATTATTTTATAACTCGATCTAACCACGAATATAATATTTCATTAGAAAACTCTGATGCACCCATTTGACAGTGGTATTGCCCCGGTGAGTTTTCATCAAAAATGATATATTCTTTTGGCGAATTTAGCATGTCAAATAGTTTCCTCGGCTGTTCATCAAAAAACATATCCTTACGGCTGTCAATTACTAGCATATTACAAGTAATATTGCCACACACTTCTTCGGAGTTAAATGATTTTACTTTTTGGATAAATTCTGCATTGGTATCAACGCCCATCGTCCACTTACCATTTTCAAAAGCCCAATAAACATTTACATTATTTTTACCTATTTCAGATATCTTCTGGTTAAATAACTCAGGTGAAGATTCAGACAGCGCTAGTAATTCAGGCGGTAATGTTTTGTACATTGCTGCATAAAAATTAACTACACCACCGTTTGCAATACAAGCCTTAATTCGATGCTCAAAAGAAACGGCTCTTGGCGCTAAATATCCACCCATACTAACACCATATAATGCAATTCTATCTTTATCAACACCATCTAAAGTTAATGCAAAATCGACTACAGGTGTAATTACATTTTCCCAGTCGTGACGGTAATATAATCCGTTTACCAAAGATTCTCCTTGACCTGGTCCATCAAGTAACAATACATTATAGCCTCTTTCAACAGCAGCTAACCCCAGCATAAAATACATTTCTTCTTTAGTGCCATCAAACCCTGTATGAATAATGATAAGCGGTGCAATGCCATTTTTTAGGTTATTTGACTTAACAAAATATCCAGGTAAAAAAGTATTTTCATAAGGAATAGAAACTAACGAAATACTGCTTTTATATGCAATTGCTTTTTTAAATGCTAGCACTGACTTTTGTCTTAATTCAATTGATTCTGTGCGTTCTTCTTCACTCACTAAATAAAACATTGCTTTATTATAGTAATTACTAGCACGATAAAAACAATATTCTGCCGATACAACATCATTTGCTGCGGCAAATTTTTCAGCACGAGTCAACAGTTCATCAGCAGTTTTACGCCATTCATCTGTCCATGATCTACGGTCATTATCTTTAATTCTACTAGCTGTAATGACGCATTCTCCAAAATCAGCGCCTTTATAACTAGCCAATCCCAAGATGCGAATCAATTCAAAATTAAAAGATTCGCTTTCAAAAAATAAATTATCATACATACTAGCTTGAGTTTTATTTTCCAATTTCATGCTCCTAAATCATGTATTTTAAACAAAGTAAACATTTTAACATAGCCCTTTTAAAATACATATTATATTTGTAAAGCTTCAGAAATTATTCAAATTTACTTTAAATTAATCTTAAATAACTTCTAAAAACATAGATTAACAAAGGGATATATTGCTTTTAACCAATCAAAGTATTTTATCATACACAGATAAATTATCTTGTACACAATCTTGTGGATAAAGTTAGCATGTATATCCTCACTTTAAATGACTTGTACAAAGTTTATCATAAATTCAATTGAAGACTATGTATAAACTTCTTTAGCTAATTATAGATTACATCAATACTTAATAAATATGCTACTAAATGATCAACAAAACACAAATTAGTCGCTTAATTCATCAGTATTAAATATGGACTCTTCTAACTGAACTGCATTCTTCATCTCGTGCAGAACTGGGCAGCCTGGGTATCACCTCACCAACTTCAACGGGTTTGGCTAATTGAATCTTCTCTCCAGAAAACTGTGCTAATTTCTCCAGCTTACTATAAGCGCTTGCCGCTGTACCATTATCCAATGACTTAACCACTTCATCATATTTATTTCCGCAACTACGAATTGATTGCCCCAAGTCTGCAATCCGCTGTAAGCTAATCTTAAATTTATCACTAAGTTCACGCGATAAACTAATGATGTTTTCGGCGCGTTCCTCAATCTGATAAACATCCCATGAGCGCTCAATCATTCCCAGCAAAACCAATAAGGTCGAAGGTCCGGCGATAAATACTTTTTGCTGGTATGCTTCCCGTAGTAGAGTTCCGCTTAAACGCTGGTCTTCTTCGATAATCAAGGAAAACAACCCTTCATTAGGGATAAACATAATTGCATAATCAAAAACTGCTTTGCCAATCGAAGCTTCTACTGCACTGAGGTAATCTTTATTACTTAAATTTTTTATCGTGAGCTTGATCGCATCAAAAATTGCCTTGCTCTTATCTTCATTATTTACAATACTTTCGTAATAGCGCTTCATAATATTTTTGCTATCAACTACTACGGCTTTATTGTGTGGCAAGTTAATAATCACATCTGGAATCAAACGCTTATCATCTAGGCTAATTTGAGCCTGTTCGGTATAGCTGATATGCTGCTGTAAGCCAACGCTTTCAAGAATATTCGCTAAAATCATCTCACCAAATTCGCCTTTTTTCTTGCTATCTTTAGTCAGAGCCAATGCCAAATTTTGTGCTTGCTGATTTAACCCTTCTGAATTACGATTAATTTCTTTGGTTTGAAATGCCAGCTCATTAATTTTCTGCTGCAAATCTTTTAAGTTTTCCTGTAATGGTAAAACTACGTTTTCCTTACTGATATCACGCAGGGAATTATCTGCTCGTTCTTTAAGTTCATTAATTGCCAAATTTTTCAGATTGGTAAACTCACTATTCATTTGTAATTTGAGTTCGGATAACATCTTTTCTAATTGAGTATAGGCAGTTTTTAGGTGCTCATTCTCAACTTCAAGTCTTGATTTGTCATTGCTTAGCTGAAGATTATCATGCTGAATATTACGGCTTCCATCTTCCAATGCCCGATTAGTTTGCTGCGCTTCATTTAATTGTCGAGTAATACGTTCTTGTTCTTGTTTGGCATGCTCATAATCGGCGTTGAGTTTGGTAAAATCGGTGTTGAGCGCAAATAATTGCTGGTTAAGTTCATTTAACTGCTCTTTACTATGATTCGCGCCTTTTAAGCGGCTAAACACCAGCAATAAACTGATAATCACAATTAATGCTACACCACCAGCACTCGCTGCAATAATAATTAAGTTAGTATCCATGATTATCTTTCATAATAATTTGTTAAGAACTCTTTAAATGTTATGCTAGAAGCATAATTTTTCTCTAATATGTCAAACTACTCCTACTAACCAAAACACATCCTACTTATGTTGATAACTTACTCGCTGTGACTAAGATAGCTTCAGCAATCTCTTATTTAGCTTTTACCTTACTTTAATTTAACTAGATTATCGACTTCATAAGCTAAAGATTTACTCAAGTCACTACTTTTTAATCTTTATACCGCAACACTTAAGCCTCTGCTAAACGTTTAAGTTTTCTAACTCAAATTTTTACAGAGCTTCCTGTATAGCCACAACTTGAACACATTATAATGCTACCTCCGTTTTAGCTATATTCTACTAATATCAACCTAATTGTATCAATCAATACGTTATGAACGGTGTTTAACTTAAAAAGATTGTTATACTGTTGAATAACTTATAATCTGAATATAACTGGTCATTAATATTTACTCATTAATACATTGAGTGCAGTGATACATTTTTTATTATTGGTTAATTTATATAACTCAGTTAATGAATAATATAACTTAATCAAATGATCATCTTGTGAATTTAATACTTCATTTATAGGAGTATTTAGATAAGACAATATTTTGTTATTGTAAAACTTACTACGGTGAGATCTAATAGCTGCAGCTAATAGATTATTCCATAAAATAGGCTGAATGATTTGTATATTCTCATAATTTAAATAAGGTTTAATAATATGGTATGCATGTAGCAAAGTAATCATATGTATTGCGGTAAAGTCACGAGTATTAATATAAGTATCAAGAGCAAACTCAAGCAATAAAACATCATTTGATGGATGAGAGCTAAATACTCCAGAGTATTCTAGATATAGATCCGTATGGCTAATAAGTTCAAGATCTTTATAAATCAAATTTGGTGGGAATGTGAGATTGTTCAAATTTAGTTGTTTAAATTTTTGAATTTTCTCTGCTAAATCAATATTACTCTTATTGTATTTAATTTCAAACTTTGTGACGTTCCAATAAGCTAAACTTAATGATAGCTCTTGTAGCAATGTGTCTGGTTTTAAGAATTTATTACTCATTTCAGCCAATACGTATGAAGTTCTTATAACTCCATGAAAACCACCTGTTGCAATATACGGGATCAACTCATTTATGATTAGCAAAAATTCCTGACTATTACCAGTGATTTTTTTCAGGTATTGTTGCTTTAATACATAAATATCATTAAACGGGTCAATTTGTTCAAGCTGCACCGTATAGTTATTATTAAATTCAGCTAGCTGCTCTTCACTTGCGCCAAGATGAAACAATGCCATAATAACCATAGATAAATGATTGCTTAAATTATCTTGATATAATGGTGAATAATTTAAATTTTCCAAAATATACTTTTCCATAGATTGCCCATAATAAATTATTTTTATAATATACAAAAATTATATCATAGTAAATTAGTCAACTATTCAACACGTTGAATGCTTTTAACTCGCAAAATAGTATAGAAAAGCCATAAATAAATGCCAAATCAATTTGCTAATCGCCAGTTGTAGATTTCTATATCTAGGCGTACGCGAATTAACCTTTTTAGATTTACCCTAAACCATAATCTGGCGAATACAGTGGTAAACATATCAGGCCTACAATTAGCCATCTGAGCCAATTTTTTAGTTTGCTTAACTTGTAAAAGCTAGCATTCTCAATAATTACTACCTAATTTAAATTTAATTCTTTACATAAACAATACTTAGCCCAAAATCAAAATACCTCGTTACAAATAAAATTAATTTCATCATATAAAATTATTGTTTAGCTTTTGTATAAATAGTAAATCATTACCATATCTAAAAAATTATTTTATATCATGAATCAAGATTTTTATTAGACTTTTTTTATTTAATCTAACTCTAGAAAAGCACTAACTTAAATTTTTGGTTATCGCCAATATAATCCAATAAATGCAGTCCATCATCACTAACTCTCCCGATCACATTAACTCGTTCATCAGCAGTCAAATTGCGTTTACAGATTTGTAATTCTCCACTATAGCGCCCATAAGCAATATTATCAATGGCAATACTTCCTTTGTTGCGCGAGACACAGTTTTCTGCCTGCACTTCACGGCGAATAACATTATTTTCTAGAAGCATCAGGCGGCTTTCTTGCGAACGAATAACATCTGCCGAACTATCGGGACGATTGGTATGAACCTGTTGGAATAATTCACCATAGATTGGATTTAATAAATAGTCAGCCACGTCCAATTCAATGATATCTGGCGTAAGTTTTCCAATACGCTGTAAAGTTGGTAAATCAGCCTGTGCATCGCCAATAAATACATGATCAATGCCAGCAGCTAGGAGTATCTGTGCACTAACATGTGGCGCTAAGCTGCGCGTAAATTCCAGTGTTGGCAACCCTTCATAAAGCGGTCCACGCCGCCCAGTTGCTAAACCAACAAAAGCGCTTACTGGAACCTGATAATGATGAAAAATTTGATTTTTACGTTGGAGAGATTCAAGAGATATTCCGGTATTTTGCCGCGGATAGTAATTATGGCATGCCGAGATATTTTTGCCATTTGCACCTGCATTCATGATTTGCTGCAAAAATTCCACACTCATGGTACTAGCATTAAGTTCAATCAATAAATCAGCATCATTATTAGTATAGCTTGCAATTAACTCAGGTGCAAAACCGTAATCCAAGCGGATACCAGCCAAGCCCATTTTCTTAAATGCCGCTAAATCATGTGCTTCAACTTGCAAATATTGATATGCATTGGGAGATATATCGGCAATTACCACCATATCTAGCCGTGTCGTTAAATCTAGTATTTGCTTAAATTCAGCGATTAGTTGTGAGTAATTAGCTTCTGGAATATGCAATGAAGTAAATACACGGCTAAACCCAGCTTGTGCTGCTTGGGTTAGATACTCAAGGTTTTCTGCCAAACTCCAATCAAGCCCCAAGAATACTGAAACACCTTTAGCCATGTTTCATTACCTCATAAATATTAATTCTTGGAGCTATCATAATGTCGATTACCCCCTAAAAAACTCTTTGATCATTCAATCACGCTATCATCAAAACCAATTATGAGAGTAGCAATAAACCCACCAACATAGGCAATTAATATACCTAGCAAATATAATAACATCCCATTATGAATCAATAATGTTAGGGGTAAGCCAGAAATACCGATTCCAGTTGCGCCAAGTTTAAATGTTGCAACGAAAGCTCCACCTAAGCCACCGCCAACACATGCGGCAAGAAATGGACGGAACAATGGTAAAGTTACACCATAAATTAATGGTTCACCTACACCTAAAAACCCAACCACAATACCTGATTTGATAATATGAATTAATTTCTGATTTTTGGTTTTCAACCAAACAGCTAGTGCCGCACCAACTTGTCCAGCACCTGCCATCGCTAGAATCGGCAGCAAAACTGTCGAGCCAGTAGTCTTGATTAACTCAGCGTGAATCGGAGTAAGTCCTTGATGCAATCCGGTCATTACCAATGGTAAAAAAGCAGCACTCAAAATAAATCCAACAACTGGACCACCATGATCTACAGCTAATTTAGAGCCATTGGTTATTGCATCAGAAATAACACCACCAATTGGTTGCAAAATAAAAATCGCTAAAAATCCGGAAACAAGCAAAACTAAAGTCGGCGTTACAAATAAATCAAGTGCCACCGGAATAACTTTACGCAATTGCTTTTCAAGCCATGCAGCAAAAATTGCCACAAAAAGTACTGCAATAATTCCACCACGACCGGGGGTAGCTTGCTCACCAAAAACAGTTATCGCCGATAAACCAGGCATGGTTAACACTGCAGCGAGCACCCCACCCAGAATTGGCGTACCGCCAAACTCTTTGGAAGTATTTAGCCCTGCAAACAGTGCCAGACCAAAAGTAATTCCGCCACCAATCAATTTAAGTATTGCGCCAACCGTTGTTTGATCAAATGGCATTCCTCCCAATGTCTCTGGACTTAAAGATTTGGTCAGGATATTAACAATCCCAAGCACCAGACCACAGCCGATAAAAGCAGGAATCATCGGAATAAAAATATTAGCTAACTTCTTCAAGAAATTTTTAAATGGTGTCGAGTTTTTCTGTTTCAGTTTTTCTTTTAATGAACTAGCATCATTTGCCTTAGTTTCACTAACCAACGCGACATCTGGTGTCGCAATTGGTACTGCATTTAGCAAAGCTTGGAATTTCTCATTAACTTGGTTCACTTTACCCGGACCAATGATAATCTGAAGCTGATCTGGTGTATCAACTACACCAAGTACACCAGAAATTGCTTTAACTTTGCTAATATCAACTAATTCTTTATGCTGCAATGTAATCCGTAATCGTGTCATGCAAATTTCAACCGCAGTTATACCATGCGGTGATACCAAATCCCAAACTTGCTTGGCAATCAGCTCTGGGTTAAATGCTATGGTTTGTTTTTCCATAATATCTCTACCGCTCAGTATTTGCCGAAATTGCAGCATTGTTTTCCAAATAAGGCTTAAAGCTCTCGTAAACCTTAACACCATTACCAAGCCCCATGACAATTTGCAACTGGTCATCAACTATTAACGCATCGGCAACTCCATCAATATTTTTTAATGCCGCTAAATCAATCTGACTGTAATCAGAAAGATTAAGTCGAAATCGTGTCATACATACGGCAACAGTTTTAATGTTGCCAATGTTTGTCAGTTTAAAAATCTGATCTGCTACTGTTTGTGGATTAAAACTCATAATAAATACCCCCTCTAAATTAATTATTTAATAGATTCTACATTAAGACTTTGATAGATTAAATCAACAATCTGCTTATAATTTCCGGTAGCAAAGCCGTCACCCGCAAATTTACCATCCTTATATTGACTATGTTTTTTATTAGTTAATAACACAATTGCCAAATCATACTTGGGATCAATCAAAGTAATTGTACCTGTCCATCCGGTGTGCCCAAAAGCCTGACTACTAGCATAATGTCCAAATGGCGCATAATTACTTTTTGCTCCAGCTCTTCGCCAACCAAGACCGTATGTATCATCACTAGCAATTGGTGCAATAAATTGAGCTTCAACTGCAGGCGTCCATAACGTTACATCATTATAGCTTCCATTATTCAGCGCTAGTTGTACCAATACTGCCATATCGCCCAAGTCTGCAAATAATCCAGCATGACCAGAAACACCTCCCATCGAATAATAGGAATTTTCATCATGAACCTGACATTCAATTGGTGTTGTACGGATATTAGGAAAATTAATACTGCCCCCACGAGTATTACCATCAACCTCAGTCGCAGCGCACGATCTATAACCATAATCATTCAATAACGGATTAAATGTGATAGATTTTAGCCCTAATGGTTGATAAATATTCTGCATTACATACTGATCTAAGGATTGTTTAGTTATTGTTTCAACAATCATCCCCAGCAGCATAAAATCAACATCACTATAAACAGGCTTACCACCACGCGCACGCTCAAAAGGTAATCTACTCAGAATAATTGATTCTGTGGTAAGGCGATTTTGTGAATACAAATTATCTCCGTATTGCGCGATAGTTTGTGGATTATAAAATTGTGGACTCGGTGTATAACCAGCACTGTGCGTAAGTAAATCACGAACGGTTCTTGTTTCACGGCATTGTCCATTTTTGTCACAACCTTTGTATTCAGGCAAATAAAAACTGACTGGTTTATCAATGTCAAGTTTACTTTCAGCAACCAAATGCATTACAGCATAGTTAGTTGCATACATTTTAGTATTTGATGCCAAATCAAATAGAGTATTACATTGTACAGGCACGGGCTTAGTTAATGGTTTGCCAGTTTTTAAATCATATTTCAGAGCTGAGCCATAAACACTTTGTTTAATCACGTGTCCATCTTTGATAATCAGCAATGCAGCACCAGGAAAGCCATTTTTTACATCCTGATTAATTTGCTGATCAACTAACGCCAGTTTCTTAGGATCAAAACCAAAACTCTCAGGGTTTCCCTGTGCCAAAAGCGTAGATTTAGCAACTGAATCACCTGTAGCAAAAAAATTGCATTGGTTCTCTGCCATAGCCGATGAAACAAATAACCCGCTAAGTAACAGCGGCAAATATTTACTTATCATATATAATCATTCTCAATTAATAAATTCAAGAAATTGGCGCATCGTTGGCATGGATTTAATCGCTCCATAGTTGGTACAAGTGAATGCACCTACCAAATTAGCAAATGCGACAAACGCATCCCAATTTGGCTCTGCATGCTGAGCTAACTTAAAAAGTAATGCTCCCACAAATGCATCGCCCGCACCAGTACTATCAACCTGTGTAATTTTACGCGATGGAATTAACCTAGTTCCTTGAGCATTGGCAACCATACTACCTTTAGCGCCTAGAGTTATAATTACTGTTTTTGCCCCGACATATTGTAAATAAGTCAACGCTTTTTCTAAATCATCTTCACCACTAATTAATTGCGCCTCGCTTTCACTAAGCTTGACTACGTCAGCATAGGAAATAAACGTTTTACAATCATGCAAATAATTTGCCATCATATCTGCGCTAATCAAGTCTTCGCGATAATTAGGATCGAAGCTAATAAAATTTTTATTGGCATCTGCCATTTCAAGTAATTGGAAGTAACTAGTACGCAACCGACCACCCATTAAAGCAGTAGCAGAACCAAAATGAACAATATCCTCAGAATCCAGATTGTCCAGCTCAAAATCAGCAAATTGGTAATCGCCATCACTGCCACGATAAAATTCAAAGTCACGTTCGCCATGGGCATCCAGTGCAACAAATGCCAAGGTAGTCTTGCCCTCACGCTTACACAGATGAGTATCAATTCCCAACTCAGATAACGCAGCTAATAAATATTCGCCAAAACTATCTTGCCCGACTTGCCCCATAAATACAGCCTGACCGCCAAGCTTACTCACTGCCGCCGCAACGTTTGCTGGAGCTCCACCCGCAAATTTGGCAAATTGATTACTCTTGACAAGTCCTTGAGAACTTTGCCCCATAAAATCAACCAGTAATTCACCGATACAAAATATTTTTTTCATACACCTTAACGATTACAACTAAAAATTAAATAAAATAAGCATAATTATAACAAACCCAGAATATTATTACGCAGGTGTTATAGATGAATTATTCGCATTTCAGCAAAATGACACTTAATTAAACAAGGCTTTTATGCTAAAATACGAGCTTAACTGATACCCGAATGATATAATCACAATATCATCAGTATTTTTATACCATCGACATAACGCACTAGTAATTTTTGACCTGACATTCATTTTTAAAGGTAATCTAACATGCATATCCCTGATGGCTACCTGAGCCCGCAAACGACAATTCCTGCACTTATCGTGATGAGTACTATTTGGTATTTAGCATTTCGCAAAGTAAAATTAGCCCATAATCAGCAATCTATTCCAACTATCGCATTATGCGCAGCATTCAGTTTCGTAATTATGATGTTCAACATCCCTGTTGCAGGAGGCAGTTCAGCCCACGCCGTCGGAGCCGTTTTGGTTGCAATTTTAGTTGGTCCAGCTTTGGCAATTCTTGCTATATCAACCACCTTGATTATTCAAGCCCTGATTTTTGGAGATGGTGGAGTTTTAACAATCGGAGTAAATTGTTTTAATATGGCATTTCTAATGCCTGTTTGTGGTTATGCAATTTATAGATTAATTTCAGGAGCAAGCACATTAGGATCGCGACGTAATCTAGTTGCAACTTTTATTGCCAGTTATGCAGGAATCAATCTTGCTGCATTAGCAACCGCTATTGAAATGGGTATCCAGCCACTGTTGTTTACCTCACCAAATGGTACCCCCTTATACGGATTTTATCCATTAGGCGTAACTATCCCAGCAATGATGTTCGTACATCTCCTTTTTGCTGGTATACTTGAAGGGCTTATTAGCACCTTGGCTCTTAGCTATGTGGTTAAATTTGCGCCACATCTTTTAAATCAAACGAATAGGACTCTAGGAAGTAAAATCATTGCGGGCAGCTGGTTAAGCCGTAATAAAACCTTAATTATTACCACAACTTTGATTATTTGCATGACTCCTCTTGGACTGCTAGCTGGTGGTAGCGCTTATGGTGAATGGGGATTGGATGAAGTCAAGCAATTAATTGGTTATATCCCAAGTGGGATGGCAAAAACTGCTGATTTATGGCATGCCATATTGCCGGACTACACCTTGCCTGTACTTGGTGATAGCGCCATATCGCAATCATTTGGTTATATTTTATCGGCACTAATTGGTGTAAGTCTGATTGCCGGATTAATCATCATCACTCATCGCCTAACTAAAAACAGCTATAGTAAAAACTAGATGTGTCAAGCTGAGCTTATCCCAAGTTGGCTTTTACAAAATGAGCGGGGTTTAGTAAATAAGACCCCGCAGCGCCTTAATTTTTTACGACGAAGCATTACTCACTTAAGTAAAATATTCAGTGAGGAAATTTATTTTAATCGCACCGCAGATCGTCAGGGATTATTGCAAGCAATTGATCCACGAGCCAAACTGATACTAATTCTAATTTTTATCCTAATTATTAACTGTAGTCATACATTTACCATACCGTTAGTATTATTTGCGATCACGCTAGTTTATGCAAAACTTAGCCATATTTCTTTGACTCAACTAACTCGAAGAGCATGGTTAATTATTCCTGTATTCATCTTAATCTGTTCAACTCCAGCATTATTTAACGTCCTTATTCCCGGTAAAGTACTGTTAACTGTTATCAGTACCAACTCAAAGTCGCAATGGTTCAGCCACGGACTATATATCAGTGACAATGGTCTTCACTCGGTCATGATGATGTTTATCCGTAGTGGTTGCAGTTTATCATTAGTCTATTTATTATTAACCACAACTAGTTGGAATGACCTTACCAAAGGGCTATCCCTATTAAAAGCCCCAACTGGGTTTATTTTAATTTTATCAATGACTTATCGTTATATTTTTTTGTTAACAAATTGTGCACTACAAATGAATGAAGCCCGTTTTCTACGCACGGTTGGTAGATTAAACCATCGCGAAAATCGACGCTTTATCGGCCATTCAATGGCACTACTCTTCATTAAATCAAACTATTTGGCAACCGAAATTTTTGCTGCTATGCGTGCCCGAGGGTTTTCACATAAAATAGTTAGCCTTAAAACCTTAAAATTAGATAAAATTGACTATATTTTTATGATTAATAACGGTATAATTCTGCTGATTTTACTAGCGTGGAGCAAAATTTCTTGATAAATGACGAGATTATTTTTGAAGTTGAGAATCTGGAGTTTAGCTATCCGGACAGTGGTAATATTTTAGATAAACTTAACTTTGCAGTTCATTCAGGAGAAGCTCTCAGCATTCTGGGTGCAAATGGCTGCGGTAAATCTACTCTGCTTAAAATTTTCTCCGGCTTACTCTCACCCACAGCTGGGAATTTCAAGGCTTTTGGTAAATCTATCAGTTCCCAGATGTTGCAAGAAGATGATTTTGCCATGAATTATCACCAACAAATTGGTTTCATTTTTCAAGATTCAGATGTACAACTTTTCTGTAACAATGTGACCGAAGAGCTTGCATTCGGTTTACTTCAACTTGATTATAGTATAACTGAGATTAAACAACGAATAGCTGAAATTGCCAAATTAGTTAACATTGAACATTTACTGGATAAAAGCCCCTATAAATTAAGTGGCGGCGAAAAGAAAAAGGTCGCCATTGCAGCAGTTCTCTTGCTTAATCCCAGAGTATTGATTCTCGATGAGCCAACCAATGCACTCGATCCCAAAACTCAACGCTGGTTAGTTGGGCTATTGCAACAACTTCATCAAGCTGGTAAAACATTAATTATAACCACACATAATCTTAATCTCGTAAGTGAATTAAGTACTCGGGGCATCTTATTTAACGAACAGCATCAAATTGTTGCTGATGCACCGATTAAACAATTACTTCAGCAACAAGATTTACTCAGAGAGGTTAATTTAATTTAAGGTTTAATAGCGAAAGTTTTTACCAGATAATTGCAACTACTAACAATTGTTTAGTAAATTCCAAAACGTATTATTATTCTGGTTTAATCCCCTCAAGACATGCCCAGCCATTATTAACTTGATAAGTTGACATAGTAAACCATTTTCCATACAGCTCACTCATCTCTTCAATTTGGCTATCTAAAATTCCTGATAAAACAATTTTCCCACCAGGTCGTACATATGAAGCTAATGCATCTGCAATCATTCGCAGCGGATTAGATAGGATATTGGCAACTACCAAATCGTATTGTTGTGCTTTAAATTGTTCAGGCAAGCAAAAAGCGACTTCAACCTGATTAACTTTAGCGTTATCAACACTGGCTTCAACCGCTTGCGGATCAATATCTACCCCATCAACTAAACCAGCACCGAGTTTTTTAGCCGTAATCGCTAAAATACCTGAACCGCAACCATAATCCAATATCCGTGAAGTTTTACTAGCACAGCCAGCAAGATACTCTAGACACATAAAGGTAGTTGGATGCGAACCAGTTCCAAATGCTAAGCCCGGATCTAGTACAATTCCTACCGCGTCAGGTTTAGGAAGGCTATGCCACGATGGAACGATATATAAGTTAGGCGTAACTTCAATCGGATCAAATTGACTTTGAGTTAAGCGTACCCAATCTTGATCATCAACTACTTCATGAACCCAATCAAATTTCTTAGCCAATTGCTCTTGCGCTTCAGCAATCATCTCCTCAACTTGGCTATCCTCATTTAAAAGCACCGATACTTTGCTGTGCTCCCAAAGTTTTTCAACATCCATGCCCGGTTCATTAAAAATTGCCTGCTCTAATTCCGTCCCTTCATATTGATCTTCTATACTTACTGAAATCGCCCCTAAATCAAAAAAAATCTCAGATAATTGCTCTGCACTTTCAGAGTCAATATTAATTATTAATTGCTTAAAACTCATTTTCACCTACATTTAAAAACAATTCAATAGTTTATAATTTAATTTTATACAGCCATAATTATACTGCAATTAGCTATGACGATATTGTAACTGACAATGAAGTTTTCACATATGATATTTACTTAGCTCAACTTTCATAAAACTCTATTCTTTATAACCACGGAAATAAACTATCCAATATGTAGTACCGATGAAAAGTGCACCACCAATTATATTTCCAATGGTAACCGGAAGCAAATTATGCATTACTCCTGTAAAATTTAAATTATTTAACACTTCAGGATTTAAATGGCTAACAGCAAGCAAACTCGGTACAGTTTTAGCAAATAAGGCTAAGCTAAAATAAAACATATTGGCAACACAGTGTTCGTAACCACCAATGATAAACACCATGATCGCAAACCAAATTATCAGAATTTTACCCGCTACATCTTTGGCAGCAGAAGCACCCCACGCCGCACAACAGACGAGAATATTACACATAATTCCACTACAAATATTTTGTCCAAAAGTATAATTGGCTTTTATTGCAGCGACATGAATCACATAAGCACCAATAGAATTTGAATCATTATAAACAATACCAGCGCCAAAAATTAAAGCAGCAATTGAAATAGCACCTACCGCATTGGTAATATAAATGATAACCAGATTTAATAAATAAGTTTTAGTAGTAATTTTTCTTTCCAAGCGCGCCTGAATCAATAAAGTATTACTGGTAAATAATTCACCACCACAGATCACAATTAAAATCAAACCTGAAGGGAAAATCACTGCATTAACTAATTTCGCTAGACCATAGTCACTAATTCCATGGCTGGCAACTAATGCAGCAAACGCGCCTAACGCCAAAAAAGCCCCTGCAATACAACCATTTAAAACACTTTGGATTAAATATTGCCGACTACCTTTTTTCTCACCGATATGTACTTGCTCGTCGAGTAACTCTTTGCCACTTAAATAATTTTTATTCTCTGTTTGCATGACAATTAAACCTTATTTAAATTGTTGTTAATTGCGGATTCTATCACTCCTAGAGTT
Source organism: Neisseriaceae bacterium (assembly GCA_003963245.1). Taxonomy (GTDB): domain Bacteria; phylum Pseudomonadota; class Gammaproteobacteria; order Burkholderiales; family UBA11063; genus Aquella. The sequence continues at coordinate 36,076 of RXJX01000028.1, forward strand.
AAGTTGCCATAAATTTTTACGCTTAAAATTAATAGCAATAATGGAAAAAATTACGTAGATGGTTTATAATATCGGTATATCCATATTATTTTTGTGGATTTTATTGCCTTTGATGGTAATAAATTTTAAGAGAGGGTTTTACAAAATGTCAAATAATACAGTAATTCATGAAGGTAGTTGGAGCGGTTTTACCAGCGGAGAATGGTGTGAACGAGTTAACGTAGTCGACTTTATTCGTAAAAACATAACTCCTTATCATGGTGATGGGGCTTTTTTAGCTTCTGCTACTACAAAAACAACTAAACTATGGAAAATAGTTTCAGAATTAATTAAAGCGGAACGCGAAAATGGTGGAGTACTTGACGTTGATGCACATACACCAGGTTCTATAATTGCTCACGGAGCTGGTTATATTGACAAAGAATTGGAAACGGTAGTTGGTTTACAGACTGATGCCCCCTTACGCCGTGCAATTATGCCCTATGGCGGCTTAAAAATGGTAGAAAATGGTTTAAAAGCTTATGGGTTTGAAGCAGATGCAACAGTAGCAGAGATTTTTACTAAATATCGCAAGACACATAACCAAGGTGTCTTTGATGTGTATACCAAAGAAATGCTGGCATGCCGTAAATCGGGTATTATTACCGGATTACCCGATGCTTATGGTCGTGGACGAATTATCGGTGACTATCGTCGGGTCGCACTATATGGAGTTGATTTCTTAATGGCAGAGCGCAGAGCGATTTATGACTCTAGCGCTGATCTAGCAATGACCGAGGAAATAATCCGTCAACGTGAGGAAACTACCGAACAATATCGTGCGTTAGGTGATTTAAAACAAATGGCGTTAAATTATGGCTTTGACATCAGTAAACCAGCCAAAGACTCACGTGAAGCTATTCAATGGGTGTACTTTGCTTATCTGGCAGCGATTAAACAACAAAACGGTGCGGCGATGTCCATTGGGCGCGTATCAACCTTTCTCGACATATATTTTGAGCGTGATTTACGCAATGGTGTAATTACAGAATCTGAAATTCAAGAATTAATGGATCACTTCGTAATGAAATTACGCATGGTCAGATTCTTGCGCACTCCTGAATATGATCAGTTATTCTCAGGAGATCCGGTATGGGTAACTGAAGCCATTGGCGGAATGTGTGAAGATGGACGAACTTTGGTTACTAAGAATAGCTACCGCATGATCCATACATTATATAACATTGGTGCAGCTCCAGAACCCAATTTAACTGTTCTGTGGTCCGATGCCATGCCTGAGAGCTTCAAAGTATTCTGTAGCCAAGCTTCAATAGACACCAGTTCTCTACAGTATGAAAATGATGATTTAATGCGCCCGAAATTTGGTGATGATTATGCAATTGCTTGTTGTGTATCTGCAATGAAAATCGGTAAGCAAATGCAATTTTTTGGCGCACGTGCTAATTTAGCCAAAACCTTACTCTACGCAGTAAATGGTGGTCGTGATGAAAAATCTGGTGCTCAAATTGCTCCAGCAACATTTGAACCAATCACGGGTGAATATTTATCTTATGATGAAGTTTATGCTAAATTTGACCAAATGATGGATTGGCTGGCTAAGGTTTATGTTAACTCACTAAATGTAATCCACTATATGCACGATAAATATAGCTATGAAAGCCTACAAATGGCGCTGCACGACAAAGATATCTATCGCACCTTAGCCTGTGGTATTGCTGGATTATCGGTATGTGCTGATTCGCTATCCGCAATCAAATATGCTAAAGTTAAGGCGTTGCGCAATGATGATGGTCTGGTTTACGATTATGAAATTGAAGGAGATTTTCCACTATATGGCAATAACGACGATCGAGTTGATTCATTAGCAGCAGAATTAGTCTCAACATTTATGAGTAAAGTCCGTAAACATCCATCATATAGAGGATCAGTTCATACTCAGTCAGTATTAACTATCACTTCAAATGTAGTATATGGCAAAAAGACTGGTAATACTCCGGATGGGCGCAAGGCGGGCGAGCCATTTGCACCGGGGGCTAATCCAATGCATGGTCGAGATACTCATGGAGCAATCGCTTCATTATCTTCAGTTGCCAAATTGCCTTACTGTGATGCCGAAGATGGCATTTCCTATACTTTTGCAATTTTGCCGAATGCACTCGGTAAAACCGAGCAAATTAAGGCGGATAATTTAGCAGGCTTAATGAATGGTTATTTTAGCGATAATGGTCACCACTTAAATGTAAATGTGTTTAACCGTGAAACATTGCTTGATGCAATGGATCACCCGGAAAAATATCCACAGCTAACGATTCGAGTGTCTGGTTATGCGGTTAATTTTATTAAACTAACTCGTGAGCAACAATTAGATGTAATTGCTCGCACAATGCATACTAAATTCTAACTTCTGAATCAAGTTAAAAATAGCGGTACATTTTTAATGTTCTGCTATTTTTGTTGTTAATTATGAGTAATACTAGCAAAGGAAACGGAATGTCCACGAGTGGTTATATTCATTCAATTGATACATTTGGCTCAGTAGATGGGCCTGGAATAAGATATATCATCTTTACATCAGGTTGTCTAATGCGTTGCCAATACTGCCATAATCCTGATACATGGAAAATGAAAGATGGCATAGAAAAAACCACAGACAAACTGGTTGCCGACATTATTCGCTATAAAAGCTATATGTTGAACACTGGTGGCGGCGTTACGATTAGTGGCGGCGAACCGCTCTTGCAGCCTGATTTTGTCTATGAACTAATCAATAAATTACATACTTTCAATATTCCAGTAGCAATCGATACGTGTGGCTTTCCCAATATTGATAATTTAAAACACGTTGTTGATGCCGCTGATTTGATACTTTTGGATATCAAATCTTTTGATCCAGAGACTTATAAATTAGTAACATCTCGTGAACTAAGCAACACACTAAGGTTTGCGGAGTATCTACAACAAACAAATAAACGGACATGGATAAGATTTGTCTACGTACCAAATTTGACTGATGCTAAAGAAAACATTGAGGGTCTGGCTAAATATCTAAGCACCATGACAAATGTTGAATTGGTTGAAGTTTTACCATTTCATAAGATGGGAGAACATAAGTGGGAGTTATTGGGTTATGACTACAAACTAAAGAACACACCTATTCCAACTGAGAAGGAGATTGAATTTGCCCGGGATATTTTTAAACGTTATGGTTTAAAAGTTCAATAACCTGAGTCCTCACTTTTTTATGCTTAGAATAGACTAAGCAATCCCTAGATCTTTAACAAATTGGTAATTAGAAATGAAAAAGGCATAAGCACTAATAAAATCATTGTTTCAACGCAAACGATAAGATCAGGAGTACCTTATGCCATTGGAAGATTATATCATACATGTATT
>RXJX01000028.1:39518-40203 GCA_003963245.1 Neisseriaceae bacterium
CCCAGCCTTGATTATGTTCGTTATAAGATCTTTAATAAGCAAGCAACTTGCTTATGGTATGTAATCAGAATAATCCATGGTAAACTGCTAACTAAGATTGGAAAATGGAGTTTATATCTAGCTGATGATATTCCCTTTCCAGTTTGTCATTTAGCTAGAGCAAAGCGCTCAAGATTATTTAAAGACAAAGTAGCTCGCCATTATTGTGCAGCAAAAAAGGAACACTACTATGGCTTTAAAATTCTGTTAGTTACAACTGAATCTGGAATCCCAATTGACTATACCATAGATGCAGCAAATGTGGATGAACGAATTTTACTAACTAATACCAGTATCCAGCTAACTCAATAGTTATTGCTGATAAGGGTTTCATCAGTGAAGAGCTTGCCTTAAGCTTGCAACAGCAGGCTAATATAACCTTGCTAACGCCAAAACGCAAGAATATGTTGCAACAGATTTCAGGCAAATTAGCTAATAGAATCACTAGTATTCGGAAGAGGATTGAGACAAGTATCAGTCAATTAACCGAATCATTTAGCATTAATGCCACTAAAGCTAGGAGCTTTCATGGCTTATTGGGCAGGATTAATCGCAAGATATTATCCTATACGACTGCGTTATTTTTTAATTACCAACTTGTTAAAGATCAGTTTACTCAGCTTGAGTTACTTATTCAAGCATAAAA
>RXJX01000005.1 GCA_003963245.1 Neisseriaceae bacterium
AATCCACAATGGGAAAACAGCACATGAGATTTTTTACGGTATAAACAAAAAACTTATCCCCGCTAAGCAGCGGAAAATATTAATTTGTGCATTTCGCACCTGAACTCAGGGCGCTAATTGAAATTTGCCCGAAAATTGGCTTGGCAATATTCTCCGAGTATGCTATAATTCGGGACTAATTTTTACTAAAGGAATATTTTAATGAAACGCACATTCCAACCTTCAGTGGTAAAACGTAAGCGTACTCATGGTTTTTTAGTTCGTATGAAAACTAAATCCGGTCGTGCAATTATCAAAGCGCGCCGTGCAAAAGGTCGTGCTAGCCTAGCTGTATAGTATATATCTATCGTGTGTATGCAACTACTAATCTCCAACAAGTAGCAGCCAATGAGTAATAAACTTACACAAGCGCATCGATTACGCAAAGCGGATGAATTTTCATCCGTTTTTGTATTTCGTAAGGTCCGCGTTGGCAAATTTTTTAAACTGCACTATAAACCAAATGAGCTAACACATTCACGGCTTGGGTTTATGGTTAGCAAAAAAGTTCATAAGCGCGCTAATCAACGTAATTATATCAAGCGTACAATTCGTGAATTCTTTCGCATCGAGCAATCTGACTGGATGCCTCTGGATTTAATTGTTAGAGCACAAAAACACTTCACTCCAGAACATTACTCACTAATAATTGCCGAGCTCAAGCAACTGTGTACTAAATTTAAGCTGAATTCAAATGTTCAAAAAACTAGCGATTCTACTGGTTCGTAGCTATCAGCTATTGATTAGCTCATGGTTGCCACCAAGTTGTCGCTATACGCCAAGCTGCTCCCAATATGCAATTATTGCATTGAATAAATATGGTATAATCAAGGGTTTTTGTTTAACCGTTCGACGTTTGTCACGTTGCCATCCTTGGGGTGGTAGTGGGCACGATCCTGTACCTTGACAGTTGTACTTAATCAGATTCATCACTCTAGGTCGTTGATTTATTCCTCACCTACTACCTGTAGGCTTCGCCTACTAGTATTTCGAATCAGTTTGAGTATACAAGCGCGAACCGTATTATTTTTAAGGAAACGTATGGATACCCGTCGTTTGATATTATTTATTGTTCTTTCCCTCGGTCTAATGCTTGGTTGGGAAAAATTCTTTGCTCCTAAAGTACCGACTCCGACTACTGCAACAGCGCAAGTAGCAAACTCTCCTGCCGATGGTAGCACACCAAATGCTACGAATAATCAAGTTGCTGAAAATGGCTCGAATTTAGCAAGCGATAAAATCATCAATGTTACTACTGACTTAATGAAAGTGCAAATTAACACTGTTGGTGGTGATATCCGTAGTATTGATTTATTAAAATACACTGATTATGATGATACCAGCAAGCCTTATCAGTTCTTGATGAACGATAATAATCGCATTTTTGTGGCACAAACTGGGCTAATTAGTCCAGATAATAATCTAGAATTACCAACGCATAAAACAGTTTTCAAAGCACAAGATTATAGTTATGCAATGAATTCGACTGCAGATAGCTTGACAGTTAGTCTGACTAGTACTGCTGAGAGCGGTGGGATAGTGGTTGTTAAGACCTTTACTTTCAAGCGTGGCAGCTATGTAGTTGATGTTAGCTATCAGATCATGAATAATAGTGCGGTGGCATTAAATAATGTTACGGCATACTGGCGTTTCTTACGTGATGAACAAGCACCTGCTGGTGAAACTAAATTTGTTCATACTTTCACTGGTCCGGTTTATTATAACGAAGAAGCCAAATTTAACACGATTAAATTTGATGCTTTAGCTAAAAATAATGTTGAATATCCACAAAATACGACCAATGGTTGGGCTGGATTTGCTGAGCATTATTTCACTGGCCTATGGTTATTAAATCCATTTAATCATGCTGCAATATGTAGTAATGGCGTTCAATGTCGTTTTGATTTTAAACCAGTTGGTAACTTAGCTTCCGCTGGAGTTATGACCGATTTACCGCAGATTAAAGCACATTCAAGTTATACAATTGATGTTCCAATGTACGTTGGTCCACAAGAATACCACGCGATGGCAGCGGCAGCTCCTGAATTAGAACGGACAAAAGATTATGGTTGGGTATATATTTTCTCTACTCCGTTATTCTGGTTGCTAGTTCACATTTATGAAATCGTGAAAAACTGGGGTTGGGCAATCGTATTATTAACTTTATCAGTAAAAGTAGTTTTGTATCCATTAACTCATGCGAGCTATAAATCAATGGCGCGGATGAAAGCCTTAGCACCGAAGATGGAAAAACTAAAAGCGCAATATGGCGATGATAAAGCTAAATTACAACAAGCTATGATGGCAATGTATCGCGAAGAAAAAGTTAATCCAGTTGGTGGTTGTTTGCCAATGTTATTACAAATTCCAGTATTTATTGGTTTGTATTGGGCATTATTGGGTTCAGTTGAGTTGCGTCAGGCACATTTCTTATGGATTACAGACTTAAGCCGTCCAGATCCGTATTATATTTTGCCTGTGATATTGGCGATTACGATGTTCTTGCAAACTTTCTTGAATCCTCCGGCAGCTGATCCGGTGCAAGCTAAGATGATGCGCATTATGCCATTGGCATTTAGTGTGATGTTCTTCTTCTTCCCAGCTGGTTTGGTGGTGTACTGGTTAGTGAATAATATCTTAACGATGTCACAGCAATGGTATGTGAATAATCACACTAAGCTTAAGAAATAAGAATTTGTAGCCAATTATTTTAAAGCCCACAGCTCATTTGAGTTGCGGGCTTTTTTAATCATGTTATGTTAAAATGATTAAGTTTGTGGATAAATAAATTATTGGAAAGGTGCACGGTTGCTTCTGAGATTTGGCAAAATTAGCCACTACGCACCTATTTTTTGGAGTATATTTTAATGGAATATAAGCTGTTAAATATATTTTATTTCTTGTGCTTGAGCTTACATATGGCCTCAGGTGCAGTGACGACATTTATTTTAATGCCAATTAATTTATTAATTAAGAAAGGCACGAAAACCCATCGGCGAATTGGTATTGCAACTGTGTGGTTGCTTCTTTGTTTAACGATTTCGTCTTTTTGTCTTTTATTAAATCCCTTATTCCCCAATCGTTTTGCAATTGTTAGCCAGAAGCATCACTGGGAATCATTCTTTAGTGCAACTTTTTACGAACCTGTATTTTTTCTATGGTTGGACATTATAACGCTTTATATGTTGGTTACCGCAATTAGAATCTGGAGCAGAATCAGCGCTATAAAAATGAATAAAAATATTCCTTACCCCAAACTGGGCATTACTTTGGCTTTAGCTCTATCAACATCATCAATTTTCTTTATTGTTGTGGGGTTTATTGATTTGGCGCATGATCATCCGTTTGCCAGCACGTTTATTTCTATGGGTATTTATTTGTTGGTTTTAATCGGTATAGATATATGGACTTTTAGTCCTAAGCGTCACAAAATTTTATTAGATTGGGGATGGGCATTGCATGGTACCAAAATGTTATTTATTTGGCATGGGTTAATTACTGCCTACATTGTGAGACTTAATATCTCTTTTGCTCTTATCAACAAGATATTTCCTTTGACTACCGTCGCCATGTGGATAATAAGCTACTTGGTATTTTATCCTTATTGGAAGTCACAGCAACGAAATCGAGGTTTATAGAGGCTATCTAGTTTAATGCTCAGTGTTTTATAGTATTACGTTTTATTTTGCTACTGTGCGGAGCGATTGCAGTTGGTGTATAATTCGCCCATACAAAAAAATAAGGATTAGGCTATGTTACGTTTAGGAGTGAATATTGATCATGTAGCGACGCTACGCAATGCACGCGGTACGATTTATCCGAGTGTAGTTGAAGCTGCATTGATGGCAGAAAGTAATGGTGCTGATTTGATTACCTTACATTTACGAGAGGATCGTCGTCATATTAAAGATCAGGATGTGTTTATCCTGAGACAAACACTCAAGACTGAAATGAATTTGGAAATGGCACTGACTCAGGAGATGCTTGAAATAGCTTTGCAGGTTAAACCGAATTATGTTTGTCTTGTGCCAGAGAAACGTGCCGAAGTAACTACTGAAGGCGGTTTGGATGTAATAGCTAATTTTGCTGCTATTCAGCAGGTTATTCAGATTCTGCATAGCCAGGGTATTTGGGTGTCACTATTTATTGATGCTGATCGGCAGCAAATCATGGCAGCTAAACAAGCTGGAAGTTATGCAATAGAAATTCATACTGGTAAATATGCGGATAGTAATTCAATTGCGCAGCAACAGGAATTGATTAAAATTATCAAGATGGCGGAATTTGCCGATTCGTTGGGGTTAATTGTGAATGCCGGACACGGATTGCACTACCATAATGTATCGGCAATTGCAGCAATTCCACAACTGCATGAACTAAATATTGGACACGCATTGATTGCCCAAAGCCTGTTTCACGGTTTGGCAAAAGCGGTAAGTGATATGAAACAATTAATGATACAGGCGCGCTAAAGATGGAATTTTTAAGTGTTGCATTGGGTGGGGCTATCTTTGTTTTAGGGGTTATTGCCGGGATTGGTCCACAGAACTTGAATACTATGACGCATGCTATTCGGCGCAATCATGAATATGCAGTTGCAACAACCTGCTTTTTAGCGGATGCGGTGCTTATATTACTTGGCGGTATTGGTCTGGCACTCAGCGGTGCGAAGTGGTTTTTACTTTTAATCAATGTAGTTGGAGTGCTTTTCTTAAGTTATTATCTCTGGCTAAAAATTCGCAGTCTAAATAAGCCACATGAAGTTAAATTCTCTAATACCATATTAGACAAAAAAACTGCAATTTTTCGGGCTCTGGCACTTACGTGGCTCAACCCACTGGTTTTTGTAGATACGATTATTGTAATTGGTGGTGCGTCCACTCATTATTCTGGTGCTCTGCATGTTGCCTTCATGATTGGTGCATTGTTAGGTGATTTTGTTTGGTTATTTGGTTTGACGCTTATTTCACGAACATATGCCGAGAAATTAAATCGACCCGGAGTTTGGTTGATCATTGATATCTCGACTATTATTTTAGTTGCGTATGTGTTAATTAAAATGATTTCTTTTTTCTTTGCTTGATTTTTAAAAGATAGGGATTCAAAATAATTTATTCAATTGGACACGATATAGTTGAAAATCAGCGAATTGCTGAGTTTATTGCACGTTTTGGTTATAAAGGAGTGCAGCGTATGCTTACTCCCGCTGAGCTAATGATTTATGCAGAGCGTGGTGATAAAGTCAAATTTGTTGCTAAACGTTTTGCCGCTAAAGAAGCTTTTGCTAAAGCGTGTAATACTGGCTTACGTGCTCCAGTGCTGTTGTCAAATATCAGCGTACTCAATGATGAGCTAGGTAAACCATATCTGGTTTTGGCGCCGGAATTAGAACAGTGGTTATTGACTCGTGAAATCCGAACCTGTCATCTCTCGCTTAGTGATGAGCGCAGCCTAAGTAGTGCGCTCGTCATTCTTGAAAAATAAGTTATTTTATCCCGGAGTATTTTAATAACGCATCAATTTGCGGTTCACGTCCCATAAACGCCACAAAGTTCTCCATCATTGGACGAATTCCACCCTGACTTAGAATGGTATTTTGCAATTTGGCTCCCAGTTCGGATAATTTAGCACCACTAATGCCATCAAAAACGCTAAAGACGTCACAAGCTAAAACTTCTGCCCATTTGTAACTATAATAGCCTGCAGCATAACCACCAGCAAAAATATGCGCAAAACTATTGGCAAAGCGGTTGTAGCTAGGTGGAATCAATACTGCAACTTGTTCACGCACGAGGTTTAATTCGGTTAAGTAATTGTCTGTTGCTGGGTTAAAAGAACTGTGGAGTTGTAAATCATAGATAGCAAATTCGAGTTGACGTAACATTTGTAAGCCAGACTGATAGTGGCGTGCGGCTAAAACTTTATCAAATAGCTCCTGTGGTAATACCTCACCACTATCGATATGGGCAGTAATGGTTTTTAAAATTGTATAATCCCAGGCAAAATATTCCATAAATTGTGATGGTAATTCAACTGCATCCCATTCAACACCGTTAATTCCGGAGATGCTTGAGTTATTTACCACGGTCAATAAATGATGGAGAGCATGTCCCATTTCATGAAACAAAGTTTGTACATCATCAAAAGTAAGTAAGCTTGGTTTATCACTTACTGGTTTGGTAAAACTACAAATAACGTAAGCAATTGGCAAGTGCTCGGTTTCACTATCCATATTACGATCTTGTGCTGAATTCATCCACGCACCAGGCTGTTTACCATCTCGTGCATAAAGATCAAAATAAATATGTCCATTAACTTTGCCATTTTGTATGATATCATAAGTACTAACATCTGAATGCCAAACTGACATTTCTTTATTTAATACTAATTCAAGCGAATAAAGTTGTCTAATTAAATTAAAGAGCCCGCTAAATACCTTGGGTAACGGGAAGTATTGTTTTAACTCATTACTTGAATAACTATATTTATGTTGCTGCAGTTTTTCGCTGTAGTAAGGAATATCCCATGCGGATAGTTCTGTAATTCCATCTGTGTTTAGAGCATAGGCTTTTAATTCTGCCAGATCTTGCTCAGCATAAGAGCGTGATTTATTAGCTAATTGATGCAGGAAATCCAATACCTGTGCTGGAGTGTCCGCCATTTTATTAAATAATGAAAGTTCTGCATAATTATTGAAGCCAAGTAATTGAGCTTTTTCTAAACGTAACGCTAAAATTTTACCAATTAATCCACCATTATCAAATTTTGCATCGTTGCTAAGTTCACTGGCACGAGTTACATATACCTTATATAGTTCTTCACGTAATTGGCGATTACTGCAATACTGCATAATTGGCAAATAACTGGGCATATGTAGAGTTATTTTATATCCTTCTAGTTGGTCTTGTTCTGCTATCGCTTTATAAAGTGCCAAGCTATCTTCTGGAACTCCGGCTAATTCCTCGATAGTAGCACTACGGCTGTAACTATCAGTGGCATCCAATACATTATGCTCAAACTGGGTGGCTAACTCTGAAAGTTGATTTTGAATTGTTTTAAATTGTTGTTGCTGCTCAGGTGGTAGAGTTATTCCACTTAATTTAAAATCGCGTAATTCATTGTCAATTACTTTTTTTTGTTCAATAGTTAATTTAGAGTATTCACTATTTTTAATAGTTTGCACATGATTATACAGCGCTTGGTTTTGTCCTAGGTTTACATATAGCTCAGTTAGCTTAGGTAAAAATTCTTCATGTAAAGTACGTAGTTCTGGGCTATCCTTTACGCTTTGTAGATGACCAACTAGCCCCCATGCTTGATTAAGAGTATAAAGTTGAGCCTGTAATGGAGCGATTATTTGTTGCCAGCTACTATTTTGTTGTTGCTCCAGCTGCGGAATTAGTGTTTGGGTTGCGCTTAGCTGTTGATTAAGCTTATTAGTCAAATAGTTAATATCAATTTGATTAAAAGGAATAAAGTTTGTCATTTAGTGGCTCTTTGTATATGTTATTTAGCTGGTGATTATCGCATATTTTATTGCTTGGTTCAATTGTGTTATACTTATTCCGTATCGGAGGGTTTGTAGCTAGATGTATTCATTTTAAATAGTGGGAAGGCATTATGAAAAATAAAGGGTTAAGTTTTTTGGGACTATTAATTATAGTTGTTTTGGTAGCTGGCGTTTACTATGGTTGGCAATTTGGTTATCAGAAAGTGGTAAATTTGGTTAACCAGAGACAAGCAATAGGTTTTATGAAAGAAGATATTGCTTACATGGATTCATTCTATAAACAACATGGTCGTTATGTTAATGAGGATGGAAATTGGCCTGTATTACCTAAAACCAGTTTGAAAAATAGTGACTCTACTATTATTTATGATATTTCTTTTGCTGAACATTTGGATATTCTTTCACAAGACTATAGCAGGTATAGCTTGATTGCAGTTCCGACACCTGTTCCAAATCAACCTCAGGGTGATAGTATTTGTATGAATCAAGATGGCTCAGTTAAGTATACCAAATTAACTACTTGTGATTAAAATAGTTATTTATTCTATTGTCCAGCTTTATTAATCATTTTGATTATGAATTGATATTTAGATAAATATTAATGATAATTTTAAAAATTATATTTTTGAAATTAGGTGTTTGTTGCAAAATAGCAACAAAAAAACAAGGTTTTAGCCTGTAAAATAGCAAAAACCCCCTGAAATCACGTTTTTTTTAATAGCTATCTAATTTACTAGGCTATAATAACGTCATGAGAGCAATAAAGGTTAAACAAGATTTGACCTTTTAAATATAAATTTAAATTATTAGACCATATATAATAGGAAATAAATTATGAAAAAATTACTAGCAGTTATTTTAGCGGGTTCATCTGTTGTTGCTATGGCAGATACTTTCCAAGATTTTAATAACAATCTTTATGTTCAATACAATTTAATCTCTCCAGATGGTGGCGTTGCACAAAACGCGGATCTATGGGGTGTTGGTGGTACGTTCCAATCTAAAAATAACGTATGGGCTAATGCTAATGCATCTTTTGGTCAAACAGGAACTAATGGTACTTATACTAACTCATCTAATTTGGGTAACATGAATATTAAAGCTGGTTATGCGTTCCAATTCTTTGGTGATGACGCTAACGGTTTACAAATTATTCCTTACGCAGACTTCGGTTTTACACAAGCTGGTGGTGCTGTTAATGGTACAGTTTACTCATACGGTGCTGGTGTTCGTCCAGAGTATCGTTTCCTTAGCTCTTTAAAAATATCTTTAGATCTAGGTTTACTTGGGACTCAACAAGGTGCTAGTACTGCTGCTGGTGCTTATGTTAATAACGGTCAGGATTTTGGTTATAGTATTTCTCCAGAAGTTCAGTATGACATTAACAAAACTATTATGTTAGCTCTTGCTTATGGTTATACTAATTCTTTCAATACTTCTAACTCAAACTATGGTGGTAATGGTACTAATACTTTCACAGCTAAAGTTGGTTACTTATTCTAAGAATTATTCTTCGAATACTTCAAAAAAGGACAATCATCAGGTTGTCCTTTTTATATTTTGAAGATATAATTTAAAGCTCCATCAAAAATGTTGAAATAATTCTGCTAATCTATTTAATGCAGTTTAAAACCAGTTCGACAAAAGAGATATATTCAACTTGCCCATGATAACTAAGTCCAATCTGACAGTTGCGGTTGAAAGTCACCCCTATTTCACAATCACTAATTTGAGCAGCTAAATTAGATAAACTACTTTGGTTTAACTCTGGCTGTGTAAAACCTTTATCTCCGGCAAAGCCACAACATTTTATATCTTCGGGGAAGATTAATTTATCGGCACAGTTTTGTAAAATCTCCAATACTTTATTATTTATGGTACCATGTCTGGCTGAACTACAATCTATATGTACCGCAATTTTATGGTATTTCTTGTGTAACCTTACATCGACTAAGTTATTAGCAATAAAACTGTTTATATCATAGATTTGTATTTCGTTATCTTTAGCAAAACCACTACAGGAGCTATTATCCATAATATAAATTTCATTTAAATTTATTAATTGTTTCAATTTATTAGTGCTTTGCTGCTGCATTGTGGAATTACACTGTGAATGGTACATTTGTCCGCAACAAGTATCTTTAGTTTTAGTCAAATAATTGACAGAAAACCCAAGTTTTTCTAATATTTCCTGACTTGGATAATTATTATTTTTATTGGCGGCAAAAACCCGATTTGGACAGGTAGGAATAAGGGTTACAGATCTTTTAGTAATATCATTACTTGCGCTAAACTCATGTTTTTGTGCTGGGGGCATAGTTTCTAAATAGACTGGAATTTGTGGCAGATATTGATGAATTTTGGTTGTTAGTTGATGTAAATTGGGTTTACCAATAATTTTAGCTACAAAATTACCAACTTGTACTTTATTTCGATTGCCCTCAATAACTTTGCTATGATTAAGCAGAATATTGGTGCGTGGCTTCAGGCCTTGAATATATTCTCCGGTGTTTATGTCAACCGGACAAGAAACTTGGCACATCCCTGTGGTTGCACAAGTATCTATTGCATAATACTGATAGCTTTTTTGCCAGCGAGCACGTCTTTCTGGCGATAATTGTACCATCTTCCGAGCAACTGCGTTGCGTTGGCGTGGTGTTAAACTAAACTTGCGGGATGGGCACGCTGGTTCACAAAAGCCGCACTCCATACATTTATCAATTAATGGGTCGACTACAGGTGATTCTTTGAGTGAGTGCATATGTAAAGTATTATCACGAGTAAGCTTTACATCAGGGTTTAAAATATTCTGTGGATCAAATAACTCTTTGATTTTCCACATAATATCCCAGCATTGCTGTCCCCATTCAAGCAAAGCAAATGGTGCAATATTTCGCCCACTGCCATGTTCGGCTTTGAGAGAGCCTTGGTATTTATTAGCAACCAAATCGGTAAATGCATGCATAAAGCGGTCATAACGCTCTAGCTCTTCCTGATTAGTAAAATTAGGTGTAATTACAAAATGAATATTACCAGCGAGAACATGACCGAAAATCGCTGCATTTTGATAAGAAAACTCGTCAAACATCAAGCGTAAATCACTAATTAACGCAGGTAAATGCTCAATTTGTACTGCAACATCTTCAATAATCACTGTAGAACCTAGCGGTCGCTGTCCGGCAATCGTTGGTAATACTCCTTTGCGGGCTTTCCACAAAATCGCGGCGGTTTTTTCATCCTGAACAAAACCGCTTTGTTGGATAATAGGAGTTTGTTGAATAATTGCGCTAACTTGAGTCAACTTAGTACGGAGTAATTCTTCACTAGCTGCTGTTAATTCAACCATAATCGCCGCACTATCACTATCAACTTGGATCAAGTATGGTTGTAATTCTTGAATATGAGCGACAGACTGTAATGATAAAGAATCAAGGAGTTCAATTGAAGAGATATCATAACCTGAGATTCGCACAGTTAGATTAATTAAATCGTTCAATTTGCCATAAATCAGGTTTAATGCACGATGCTCTTCAATCGCAATAGTTTGCAAGGCTACTTCACTGATAAAAGCTAGTGTTCCCTCCGATCCAATTAGCAAGCGTTCAATGATTTGAATTGGATCGTAATAATCAATAAAGGCGTTTAAGCTGTAACCACTTGTATTCTTTATAGCAAACTTTTTACGAATAAACTGGCTAAGTTCTGCATTCGCACGGATTTGATCACGAATTTGACTAATTTGGGTAATTAATGCATGATGAGTTTGTTCAAATTTGCTAATTTGATCAGGATTAGAGCTGTCAAGGATGCTCCCATCACTAAATATAGCCCGCATACTTTGCAATGTAGCATAGCTGTTTTTGCTGGTACCACAACACATTCCACTAGAGTTATTGGCAATAATTCCACCAATTTTGGCAGCTTCAATCGAGCCTGGGTCCGGACCAATTTGACGCTTATACGGTGCCAAATAACGATTTGCTTGTGCTCCAATGATTCCGGGTTGGAGTGTGATTGTATTAGTGGCAGAATTAATCTGATATTTTTGCCAACTAGCGGAGGATAAAACGACCAAGACCTGATCAGTGACGGCTTGACCAGAGAGGCTAGTTCCTGCTGCACGAAAAGTTAGTTTGATATTGTGTTGATTGGCAATTTGAATAATTTGAATTACTTCTGCTTCGGTTTCTACCAGTAGAACCAATTGTGGGAGCATTCGATATAAACTGGCATCAGTGGCATAAGCATATCGTAACAATTCGTCGTAGATAATGCGTGAACTAGGAAGGATATTATTGAAAAACTCAAGTTTTGTGGGCATGGATTAGTCCTGCTTGTTAAAAAGTATAGTGAACGCTTAGTAATTCCAACCAGTTGTTTTTATCCAAGCTCACGGTGTGTGTCGGATTGTGGCTAAGTGTTGCATCGCCAATTCCTACAACATTAAGTCCGGCAGCTTTGGCTGCTGCAATTCCGGTAGCACTATCTTCAAATACCAGACAATTTTCTGCGGCTTGTCCATGATAGTTTAGCGCGCTTAAGTATATCTCTGGGTGAGGTTTGCCGCGTTCAACTCGATCACGGCTGAAAATTTGGTTAAATTGGTTCAAAATTCCTAATTGTGTCAGACTATGCGTGATAACTTCTTGAGTTGAGTTAGAAACTACTGATTGAACGATTCCTTGCGCGGCGAAGTGTTTAACTAATTCAGCAGATTGCCGAATTTGTTGTGAGCTATTAACGCGCTCAATAAAAAAATTAATAGCAAGTTGTTGCCAGCGCTCAAACATTTGTTGATTATTAGCAAGTTTGGCATTGGCAAATAATAAGTCAAAAACTGCACGATTTTCCATTCCGGTTAGGTCGCCACTAAGCGGAGTGGCTTTGAGTTGGAGTTCTCGTTCAAGGATTTGAGTCGCATAATCTCCTGATTGCATATGCAAATGTTCACTGTCAATAAGGGTGCCATCTAAATCCCAGAAGACGGTTGAAATTGTTTGCATAGCGTAATCCTTCTTATTGATAAATATAAGCATGATTTTAACATGTTAAAATTATGCCTATGAATCCAAATATAATTCTTCAGCAAAAGCGTAAAATAATCCATATTGATATGGATTGTTTTTATGCAGCCGTAGAAATTCGCGATAATCCCGAATTAGTCAATCGTGCGGTTGCTGTAGGTGGCAGTCAACAGCGTCGTGGTGTTTTATGCACATGTAATTATCAGGCACGTAAATATGGAGTACGCTCGGCGATGGCGACAGCAACCGCATTACGTTTATGTCCGGATCTGGTAGTGCTGCCAGTTAATATGGTTAAATATAAATCTGTTTCGCGACAAATTCAGGCAATTTTTCGTGAATATACTGATTTGGTTGAGCCGTTGTCTTTGGATGAAGCTTTCTTAGACGTGACAAATTCACCATATCACAACGGTAGTGCTTCCTTAATTGCCGAAGAGATTCGCCAACGAATTTGGAGTGAACATCAGTTAACTGCTTCTGCAGGTGTTTCAGTAAATAAATTTCTAGCTAAGGTTGCCAGTGCATGGAATAAACCAAATGGTTTATGTGTTGTTCGACCTGAACAAATTGAGCAATTTGTTGCGACTTTGCCAGTTAATAAACTTTTTGGCGTTGGAAAGGTAACAGCAGATAAATTAAGCCAGCTCCAGATTAAGACATGCACAGATTTACAGAGATTCTCTTTGTTGGAATTAAGTAAACGTTTTGGTAAACTTGGGCAAGCTTTGTATTATCAGGCACGTGGCATAGATAACCGTGAGGTCACACCTAATCGTCCGCGTAAGTCATTGAGTGTCGAAACAACTTTTGCTGAAAACATCACAGATATTGAGCTTGCCAAAATTGAGTTGAGTAAGTTATATGACTCTTTTACCGTACGCTTAGCAGATGCCAAACTTGATTCTGTAGTTCGTTCAGCATTTATTAAAATCAAATTCGCTGATTTTACACAAAGTACTTCAGAAGTAACTGTTTCTGAGTTCTCTTTGGCGGTTTTTCTCGAGTTGTTCACTAAGAATAATCAATTACATTCACACAAAGCTATTCGTCTTTTGGGGCTAGGAGTGCGCTTTAGGCTAGATGAAGAATTCGCTCAGGTACAGCAAGAGTTATTTTTACCACCACTTGACTAATTGAGCGTGACTGGATACATCTATAACAACAATTAACTCAGCGGTTCTGGATGTATGATAATGTGAGGGCGTATAGTATTTAAGAAGTAGTTTTTAGAGGTTTAGGCTTCATCTGACACCCACGATTTAACTGACAGTTTTTATGAAGATTATAGAACGATTAGAACTGTCAAGTTTCTTTATAAGCATATTATATATTTTTTCTTGAGCAATATGTTTTGCATCTAAAATATCTGCATTGGTATTTTATCAATAGTTTATACCTTCCTGAATATGTTCGAAATTCAGCATATAGCCTATCCATATTGTGCTCAAAAAATTATAGGTTAATTTTAATAAAAAAACGTATACCAGTTATGCATTTTTTTTGATTTCAATTTTTGATTAATAAGTTTAAAATATCATGGTGAGTCAATTTAGCCACCTGATTTATGCATTAAAACTTTGGATCTTATCGCTTTCTAATAACTACTTTGTAGGTGCGTGTGAGATTACCAACACATATATGCTAAAATTTTTCAAAGGTTTTGAGATGAAAAAAATTGTATTAGTAATTTTATCAACGTTATCTGTAGGATACTCTTATGCAGATAATCTAATTGAGTCAATCCCTGCTGTTATAAATGAGTCCGCAGCAATAACTCCTCCTCCCATCAAGAAAGATGTAAATGTAAATGATAACTATATCAGGGGGCAATCTTATTTGCAAAATCCATACCTTGGCTTACCTAGCGGTGGAGGTACTCAATTAGTCACTCCAGAGCAGAAAGCAGCACAAAACTTTGCTGAGAAATTATTTGCAGATGGTACGTGGAATGCTTATGGATTCTCTGCCGTACAACAGAATAATAATAAGCCAGCTAATTATAATGTCTCGGGTGGTATTTTTGGGCAGACTGGTTCCGTGGAGGGATTCTCCTTGGGGGGAACATTTGTTGCTGGGAATCCATTTATTCAGAACGACAATACTGCCAGTGGATTTCGACCATATGTTTTTATGGCATCTGAGCCATATTATGCATTAACTGAGGGGTTTCTTGAGTATCAATATAGCCATATAGTGC
>RXJX01000022.1 GCA_003963245.1 Neisseriaceae bacterium
ATCAACGGTTGCGAAGAAAAATGTAACTGTTGCAATTAGTGGTTTATCGACAGGTGATACTGCAGGAGTAACTTTCTCAGATGCAGCAAATACATATAGTTATGTAAGTTATACAGGTTTAGCTAATAGTTCGCCAGTTTATAAAGTTGAAAGTGGTTTGAACCTAGGTACTTCAGTAGCCGCAAGTAGCAATAATTACACGACTAACCCGATTACTAATACTGGTATTGTTAGTGCTGCTCAAACTGTTAAGGCTACTTTTGTACCAAATGTAACGCCTACTCCAACCCCAACGCCGACACCTACGCCAGCTCCTAGCGCAGATAAAGTAGTGACGGTTTATTTATTAATTGATAGCCCAGCACAGTTAAAACAATATACTGATGATTTGGCTCGTGTATCTAAAGTTAACTTTAATCGGGTAATATTCTCTTTTGTTAAACCAACATTAACGAATTATGTGTCGGGTAGTTTGGCAAATACAGGGATTATGAATTATTTTGGTGCTGGTGATGGTCAGGGTGTTGCTGCATTTAATCAGCTTAAGGAGGCCGTAGCATTATCAAAAGCTAAAAATATTCAAGCATTCTTATCCGTTGGTGGTTGGAACTATAGCTGCAATTTTGAAGTTTATGGTACGAATTGTGGCGCAGCGCCGACTGAAGCTAATGGTATTCATTATGATTGGTTCCCAGATCCAAGCGATGCAACGCAAGCAGCAACAGCAAAAACCTCATATGAGAATGTAATTAAATTAGTTAATGATCTTGGTATGCAAGGTATTGATTTGGACGCAGAAGAGTTTTGGCATGCAGATAAATATGCTGTGTTGTGGAAACCAGGACAGTCTGGTGAGTGGTCAACCGAAATTGCCAAAAGCATCAATGCTGCTGGTGGTCCAACTTACGCTAACTTAACCCAATATGGTGGTGGTGCAGCTACTTCTTCTGGTCCGGCAATTATGCCTAAAACGGTTGATAAGATGGCAGCAATTATGCATGCGCTTGAAGACAATCCAAATGCCAAAGATTTAATGTTCTCAACTGCAGCTCCTCCGGTAGGTGCCCGTCCAATTACTGGTTTTGTCTATGGTGATAATGCCGCAGATATTTATACCAAAGGTGGTGTATGGTGGCTTGGTAATTTGAAAGGGTTGTGGTATAACCTGACTGATAAAGATAAAGCTATCGTGGATCGCTTTGATAGTATTGGTTTGATGACTTACGATTTGTGCGGTGATAATGCAACTACCTGTGCTCCTTACGGTGGTGGTCCATTAGATTTGCCAGGTCAAGTTGGTGCATACATGAAAGATTATACTAACTGGTTGAAGTCAACAGCACCTAGCGCTGCATCTTTAACAGTTGATCAAAATGGTAAAGTTGCTTTTTTACCGGCTAAGTATAATATTAGCTCAAAAATTCAATTTGGTTTTGAAGTTAATCAACCAGCATATCCACAAAATCCAAGCGGTCAGTTACAATTAACTAATGCTTTAGTTGATACGATTACGGCACAGCAAAAAGATAGTGGTGGGGTTATCATTTGGCAAATGTATTCTAAACAAAATACAGCTGCTAATGGTACTACCAGTAAATATACTATGAACCAAAGTTGTAAAACATTCTTAGCGAATGATAGCCGTTATGACTGCAATGCAGACTTCCCATCTGCAGCAAAATAAAAAATTTTCCTCTTTGAACGTTTTTCCCCAGCATTTGTGCTGGGGACTTTTTTAGGATATGAAAATGTCTTGATGTTATATTATTCGTATGGATTGAGAGTAGAGTTTAAATTAATTGAAGGTAATTTTGGCATTAACAAAAATGACATTTGCCCATGTTGCCATTAATTCTACGTCTTTATATTTCAAGGTGGAGGTAAGACCAATGCCAGGCAGGATAATTGGTGCGTCATTTGTCCATGACGGTTTAATTAGAATCATAGGGGTGTAGCCAAGACCCCATTTCCAGTTCTCGCTTCCAAAGATTGAATGATATTTTTGGTAGGTATATCCAGCATGTACTTCTGGTTTCCAATAAGAATCAGCAAATGCGATAGCAAATAAAGTGTATTCTTCGTTTGTGTCATAGTTATACCAAGTTCTTGCATAACCTGCACCATAAGGTATTTCGTTCAGACCTTGTGGGTCTGAGGGAGTTTGTTCGGCAACGCCAGTTGGCCAATGAGCTGCTATTGAGGTATGATAAGCATATCCACTGATCATCAAACCGTTCTTACCTTCACTTTCAGCCATAAGTAATCCATGTCCAATTTCGCACAGCCACTGTGTGGCAGGTCCGCAACCCCATGAGTTAGCAGCATACAATCCGCACACTAATAAGCCGATAAATTTGCTCCTACCCACAACAACTATCTCAATCTCTCAAAATGATTCAACCAGTGATTTTATCATGAATTATCCTCTTGGTGCACCTTGCCCACATTAGAGTGGTCGATGCAGTTCCTCCAAATTAGAATGCAATATGTTTATGCGAATGAATACTTTTTGGGGGGAAGAATTACATAGCCGCATCTTGATTATGTGAGTATTTGTTGTGTAAAGTCACATTTTCTGACAATAATAACAGCGTTAGTTATGCCGAAAATCGGAGATTTGAGCTAATTAAGCCTAAATTTATAATAATTGTACAAAAATGTCGATATACGGAAAATTTTTGCTTTGATACAATGCATTACTT
>RXJX01000033.1 GCA_003963245.1 Neisseriaceae bacterium
ATTGCATGTTTAACATCAATCCGTAAATCAAAGCCCTGATTAGTAAAAAACGTACTGGAAGAATATTTTTGACTAATTTGACTTTTATCCAAAATGAGCTTAACCACAACGCCACGTTGTTTCGCTTTAAGTAAAGCCTCAGCAATATCTTTAGAAGTAAAACTATATGCAGACACCAAGATCGTTTGCTGAGCTTCAGAAATAGCCTTGACTACGGTCTCAGTAACCCCATTGTTCGGACTAAAAGCAACCTCAATTGTACCGACAGCTTGAATTACAGTTGGATGTGGAGAACCTTGCTCACCAAACATCGCCTCCAGACGCTCCAGCAGATTGTCATTGGCAAAAACAATTCCTGCCGCGCACGCCAGTGCAATGATAGCGGCAATCCAAGTCTTACGCCACATGACTAAGCCTCTTAGCATTAACCTGATACACTGCCAAGCCAATTAATAAACCTAAAGCACTAGCAAAAACCACATCGCTCAACCAATGATTAATTGTATAAACGCGTGAAAAACAAACCATTAAGCCCCACCAGATTAATAAGCTTCGTACCACTTTATGGCGATAACAAATATAGAATGGAACTAATGCTGCCACCGTACTAATAGTATGACCTGATGGCATACTATTATACGCATACATTAAATCAGAAAAATGCTTAGCACCGCTTTCAAAGAAAGCAAAAAAGTGCCATTGATCTAAGCCAATTGCCGGGCGTTGTCGATTAAAAATAAACTTAACTACGCCATTGACTAACCCACCATAAATGGATGCCATCAAACTGATTTTTGCTACTACAGCAAAGCGTTTAAGCTTAAAGTAATCAGCTAACATTGCAACGGTAAATAATAACCCCGCAACAAAACCACCTTCAGCACATGAACAAATAAAGTCCCAGAAAGTATATGCATGAGCACTCAGCTCTACATGTTTAATCCAAATAGTAAATGGCAAGTCAACCCAGTTAATCAGCCCTAAAATAAATAAAAATAGTAGCGGGATAAATAGAATATACTGACGGATAAGCTGGATTATTTCGGCAAATACACCTTGCCAATAGCCCTCACGCACAAGATTAATCAAAATTGGTGCAGCAACCAGAATATAAAACACCCCCATTACATTTAGGAATGGGGGCATGTGATAGGTAAAAAAATCCATTAGTGTCTTATCCGAGCTTTTCTACTTGACCAAATTCAAGATCTACCGAAGTTTCACGACCAAAAATTTGAACATTAACTCGCAAACGGAATTTATCATAAAGGACATCTTCAATTACCGCGTTAAAGTCAACAAATGGACCATCAACGATACGTACTTTCTCACCAACTTCAAACTCAACTTTATGTTTAGCTTTCTCTTTAGAGTCATTTACCTGTTGTAAAATACTGTCAACTTCTTTTTGTGAAATTGGCACTGGACGAGAATCTTTCGCCACACCAATAAAACTCGAAACTTTAGGTGTTTTACGAACTAATAAGCCTATTTCGTCCGAATAATCCATCTTCACCAATACATAACCAGGAAAAATCTTACGATCATTCTCACGTTTTTTGCCATTACGTACTTCTTCAACTTTTTCTTTAGGTACTAAAACAACTTTAGTTTTGAGATATTCATCAATCTGAGCATCATTCTCCAAATCAGCACTAATACCAAATGCTTCGCGAATCGAGTTAGCTCTATCAGTTAAACCAAGGTGGACATAATCATTAATTTTATTAACAATATTCAGCACCAATGTACTCTGAACCTTATCTTCCATATTTGTAGCAACTTGCACTACATACCAAGCTAAACTCATTAGCTACCCTTTCCTAGGATCACACCGTATAATAACCATGCCAGTGAACTATCAACCAACCACAGGAATAAACCTAAAATTATTACAAATAAAAATACAATCCATGTAAATTGCATAGTTTCTTTACGAGCTGGCCACACCACTTTCTGCATTTCACGGTAAGAGTCGCGCACATAGCCGTGAAGATTAATGCCCATCGGAGCAATAAAGAAAAATGTGCCTAACGCTGCAGCTAATGATAGTATAAAAATACCCCATTTTAGCCAAATATTCATTTCTAAACCATAGAACAAGCCAATTCCCAATGCTAACAGGAGAAATGCTACGTAATTAAATATAACACTTGGTTGTTTTATTTCATCAGTTTTAACTGGTGTATTCATCTAAAAGCAATCTTATAAAAATTTTTACAGGGAGGAATTATACCACTAACCATAAACAGGCGCAAGCATATACTCTGCCAGGTATCATTAAGATTAAGATAATCTCTAAAAAAGCAGCCGGGATATTTTCCCGGCTACCTTAGATTTGGCAGGTCAAGAGGGCTTCGAACCCCCAACCCTCGGTTTTGGAGACCGATACTCTACCAATTGAGCTATTGACCTATTTTCTTAGTGTAATTAAGCAACAATTTTAGAAACTACACCAGCACCTACAGTACGACCACCCTCACGGATAGCGAAACGTAGACCTTCTTCCATCGCAATTG
>RXJX01000007.1:0-147136 GCA_003963245.1 Neisseriaceae bacterium
GCACCAATTGCGATGGAAGAAGGTCTACGTTTCGCTATCCGTGAGGGTGGTCGTACTGTAGGTGCTGGTGTAGTTTCTAAAATTGTTGCTTAATTTAAAGGATTAAGAAATGACTCAACAAAGACAAAATATTCGCATTCGCCTTAAAGCTTATGATCACATTTTAATTGACCGTTCGGCTGAAGAGATTGTTGAAACTGCAAAACGTACTGGTGCTATGGTTAAAGGTCCAATTCCTTTGCCAACTAAAAAAGAGCGTTTTGATTTATTGCGTTCACCACACGTGAATAAAACTTCACGTGATCAACTTGAAGTTCGTACGCATTTACGTGTTATGGAAATCGTTGAACCTTCAGACAAAACTATTGATGCTTTGATGAAGCTAGACTTACCAGCTGGTGTAGATGTAGAAATTAAATTAAAATAATTTCTTAATCGAATATAAAAACCGCGGCTTATTAAAGCCGCGGTTTTTATATTCGAGATAGTTTCTGATAGGCATGAACTAAAGCAATTGTTTAATGCGTATGAATAATGTTAAATATAGCTACCTCAATTGATTTGAGGTTAGCTTATAGTCCATTGGGTGAATGATCGATACTGAGCTATAAATTTGGTAATCCTAACAATTAATTCTAACATTGTTAGTAGAGAATATTTGACTGTTATGATAAATTATTAAAAAAATCCCCTTTGGATAGGGGATTACTATTTCTAATTAGCTCAATTCGAAGTATAAGTTACATTTTCGAAGTTAATCGCAGGACTGTGCCCAGTCATTGCTATTGGTGCCTGAGTCCCGTTATAAAATGTCTGGATAGTATAATTTGCATTATTAGGATGGGACATCGCAACTTCGTCTCCATTACTGAATAGTAATGCTTCATATAGAGTTTGTCCATTTGATCCAGTAAAGTAACCTTGCACACAATTGCTATCATTTGGAATACACATTATCATGGTATCTGCATATCCTTGATATGTTTTGTATGCGCTTGAAATTAAATAGGCATGCTGACCATCATCTACGTAACTCCACTGACTACTTGAACCTGATCCTGATCCTATCATGTTTATACTCACTCCGCTATTGCTCGCATCGGTAAATTGAGCACTGCCTAGCTCATTATCATAGCTATTATATACATAGTTTTGTAGTGGTGTACTTACAAAAGATATTCTTATAATACCGCTACTATCACCTTCAGTGTCTAAATCAAACATTTGGGCTTTATTGTTAAAATTTGATTGGTCATCATAACTAGTTATTTCGTGCAAGACTTTACTTGCAGGACCAGGGATAGAGTTGATGTTACTTACAGAGTAATTTCCATAATTATTACCGCTGCCACAACGAACATAACCATTAGAAGCTTGCAAATTATAACTGCCATTAGTAGTACTGCATATCTGTGAAACATTACTATTCGTAGTAATTACTCCTGATGTTGCTGCTTGAATGTTGGTACAACTCATGCGTAGGGTCTTACCATCCCAGCCATATAAATTTTTATTATCTGACATACTTGCAGTTAGGTAAGTCATTGATTCGATTGTCTGATAATTAAAATTACAATTACTTTGTAAGTTGCTAGAGCTAATGCTGCCTGCATATTGGTTAAATGCAGCTATTTTTGCTTGAGCAAACAAGCTTTGTATAAAGCCAAGTCTTGTGTTATAAGCAATCTGAATTTCAGATTCTGCGGTAGCCAAATTTGCACTACCCTCTACAGTCAATACTGGCATAATGGTAGTTTGTGCCGAAGGTGACATATTTAGATATAAGAATTCGCGGAGCTGATCATCGCGATAAGCTTGTGCCAAGGTATTTACAATTTGAACATATTTGCTATCAAGCAACTGATCATATTGTTGCAGGTTTAAAAATATATTGCTACCGCCTGATAATGATGTAGCATTAATGAAATCTGTTAGTGAAGTATTAAGCGCAGTCGCGAGAAGGCACTGTCCATCATCGCCAGATAAATTTGGTATAGGATGATTAGTTGCATTGCTTGCGTTATTTAAGGTGTAGTAAGCCGATGAAGAAACATCACATGAGAGTTGTTGTTCTATTACATCGAGGTTATTTGCTGAAGTAGTAGGTATGGTAAATAAAGATAGCGATGGCGAGTTATAATTATTCACATAAGTTGTCATGGCTTGTAAAGATTGATTCGTAATTGGAGCTGATGAAGTACCAAGAAGAGCGTTCTCGGTAGCTTGAGAGCTTTCCGCATTGCTAATTGATTTGACGATAAAGTCATTAATATCTGAGTTGGCGTTGCTTACTTCCTGAATATCTTGGTAAATTGGTTGTTGAGCTGCAATATATGCATTAGTATTTATATTTTGTGAAATAACATTTAATTCAGCATTTTCTGCAGTAATTTCGCTTTCAATTTGTGACACTCCTTGTAAGACCTGAGTTAGAGCTTGTTTATCCCATTCTGCAGAAGTTTGTGGTGTTGCGGTTCCTTTCGTAATTAGATTCCAAAAAGCAGTACCAACTCCTTGAACTATTGCATTTTCAAGATTACCAGTAACAACATCAAGTACTGCGCCACCAAGTCCTTCACCTAAAGCTTCTTCTTGAGTGCTGACTATCGAACTTGTTGCTTGAGTAGTTTGATTATTATTGCTATTACTACTTGCACCGGAATTACATGCGCTAACAGAGAGTGAAATAACTCCAGCTAACATTAATGTATTGATTAATTGTTTTTTCATGGTACGCTCCTAGATAAATTAGTACTAAGATAAGCAACTCTTATCTGTCATGGCGCTATATTATCATTTCGATTATGTACATGGTTTCCCATATATGCATAGCTAATTCCCATTTTTGCGATACAGGTTAAGGTTAAGTTGGTGGCGCGCAATTAAAATAATTCCTTAATCGAATATAAAAACCGCGGCTTATCAAAGTCGCGGTTTTTATATTATTAAAGCTTATTGTTGAACGCAAATTAAGCCATTAATCCAAGTTGAAGAAATACTAACTAATGCACTTTCAGCGCATGAACGATTACCAGCAGCAATTTGGGTTAGTGTTAATGTTGGGGTAGAAAATGATGGTATGTTTGAAAATTGATTTCCAACATTACCTGTGCCAATATTAGAGCTATTATCCCAATAGCTTGTAGTTCCTCCGTTCAACGTTGAACATAATCCTGTATTGGTGAGAGATGTCGGTGGGTACATAGTCCATACTCCAGACAATCCAGTCCACTGAAAGGCTATTCCATAATCTATAGTAAAATTACCGGGTAGATAAACTAGTGCACTTAATGAAGGTTGGGTTATTGATGGCGTGAGGTAATCTGGAATAAAGGTATAAATTCCTGACTCATTTGTAATTATTGATACTTCATTATTGGTATTTCTATATGCCGCTCTTGGTTTTAGTACCCAATCAATATTTTCATTTATACCTTCAAATATACAGTCAGCAGAGTAACATGCCTGACGATTTACTCCATCAACGATCATTGCTTTATAGTTTGCATTTGTTAGTGATGCTGGCTTTGATTCATCATGGTTACAAAGGTAATCAGCACCTGCTACTCCATTATTTATTCCTGATGCTCCTTTATTTATTGCCTGACCAAGTAGATCGCCAGTATAGCCATTTATACCATTATGAGCAAAATAGATTGTGTATGGGTTAATTACTTGTAATTGTAATTGATTTTGGCTAAGTTGAATATTCCCACTATTATGAAAAATAAGTGTTGTATATCCTAGAGGTGTGCTTGATTCTTGAGTGGCGGTAGTGATTGTAAATATACAACTTTCATCGGCATTTCTTAAACGACATTGATTTGGTTGACTACTGATATTGATATTATCATTTGGGTTACTGGTTTCTAATGTTACAATTTGTGTTTGTTCGGTATTTTTGTCTAAAATTGCTTGTATTGTTACAGCTCCACCAGCACGAGTTACGCTTGTAGCCGACAGTGCCGAAATATTTATTATCGCAGGTGTTGGTGTTGGTGTTTTATAAATTACTGTACCACCACTACCACAACTTATTAATAAGTTGCTCAGAGTGTATAATATTATAGATTTTACGATTAGAGCTTTAGTTAGTTTATTATGCATGCTTTACCTCAATGTGTTAATTAATAATTATCTGAAGTATAACATGATAAAAATTGAAAAGCATATGACAAAAAGTGAATAAATATTATTCATTTTCTTATAACTGAGAGCTTAATATTTTGATGTGATTTAATAAAAATCTATGATTTTTTAAAGCACTCTTCAATGAACTCCGTAAAAACATGTTGTAAAGCGCTGCAAGTAAGTGATGGGCGAATTAAGTAACAAGAAATTTCACGAAAAGACCACTCCGGTAAAATTTTAACCAACTCTCCTCTGTTTAATTCTTCTTGGATTACAGAGTCCCATGCCGTTACTAACATATCGCCAGAATGTGCTAGTTCTCCAATATGAATCAAGTTATCAATATATATCCTTGGGTGTTTAATTCGACCTTGAATTTTTTCACCAGTTATTAAATTAGTTGCAACAAAGTCATCAATTGTTACTCCATCAAGTGTTAAGTAGCCAATTGTTGAATATTTAATAGCTTTTTCTATTGTTGTAATAGGTTCTCGTTGTTTTATAAAGTCAGGCGTAGCATACAGCTGTAGATTGTATTTCTTTAGTAGGATACTTGTATTATTTTTAGACTTTGGTGGCGTAATCGTTACCGCTATATCCACACCTTCTTGAAGTAATTCAATATTGCTTGTTTGGTATGAGACAATCAAATCTATTAGTGGATATTTTTCCAAAAATTTACTAAGAAATGGAGAAATAATGTTTTTAGAGATTACAATTGGTAACGTAACTCGAAGTACACCTTTTAAGCTGCTTTGTTTTGTCCGAATTTCGTGAATCGATTCATTAAGGTAAACTTCATGGTGCTTAAACTTATCGTATAGTAATTTTCCTGCTTCAGTTATACGAACATTATTACGATAGCGTAATAGTAATTTAACTTCAAGCTCATCTTCAAGTGATTTTACTCTTCGGCTAAGTGTTGGTTGCGAAATACCACTGACTATAGCTAATTTTGAAAATGATCCAACCTCTACAAGCTTGATAAATAAAATAATATTGTCATACATAATGTGTTCTTATGAAGATTTAAAAGCTAAACATATATTGAATAATAGCATATTTAGTTTACTTATTCAGAGATTACATTCTTAATTCCTGAGTTCAAGTGCGAAATGCACAAATTAATATTTTCCGCTGCTTAGCGGGAATAAGTTTTTTGTTTATGCTATTGTAATCTTGAGTGTTTTTGGTGATCCATAATTCACCATTTTAACAGAATTGATTGAAACGATGTCTATGAATCACACAATTAATATTTAATTTCTATCCTCATCCTTAGACTTTTAAAGTGTTGCTTATGTAGGATGTTACAACATTAAATATAAAAGAAGAATAGCATATTAGAATTATGAAATGTGGTGTAATTGATATTATTAATGCGTATCCGTATGTTATTCTTCGGTGGCGATGGCGAATAGACCAAATCATCTATTGTTATAAACGAATTAACCATCTATAATCTTACATTAGAAACAAGCAATTTAGCTGAAACTAACCTTTTATAGGACTCCCAATTATGAGTAGCTTTAATAAATCTAAAACAATTATGGTGACGCTGCTAACATGCGCCACATTTGGTGCTCACGCAGCGTGGTGGGATTCATGGAAATCTGCCGGCGATGATGGCAACGTCAATACTCAAGGAAATGCCGCTGCTGCAGCGAATAAGGGAAAAACACCGCAAGCGGTTAATAAATCCTATGTTGGACTGTTTAATCAAACAAATAGCATTTTAACTTCTGCGGTGCTGAAAGACAAAGCTGGTAACGCTTTATATACTAGTACCGCTGGTCGCACCTGTGCCGTGGGTGCAGTATGCTGGTTACGTGTACCACCGGGATTGATGAAAAAGGGCAATACTTTTTTCTTCTACAGCAATAACAAGCTGGTTTCGGCATATATGATAGATAACCAGCCAATAAATGCCCCACTATATAATATCGGCGCAAATATGGATAGTTTGGGTGTCTATGTATTGAGTAAAATCCGCACAGTTAATCCTAAAGTAACATACACTCGAGTAGATAATGATATTCAAACTACCACGCTCAGTGCAACCCCGTATCAAGAATTGGCGGATTACTATCTTGATTTAATGGGTAATGCCAAAGACAGTAGCGCTCAGGAAACTAAAGTGATTGAATCACTGGCGGATCAATTTGCCAAAAACATTCCTATTCCGGCTAACTCAGCAACGCCACGCTTGAGCAGCAAAAAACCGGTCATGGCAAAAGCACCACAAAAAGCAACAACCAAATTAACGCTAAAGTCTTCAGCACCTAATTCTCCAGATGCTAGCAGCAGTCCACTTTGTTCCGACACGTTGCGATCATCGATGGGGTGGCTATCTTTGATTCCAATGATTGGTGATGTAGTAAAAACTGCGGCTGAGACGGCTCAGAGTGCATCATGCCCAAGTGCGGATCAGGATGTAAAAGATATTATGGCAAATCAGTTTAACCGAGTAAATGCTAAGCTTGATGATATTAGAACTCAGCTCACAGAACTGGAAAATCAGCTAAAAACTTTTGAACAAGACTATAAAACCGATAAATTATCAGATCAGAAAACTGGAGTTGACAAACTGGATGATCAGTTTACAATTTGGCGCGATCAATATCAGCAAGCTCTACTTATTTCCGTTGGTGCGGATGGAAAACCGCGCAATAGCATCAATGAGATAATTTCTTCTTTTAGTTCTTTTGACGCAGCGATGAAAAAGAATCCTAAACTAGCAGAATTTCTGGATCGACTTTATGATAACAACAGCGAATATCAGGCCGTTGTAGATTTAGCACACTCAGAGAATTTTACAACTGCCAGAATAACTAAGTTGTGCGGTAGTACTGACACCATTGCAGGAAATGTTTTTGACATCCGAGCAA
Organism: Neisseriaceae bacterium; assembly: GCA_003963245.1. GTDB lineage: Bacteria > Pseudomonadota > Gammaproteobacteria > Burkholderiales > UBA11063 > Aquella. The sequence continues at coordinate 7,020 of RXJX01000007.1, forward strand.
TGTGTAATGCAACGGTAATTCAAATGTATAGTAGAAATATATTGTTAGAAAAACAAATGGAGTATGCATCTAGCGATGTTGACAAAGTATATGCACTGGATAACCGTAGTGATAAAGTGAAAAAATGGATGACCATTCCTGAGACCCGTTTCACAGCTTGGGTTAACAATATTGAGAATATGAACCCAGAAAAAGCAATTGTCCGTCCGGTTCAAACAAATGAGCCAGTTTACAATTTGGCTGATAATTTAATTGCCAAAGGCTTTCAGGTAACCGGCTGGTATCCTCAAGCAGATAAGCGCTATCTGACAGTTGAATATCCTCTGGCAACTAATAAACATTCAGTGACTAAATCGAAGTACGCTTATCAACAGCCAACTCGAGATGGCAGCACTATTAGCTATGGTAATAATAAAGTTGATGATAAGATAGTTAATGTCATGGGTGTGCCTGTCCCGGAGCGCTTCTTTACTGCAGGCGGTGCTGATTATCGTGACAATAATGCGTTTCCTTGGGCTGAACATGATAATGGTATCACCGCCAATTCTGTTGATCCCATTTCTAATGCTGATTTTTTTGTAGACCATAACGCTACTGATTTCAGCTTAAGTGCATTTGGATTTTCCCCTGATGTAAATTATAACAAGAATAGTATGATTTCTCATAATTATGGTTTTGCCGAAGGAGAAAGAGAAATATTTGTTGACTATGGTTCACATGGGTATCGTTTAAACTACCCGAGAGATGATTTCAGTAAAATTGGTAGTGGTGCATTTTTTACCTTTATGCGCTTCACTTACACAGACGGTTTTAATTATGTCTTTGCTGTAAAAACTTGGTTGAGAGATTATGATAATGTTGGTAGAGAGATAAACGCTGCAACACAGTGTATGACCAATGATTGTACTATTGAGCGCAGCATTGGAACTTTAGGTCGGTTGAAATTTAAGAATGGTCCAACAGAGGTATATTGGGGGCTGAAAGATACTATTCTTAGATGGGATCTTACAATTAAATAACTTAGCCAATCAACTTATAAAGAACCACGCAGCAATGCGTGGTTCTTTATAGTTTTAATTTCTTTAAAGCAGAGTCTAAGTGTTAAAATCCAGTAGTGCTATTCCTGCTTCATTGTTCCATTAATCAGCTGACCTTTAAAGGTAGCTTTATTTTTTAATACTAATAATCCATTTGATTCAGCAAAACCAATATCGCCTTTAACAGTTGAGTGATTGATTACAATCGTACTTTGATTACGACTCGTGCTGATAATATTACCAATAACTTTACTACCTTGATTTAATTCCAGCTGAGTTCCGTTAAATTCAATCCCTTTGGCAAAATAGCTATCGTTACTGATTAAGTTTCCACCGATTTTAAGTGTGTCTTTATATGTTGAGTCATTACTAATCAGGTTTCCGCCAACCACGCCATCATCTTTAACCGTTACTTTGGTTAAAATTGCATCACTTTCAATATTCATGTTTTTCATGACCGTCAACTTGCTGCCAGTAAAGCTTCCACCAATAGTTAATGCTTCAAATTTATCATTACTTAAAACTTGGCTACCATCTGAAATAGTTGCAGGGCCAACGCCATCGCCACTAGCTTCTGCTGTTGACTTATTTCCACCTAAAATAGTCGCGCAGCTGCTTAGACTTAAAATTAGTGTTGCGATTAGGGGCAAGTTTTTAATATTGAATTTCATTCTTTGTCTCTCGAGTTAAATTTAATTCCGTTATTATAACTGGAGTGGTTTTATTTTGTAGTATAATCAATTCTAAATATATTCGTCTAAGGAGACATAATGAAAAGCTTTCTGGATAATAATTTCTTACTCAGTAATCCTACTGCAATAAACCTCTTTCATAATTACGCCAAAGATCTTCCAATTATTGACTATCACTGTCATATTCAACAGCATGAAATCCGTGAAAACAAACAGTTTGCTAATCTAACGCAGATTTGGTTAGCTGGTGATCATTATAAATGGCGTGCAATGCGTAGCTGTGGAGTGGCTGAACATTATATTACAGGCAATGCTTCTGATTACGATAAATTCATTGCATGGGCAAAAACACTTCCTCAACTAATTGGTAACCCGTTATATCATTGGACTCATCTTGAACTACAGCGCTACTTTAATATTTATGATGTGCTGAATGAAGCTAATGCTGATAAAATCTGGATAACGGCGAATAAACTTCTGACTAGTGGAAAACTCAATGTTCACGATATCATCAGTCAATCTAAAGTTGAAGCAATTTGTACTACTGATGATCCGGTTGATAATCTGGCAGATCATTTGGCATTGAAAGATAGTTTTACGAATACTAAAGTTTTACCAAGTTTTCGACCAGATCGTGCATTAAATATTAATGCTGCTGATTATTTGGTATGGTTAAATAAACTACGTGAGATTAGTGGTGTTGAAATTAAAAGTTACGATAATTTATTAAGCGCACTAACACAGCGCATTGACTTTTTTGATAGTGTTGGATGTAAAGTTTCAGATCATGGACTTAATTATGTACCATTTGCCGAAACAACTGACGATGAAGTCAGCGCGATTTTTCAACGTGTTTTGAGTGGGCATCATGCTGAGCCGCTTGAAGAAACTAAGTTTCGTACTCATACGCTTGTTTTTTTGGCGAATCAATATGCCAAACGGGGTTGGGCGATGCAATTACATATGAATGCGACTCGCAATAATAATAGTCACATGTTCGCTAAATTGGGACCTGATACTGGTTTTGATGCAGTAAATGATACTCCGGTAGCTATGCCGCTTTCTCGGCTTTTAGATGCGATGAATCAAAATGGTTTGCCAAAAACGATACTCTATAGTTTAAACCATAATGATAATTATATCTTGGCGACGCTAATGGGATGCTTTCAGGGGCATGAAGCACGTGGTAAAATTCAGTTAGGTTCAGGTTGGTGGTTTAATGATCAGCGCGATGGTATGGAAGAGCAGCTTAAGGCATTAGCAAATCTAGGTGCATTGGGCACATTTGTTGGAATGCTGACTGACTCAAGGAGTTTCTTATCTTATACGCGACATGAGTATTTCCGCCGAATTTTATGTAATTTAATTGGTTCATGGGTTGAAAATGGTGAGTATCCGGCTGATGAAAATGAGTTAAAAAAACTAGTGCAGAATATTTGTTATTATAATGCAAAAAATTATTTTAGTTTTTAAGGTGATTGATTATGGATGTAGTTACGCTAGGTGAGGCATTAGTGATTTTTAGTCCTGCAGAGGCAGGTCCACTACGTTTTGTGCATAGCTTTACTAAGTCAATTGGTGGTGCGGAAGCTAACGTAGCTATTGCACTTTCACGTTTAGGATTTAAGGCTGGTTGGATTTCTCGTTTGGGTGATGATGAGTTTGGGCGCTATGTTCAGTACGCGCTTCGAGGGGAGGGAATTGATCTATCGCAAGTTACTTTAGAACACGAATTACCCACTGGGATATTATTTAAAGAGCAATACCATAATGCAAATCCAAATGTTTATTATTACCGCAAAGGTGCTGCAATCACAACCTTGTCTGCTGCTGATATCAGCGAGAGTTATATCGCAAGTGCGAAGATTTTACATGTAACTGGCATTTTACCAGCTTTATCACCTGCAAATAAGGCTGCAAGTTTGCAAGCAATTCAATATGCCAAAAAACATGGTGTAACAATATCATTTGATCCTAATTTACGGCTTAAATTATGGAGTCGTGAAGAGGCTAAAGCTACTTTGCTGGAAATGGTAAATTTTGCTGATATCATTTTACCTGGTCTGGATGAAGCTGAGTTTTTGTTAGGCTTGAGCCAGCCCGATGAAATTTGTGCTCGTTTTCATGAACTAGGCTGTAAAATTGTCGTATTAAAACTTGGCAAAGATGGTTGTTTAATTAGCGATGGCAAACAAATTATTACTGTTGCTGGTTATCATGCTCATCGTTTAATTGATACCGTTGGCGCAGGTGATGGTTTTGCGGCTGGCTTTTTAGCTGGGGTTTTATCGGGTAAAGGTCTGCAAGAGTGTGGTGAACTTGCCAATGGAGTTGGCGCGATGGCAACTTTAGTTCGCGGTGATACCGAAGGTTACCCAACCTATCAACAACTGATGGAGTTTACTGGTAAGATTACGGCAGTTGAACGTTGAGTGTTTGCGGAAATAAATAATAATATAAAATTAGCAGTTTTTAACAATGGAGTAGCTTTATAGTGTCGGCAACAATCAAAGACATTGCCAAGGTAGCGGGTGTTTCGTATATGACAGTATCTCGGGCATTAAACGGCAGCGATGCTGTGACTGATGAAACTCGTGAGAGGGTGCTTAAAATTGCAGAGGAACTAAATTACCGTCCAAACTTACAAGCCAGAAGTTTGGTAATGAATCGTAAATATAGTATCGGTGTTGTTTTTTCGACATTATCTTCCGCAACAGCGCCAAGCTTTATGCAAGCGTGCTTAAATGGAATCTATCAAACCTTAGCGAAAGACTATAATCTAGTTATAAAAGATCTCGAGCGTGGTCTTGAACATTTTAATCTCTCTCGGGTGGACGGAGTTATTTTTGTTAGTCAGCAGGAGAGTGATGATAAATTTATTGATTTTGCATTAGCGCAGGGAACTAAATTAGTAGTGATTAATCGTCGGGTCGAGCGTGAGTCTTTGGTTAATGTGACGGCAGATGAGGTTGGTGGTGCTGCGAGAGCCGTAAAATTTTTAATTGAGCATAATTGTCGGCGGATTGCTTTGATTAATGGTCCAGCTAAAATCCAATCAAGTATTGATCGCCAACTAGGCTACCAGCAAGCATTATCTATGTACGGTATGAGTATTATCACTGATTGGGTTCAGGACGGTAAATTTAGTATTCAGGGTGGATATGATGCGATGAATTTACTATTGCAGCATAAAAATAACCTTCCGGATGGTGTATTTTGTGCCAATGACGAAATGGCATTTGGGGCACTCAAGGCAATTAATGAAGCTGGCTTGAATGTACCCAAAGATATTGCAATAATTGGGTTTAATGATAGTGAGATGTGTCAGTTTACTACTCCTGCATTAACTACTGTCAGAAAGCCGATTGAAGAAATGGCACGACTTGGTGCCGAAGCTTTGTTTGCGCTTATTAATCAGAAGCACATTGATAGTACAGTACACCAAATAGCAACGGAGTTAATTATTCGTGCATCAGTGCGTTAATTTTTTAGGATAGCAATTTTATGATTAAATTGGCTTTTTTTGATATCGACGGAACATTAACGAAAGAAGATGGCTCGATTAGTCAGGTGGTAATTGACAAAATTAAAGAAGCGGCAACTCTCGGAGTTAAAATTATTTTGGCTAGTGGCAGACCAACCTTTGGTATGTTAGAATTAGCTAAAACTTTTGGACTAGAGCAAAATGATGGCTATATAGTTTCTTACAATGGCTGTGGAATTTATCATGTTCCCAGTAACAAGTACTTATCTGAGCATTTACTTCCAAGCAGTACAATAGCTGCACTTGATGAAGCGGTTAATGAATACCCTGATATTTCGCCGATCTATTATAGTAATGAGCAAATCATAACTACGCGACGCAATGAATTTGTTGATTTTGAAGCCAAGTTAAATAATAGCATTGCCTATGTTTTGGATAGTTACCCAAGCTTAACGCCTAAAGTTATTTGGGCGGCTAAACCCGAAAGACTAGATCAGGTTGAGTTAACTGCTCGTTCTTTGTTTGCTGATCGTTGTACGATTGCGCGTTCGTTACCATGTTTTTTAGAGTTTACACCTCTTGGTGTCGATAAGGCTTTTGCTCTTGAAGAATTATGCCATAAACTTAATTTTTTGCTTAAAGAAACATTTGCTTGTGGTGATGGTGGCAATGATAAAACCATGATTGAACGTGCTGGGGTAGGGGTAGCGATGGCAAATGGACGCGATGAAGTAAAGGCAGTTGCAGATTTTATTGCTCCTGCCAATAGTGAAGATGGCGTAGTTGTGGCAATCGAGAAATTTCTAATAACTCCTAGAACTATTTTGTAATAGAGGTTATGATTCTCCTTAACTGCATTATTCATTCAACTACTTCAACGCTTAGAGAGTTCGGTGATATGGATATGCTACAATCACGCATATTATACTTGGGGTTATTATGGTACAAATTCAGAACTATCTAGAGAATGTTGTTATAGCTAATTTTATTCCGTTAGTCGAGCAAAAATTCTTCTCTTCAATTATTAATAAGCAGTATGAAATAGTCATCTGTACTAATTATACGGCGAAAGCCTTTGGGTTTAATTGCTGGCAAGAGATTCGAGAGATGGGGATTAGTTCTAAAAAATTTAATGATCCTGATCTAGCAAAGCTAATTTTCAAAGATTCATATAATGATCAAAGTAAGGAAATGATACATGATCATCTTTATAGATATTTTTTATTACAAAAATATGTGCTTACTGAAGGAAAGATAATTTCATATATTGATATGCTACCGTACGATAATCAGCTTAAATCATATATGGTTACGGCCACACCTATTATTTATGAAAATTCTATTGTGGGACTTCAGACTTTTAGTACCGAAATCTCGCTTTTTTATTTTCAAAAAAATTTAGATCTTTTTAGTGACTCAGATTATTCTAACCATAAGTATTTTGCAATAAAAGATTTATCTAACCGTGAGTACGAGGTATTATTTCTGCTTTCCAATGGTTTAAATCAAGAGAGAATAGCTCAAATATTAGGTGTAACAAGGAATACAATTGCTACTATAATTAGAAATTTATGTACAAAATTTCAAATATCTGGTTCCAATTCAAAATTATTAGCTGATGCGGCATATAATAATGGTTTTTTTAAACAAATGCCTGCAAGCTTATGGAAACCTTGTATTATTGTTAGTAACGATGAACTTTCTGACTATATAAATTTTCAAAATAGATAATCTTTTGATTTATTTATTCAATTTTTAAGGTTTAAAAGCCTCATATCTGTGATCAATGTATAATTTCTATACGTAATTAATAGGCATACTTAGCCTTCATAATCTCCTATTGAAATCAAAGGAAATTTACTATCACCAAAATTGGTGATAGTAAACGATAATCTAGTTAACTTATAATCTGCCACTTCAGGATAGAACATCGTTTTAGCACGATGCTAAATAAAATTTTTCATAATCAATTATTTCTAAATACATATATATCATGGCGCGTGTAATTTTACTGTGACTATGGTGAAAATTTTTGTTATAGATAATGAAATGCATGATTTAGGAAAATTTTATAAATTTAATTTTAGTAAAAGGAAAAGTACTTATGAGTAAAAACAAACAAAACATCAATATCTTGTTATCAGCAATTATTTCTTCGGTGTTATTTGGGTGTGGTAGCGGTGGTACTTCGGTTTCACCAAATAGTACAAATATGGCTACAAATAAATCTGACTTAGCAAGTAAATCTACTTCAAGTACTGAAATTAATTTATGTTCTAGCTTTCCAAAATGGGAAGAGAGTAGCATCTACGATAAACCTAATCAAATTGTTAGCTATTATGGTAAATTATATATAAATCACTGGTGGACAAAAGGTCAGAATCCTCTAGAACACAATGGAGTATTTCCTGGTAGCGGTCAACCATGGACAGTAAAAGAATCATGTGCGATTAAACCTGCAGTAGTTCAAGCTGGTTTAAGAAATACATTTATTTTAACCTCTCAAGGTGATATTTATGCTAGTGGTAAAGGAACATATGGAGTTTTAGGTAATGGTAGTACCGATGATAGCAATACCCCTGTAAAAGTGCTAATGCCGGTTCAAGCTACTAAGGTAGTAAGCAATGAGACTGGTAATGTTGCCTGTGCAATCGGTAACGATAGTAAGGTTTATTGCTGGGGGGGTAATGGAACAGGTCTACAAGGTACAGGTGATACTACGGGTAGTGTTATTCCAAGAGTGACTAATTTCCCTTCTGGTGCAAAAGATATTGTTATTACAAGTGATCTTACATTATTTGTATTGACTGAGAGTGGTGATGTTTATGCTAGTGGTAAAGGTAACTATGGGATTTTGGGTAATGGCAGTACGAACAATGTTACTACACCAGTACGTGTTGCTTTGAATCCAAATGAAAAGGCAATAAAAGTAGTAAAAGCGAGCCTAAATGATGAAGGTGATGATGCTTGTGCTCTTACGGATAAAGGTAATGTATATTGCTGGGGAGGAAATGCTCTCGGTATCGCTGGTGTTGGGGATAAACAAGAACATGATATTCCGGTTCGAGTCAAGTTAAGTGAGAAGGTTACTGATATAGTTCTTGGTGGTTATTCAGATTTATTTATGATTACAGAAAATGGTGATGTCTACGCTAGTGGTAGTGATGCGTGGGGAGCTTTGGGTGATGGAGAAAATACTACAAAAACTTGGTTGCCTGTAAAAGTTGCTATGCCTGCTGGAATCAAAACTACTAAAGTAGTGAGTGACGGTTACGATTCTTGTGCTCTTGGTGACAACCATAAAGTATACTGCTGGGGAGGAAATGGAAGTGGATTTCTTGGCTTTGGCTCTACTGGACAGGTATTTACTCCAACATTAACAAATTTCCCAGATTATGTGCAAGATATAACTATGGGAGCTACACAATACTTTGATAAAGATAAGGTTGTCGTTGCATTAACTACTTCTGGCGCACTCTTTGCAAGTGGTACAGCAAATTATGGAGCTTTGGGGCTTGGTAGTAATTATACAACGGCTTATAATCCAACGTCAATTACTCTGTCAGATGAAACGAATGTACCTTTTACTCCATTAAATATCGTATCAAATGGCATGACTTCTTGTTCAATTGGTACTAGTGGATATGTATATTGTTGGGGTGCTAATGGAAATGGCGTTATGGGCAATGGAGGAACAGGCAATCTTTGGACTCCAGTTAAAACCCAGTTTATGGCATTTTAATAAGTTGCTAATTTATGATATTAAATTTTATTGGGTTTAATATCTAAGAAGTATGTTCCAATGGTGCAAATAGTACCATTGGAACTTAAATATTAATGAAAATAATCACAGATTTTTTAATCCGCTCCGAAATAAATCCTTTTCACCTAAATTAAGCTTAATGCTTGCCAGTGCTACCAAAGCCACCTTCACCACGATCAGACTGAGTAAATTCATTTACCTGTTCAAAACCAACTTGCACAACTGGAACTATTACTAGCTGCGCAATTCGTTCTAAGGGATTTAAAACAAATTCAGTTTGTCCACGATTCCAGATAGAGATAAACAATTGTCCTTGATAATCTGAGTCAATTAATCCAACTAAATTGCCCAAAACAATTCCGTGCTTATGCCCAAGTCCAGAGCGAGGTAGAATCATTCCACATAGGTGCTTATCTTCGATATGAATCGCAATCCCCGTTGGGATTAATTCAGTTTGCCCAGGTTTTAGAATAAGCGGAGCATCCAAACACGCGCGCAGGTCAAGACCAGCGGAACCTTCTGTTGCATACTGCGGTAGATACTCTTTGACTTTGTCATCAAGGAGTTTTAATTGTACTTTATTCTGCATTATAACGAATCCGCGAAACTAATAGTTTAAGCAATTGCAACATATAATGCATTGAGCGATGGTCTTTATCTAATGATGGATTATATTCTGCGATCTCAAAAGCGATCAAATCATCGATGTTAATCTTGCTTATTGCATCAAAGAATACTCCGCTACCTATCCCATCATCAACCGGAGTACCAACTGCAGCGATTTCCACTGGGTCAAGTCCATCTAAGTCCAAACTAATTCCTACATTACCGCCACTTAACTGTGCTAACCGCTCAAATTCAGCTAAGAAGGCTGCTTCAAAAGTTTCATTATTCAACATATGCTGATAATAAATCTTAACGCCTAGGTTTTGCAAAAAGTCTTCTTCTGGTTTTTCAAATGAACGAATGCCAAAATAAACAATATTTTCTGGTTTGAGTTTTGGCATAGCAGTCAAAATAGATGTAAGCTCTTTATGCCCATGACCAAGCAAATGAGCAACCGGCATACCGTGCAAATTACCTGTTTCTGAAGTTTCAGGGCGATGTGCATCCATATGCGCATCAATCCAAATTAGAGCTAATTCTTTATCTTGCTTTTGTAAGTTATACGCAATACCACTCCAGCTACCAATAGCGCAAGAATGATCACCACCAATGAAGATAGGAAACACGCCTTTGGTAATTGCACGTTCCGCACGATGTGCAACCTTAATAAAAAATTCCCGCTGTGCTAATACGTCATGGCTGCCACCAGAGTAAGCAACCACATCAGAATCTAACAAAATACCTTCAGTATTGGCTAAGGAGTTACTGATTTGATAGGGAGAGGACTCACAGCCATTCAAGCGTCCGCAATTACCGATGGCGCTACCAATTAACTTAATTCGTTTAGTCATAAAATTAACCTAATACTGAGTAAAGGTTTTTAGGATCTTTAATTGGCGGAATCATATCAACATCATGTCCAATACCATATTTGTGCGCTAAATCATGGGTTAAGCGCAATACTGAGAAATCCTCTACGGCAAAACCAACTGAATCATAAATTGTAACTTCATCATCTGATTCGCGTCCAACCTTGCTTCCATTGATTAATTCCCATAGTTCAGCATGTAACACTTGCTTAACTTCTTCTGGAGTTAATTGTTGAATTTCACCTTCAACCATTGACTGTTCAGTAAATTCTACAACTACCTTACCACGGAACAAAATTGATTTTTCTAATTCAGTTTTACCCGGGCAATCACCACCCAATCCATTAATATGTACACCTGGTTTTACCCACTCATCTTTTACCACAATTGCGTGTAATTTGCAGGCTGTACATACCGTAATAATATCAGCACCAGCACATGCTTCTTCGGCGCTTTGGCAACGTACTAGTTCAAATCCCTTACCCGACATATTTTTTTCAAATTTATCCATGGCAGCTGGATCGATATCGAAATAACGAACAGTAGTAATCGGACGAATTAATTTATGTGCTAAAGTCTGGAACTCACTTTGCGCTCCAGTACCAATAATTGCTAAAACACTGCTGTCTTTACGTGCTAAATATTCGGTTGCAATAATAGCAGTTGCAGCAGTTCTGAAGCCAGTTAATGCAGTCATTTCTGAGAGTAAAATTGGAAAGCCGTATTTAATTTCAGCTAATTGTCCAACCGCTACAATAGTCTGTTTACCATCAAATGGGTTCGCTGGGTGGCCATTTACAAATTTATACGAGAAGTATTGCTTATCTGCAGTTGGCATTAATTCCATTACTCCACCCGGAACATGGGAAACATAACGTGGCGATTTATCAAATTCTTCCCAACGTACAAAATCCTCTTTTAAGTAGCTAACTAAATCTTGCATATAGTTATCAAATCCATGCTTTTGTACAATCTGTGCCAAATCCTGTACTGTAATTAATTTCATTTGCTAGTCCTTTCGTAAATTAAAATCAGATAAATATTCTATAGATTATACCTGAAAACACCTTTTTTTTCAAGCGTTGCGTGTTATTTTATTGATGCTATCATCTGAATGTCGAGTTAGTTAGTGTAATCTTATTTAATAAAATTAAAATAGGATCATATACTGCGCTGCAGCAACGGATTATGTGTGGTGTGAAAATTATTGTGTTAGAATTTCGCTATATTAATGTTAGCGTTAACATTTAATTGGTGCAAGGTAAAAAATTATAAAAACAGCATAGTATCAAGACGAAAGCTTAGTCAAAGAACGCATTTCAAATTTGTATACATAATACGTGAAATAACTATATTAAATCTAAAAGGAAATAGTTGAATGAATAAAATAAATCCGTATTTATTTGTTACTGTGTGTATTTCTGCAACCTGTGGTTTGCTCTTTGGTTTTGATACTTCAATCATTGCTGGAGCATCACCGTTTATCCAAAGTGAGTTTGCTGCGAGTAATTTTCAGTTGGAAATGGTTGTTAGTGCCTGCGTTCTTGGTGCGTTATTTGGTGCTTTATTGTGCGGAAAACTAAGCGATAATCTTGGTCGTAAAAAAGTATTGGTAATAACTGGATTTACCTTTATTATTGGTACCATAATTGCTGCGCTAGCTCACACAATTGAACATTTAATTATCGGTAGATTTGTTCTTGGTTTTGCGGTAGGAATGGGATCATTTGCAACACCGATGTTCATTGCTGAAATTGCTCCTGCAAGTTCTCGCGGAAAGCTAGTTTTATGGAATGGTGCTTTTCTTACTGGTGGGCAAGTGTTAGCATTCCTAGTTGATTATGCTCTGACAGAGAGTGGCAGTTGGCGCTGGATGATTTTTAGTGGTATTGTTCCTGCTTTGATTTTAACACTTGGAATGCTGATAATGCCAGAATCACCTAAGTGGTTACTTACTAAGGGCAGAGATCAATTGGCTTTAAACATTTTGCAAAAAATTCGCGGTAATAAGTCTATGGCGGAGCATGAACTTTCATTAATCAAAAGTACATTAAATGTCAATAGAGCTAAATTCAGTGAGTTATTCAGTAAAAAATTACGCCCAGTGCTATTTATTGGCTTATTGCTTGGGATCTTCCAGCAATTTATGGGAATCAATACTGTAATGTACTATGGTCCGCATATTATGAAGCAAATTGGTTTTTCAGATTCAGCTACACAGATGTTTGGAACCCTTGGTTTGGGGATTACTAATTTCATATTTACTGTGGTAACATTACTCTTTATTGATCGTTTGGGTCGTCGCAAATTTTTACTAATTGGTTCAATGCTTGCGGCATTGAGTTTATTTACCATGGTGTTTTTGCTTAGTGGCTCAATTAGTGGTGCTACAGCATATTTGGCGTTGTTTTGCTTGGTAACGTATATTATTGGTTATTGTATTAGTGTAGGCTCACTATTTTGGTTAATGATATCGGAAATTTTTCCTTTGCATGCCCGTGGTACGTGTATGAGCTTTGTGGTTGCGGTACAGTGGGGTGCCAATTTCTTAGTAGCCGCAAGTTTCCTGACAATCTTGCATGCTTTGGGTATCGCTGCAACATTTAGTATGTATGGAACAATAGCTTTAATAGTTTTTATTTACGTTTATTTAAAAGTACCAGAGACCAAAGGTGTTTCTTTGGAGTTAATTGAATTAAACCTTGAAAAAGGTGTCCCAACGCGTTTATTGGGTCAAAAGAGCATATAAATTATAAATTGTTTTTGCTTTAGGAGGCAAATTATGGAAGCAGTTGCAACTGAACGCCGTGATGATTTTGGCGAATTACGCAATTATACTAATTCTAAATTTCAGGATCGGGTAGAACGAACTTATCGCGAGATGCATACCAATCAAACATTGGATTTCGTTATGCAGAATAAACGTAAATATTCACAGCTAGCGCATGGTAAGATGGATGTGTATCAAGTATTTAAACTTTTAGAGCAAGTACATGATGAAAGTGACCCAGATAACGATTTACCTCAGGTAGTACATGCCTATCAATCGGCGGAGTCAATTTTTGAGTTTGCCATGTTAAATGATACTGAGCTACGTGATGATTTAGAAATTAAAGTTCTGTTTAAGCCAACAGTTTGGGAAGCTTTACCAGAAAAATGGCGCGATTTGTATGCCACGCACACTTTAAAATCTTTATATAGTCATATTACCGATTGGTCTTGGTTTCCTTTAGTTGGATTCATTCATGATTTGGGTAAAGTAATGTTATTACCTCAGTTTGGTAGTCTAAATCAATGGGCGGTAGTCGGTGATACTTATCCAATTGCCGCGCCATTTGCTGCTTCAAATGTATTTTATGCCAATGGTTATTACACTGAGTGTCCTGATTATAAACACTATAATATGCAAGATAATAATTCATTTGGTAATTATCCGCGCAATTGTGGTTTCGATAAAGTCGATATGACGTGGGGTCACGATGAGTATATTTATGAGGCAATGAAACAAGGTAGCAATATCTGTGAAGAGGGTTTATATCTTTTACGCTATCATTCTTTTTATCCATGGCATACTCCGCAAAATGGAGTTATGGCATATACTGAACTAGCCTCAGATTTTGACTGGTTAATGCTGCCATTACTGAAAGCTTTTCAAAAAGCCGATCTTTACTCTAAAACACCGGATTTACCACCACAGGATGTATTAGAAGCAAAATATCGCAAATTATTGGATTTATGGATTCCTGCTAAGCAGATTAATTGGTAGAGTGATTTTTTGACTTACTATATAAATAGCAGCGTTTTTAGGGCGCTGCTATTTATAGATATTTTGACTAAGTGCGTTAGCTAGCTTTGTAGCTTCGTCATTCATTTCTAGCGGATTCGCTATTAACTCACATAAATTTACTACCTGTAAACCAGCATAGCCACAGGGATTAATATAACTAAACGGTGTTTTATCTAGGTTAAAGTTAAAGCTTAAGCCATGATAGCTGCAGCCCTTACGGATTTTTAATCCAAGCGAAGCAATTTTTTTACCAGCAACATAAACTCCGGGAGCATCACGGTCGCCATTGGCTTCAATTCCTAGGCTTGCCAGATAGTTAATTACACCATTCTCAATCCGTGTAACCAACTCACGAATAGATAATCCCAAACGCTTAATATCAATCAGCAGATAAATTATAATTTGCTGCGGCCCATGATAAGTAACTTGCCCACCACGATCGGTTCGGATAATTGGAATAGTATGATCTTTAATTAAAATATGCTCTTCTTTACCCGCAAGACCTAGAGTAAAAACCGGATCATGTTCAACTAACCATAATTCGTCAGGAGTGTCCGACGTGCGCTGTTCGGTAAATTCTTTCATTGACTGCCAGCATTGTTGATAGTCAATCTTACCAATTGATTTAATTATTACGCCAGTCATTAGAGAGTCATTTTCACTAAACTATGTTTGTTTAAAGCTGAGTAAATTTCGTCCAATTGTGCTTTGGACTCTGCCCAAATTGTTGCAGTTAGCGCTACATAATTGCCTTTACTGCTAGGTTTGACGCTAATGTCACCTTCAGGATTGAAATTACTAACGTGTACTGAAATAATTGCGGTTACTTCATTAATTAGTTCCGGATCATTGAAGCCCATTATCTTGATGTGAAATGTTCCGGGTAAATTTAAAAGTTCTTCAATTTGTTGATTATTTGTATCACTCATGTTGTTTCCTTTTTGCTATCATATTCTTCGATTAAATCATGTTCTGGGTTTTGCTGAAACGATTCGGTAATATTCGGTAATGGTGGTAGTTCTTCAAGCGATTGAATCGCTAGATCATCCAGAAATTTGCTAGTAGTGGCAAGTAGTTCTGGTTTACCTGGTATTTGTTTGTGTCCAACTACCTCAATCCAACCGCGGTCAAATAAAGTTTGAATAATGGTACTATTAATTGTTACACCACGAATATTCTCAATTTCACCACGGGTAACTGGTTGACGATAGGCGATAATTGCCAGTGTCTCCATAACTGCCCGCGAATAGCGTGCTGGTTTAGTTTGGTAGAGTTTATTCAAATAACTTTGGTATTCAGGCTTGGAGCGAAAACGGTAGCCGCTGGCGATCTTGAGTAATTCAATTCCTCGATCAGCATAATCATCAGCAATTTCAGCTAAAATTTTTTCTAGTGAGCTACTGCTTAACTGATGGTCAAAAACTGCGGCTAATTGTTCCAAATCAATAATATCATTAGCAGTCAATAAACATGCTTCAACTACTTTTTTTAAGTGTGAAAATTGCTCATGCATGGTATTAGACTAACTCAACAAAAATATTTTTTTCATTATCCTGAATGATGCTAACCATTCCTTCTTTTCCCAATTCCAAAATCGCGATGAAATTTACCACAATATGCTGAGTGCCTAATTGTATCTCAAATAAATTAAAAAAATTGGTTTTTCCTAATTCGCGGAGTGTGCGCAAGATTTGGCTCATATGTTCACGTACTGATAATTCCTGCCGTTTAATGTGATGTTCACTTTGTGCTTTAATACTGCGCAATAGTAGGGTATGCCACGCTTTTTGCAAATCTTGAGGTTTGATTTCTGGTAATTCAGGTTCGCTTTCCTCAATTAGAATATCAACCCACAAATAATCGCGATAAGCTTGTGGTATGGCATTAAGATTAACTGCGGCTAGTTTAATTTTTTCGTATTCAAGCAAGCGCTGAATTAATTCCTGCCGTGGATCATCACCATCGTCATCAATATCATCGCTAGCATTAGGTAATTTGGGTAACAATATCCGTGATTTAATTTCTAAAAGCACTGCTGCCATAAGTAAATATTCACCAGCTAGTTCAATATTTAAGACCTGCATCGTATTAATGTAGTTAATGTATTGATCGGTGATTTTAGTTATTGGAATTTGCAGGATATCCAAATTTTGCTTACGAATTAGATATAGTAATAAATCCAGCGGACCTTCAAACATTTCTAAGAATACTTGTAATGCCTCAGGAGGAATATACAAATCAGTCGGCATATCTGAATAGGGCAGTTGATTAACCGTGATTGTTGTATTGATTGGGGAATTTGGCTGATCTACTATTTGATTAATGATGATTATCCTGATATTAAGGGGTATTATGATTAAATACCCCTTCAGATTTTATTGACTAGTTGTCGGTGGATTAGCTCCAGTGGCTTGCGCTGGCATAGCCATTTGTTGTAAATTCTTCATTGGTATTTTGGTTCCAATTGCTGGCGCAGTCTGAGTCACTATGTTTGCCATATTATCTTTATAAAGATACTGCACATTATAACCTGACTGGGTTTGTACTGGACGATATGCTGTTTGACATTGTGTACTTGAGCCATGTTTAGCAACATAATCTGGCTGGTTAGAGCGCTGTATTTCACGTCCGATTAGCGCTCCTCCAACACCACCAGCTACTGCACCAACGGCAGTTCCACCACCACCGCCATGAACCTGATTCCCAATTATACCACCTGCTACAGCACCTGTTGCGCCACCAATTAAAGCACCTTCAGTACCATTTTTCTGGTTTTTAACATAGCGGGTTGTACCAACTCTATGACAATCTTGATAGGCTTGCTGGGTGGTAATATAATTCGGCGATACTGCAACAATTTGCGCCGTATCCGGAGCCTTGAAGGCAAAATATGAACCAGCGGCAACCGCTACAGCAGCGATTGCGCCTAACCCGTATAAAAGACCTTTATTACTTTTTTCTGCGCGAGGCGGGTAATTATTTGCGCGAGTTCGGCGTGGTTGCTCATCATAATAATCGTCGTCATCATTGTAATTTCTACGATTTTGTTGCTGTGGATTGGGTGCACGACGTTGTGGAGTCCGTTCTTCATATTCATCTTGATAATTACGGTTATTGCCACGATTGGCATTACGCGGTTGCTCATCAAAGCTATCATTATTGTAGTTGTCGGTATTTCTTCTGCGTGTTGCTTGTTGTGGTGCTCTTCTTCGAGGCTGATTATTATTATTTGGTGGAGTATAGTCGCTCATAAAATTCTTTCTCTTTGAGTTTTATTAAAGTTAGTATTTTAGCATAACCCTAAAATTATGCAAATGAAAATAGCTATAAAAAAATAACTTGATAAAAGCTGTTGTTATTGAATAAATTAATTGCAAATAAGCTTACTTATCGTGTAATAATCCTTGCGCTGTCATTGTTGGTTTTATATTTGGAAAATAAACACGTTGATAGATGCTGGAGGTGTGTTTGCTCCAGTTTCCTTCTTCTGTGCGTCCGATGGTTGCTAGATAGCTTTCCATTGTGGCATCATAATCCTTGATATTGGCAACTAATTTACTTGAGTCATATTTTTCATAATGTGCAAAAGTTGCTTGTGGTAAACGCGGTTTTTGTTTTGAACTATCTGCTGGATAACCAATACATAAACCATTTACTGGGAAAGTATATTTGGGTAATCCCAATAACTCAATTACTTCCTCGGCGTGTAAACGAATTCCACCAATTGGCACTATTCCTAAGCCTATGCTTTCAGCCGCAACAATCACCCCACCCATAGCAATCCCGCAATCTAAAATTCCAACTAGTCCACCCTCAGCGCTTTCATGAATAACTTGGGTACGTTCATTAATTTCCGCAGCTAGAGAAGTTTTGTAAAAATCAGCGACAAAAAGAATAAATACTGGTGCAGCAGCTACCCACGGTTGACCTCCACATAATTCTGCCAATTTGCTGCGAGTTGCTTTATCACGAACGATAACCAGAGAAACTTGCTGACCATTAATTGAAGTTGGCATTGCTTGTGCAGCATCAATAATTGCCTGAAGAGCCTCTGCAGGTATGTCTTTATCTAAAAAGTTACGGATTGAGCGATGGTTTTTAATAACTTGGATAGTTGAGTTCATTAATTGTGTCCTATGGGGTTTTTCAATCATGTATTATAACTAAATAGCAACTCAAATGACAAATGCCCTAAAGAGATAGGATTTGTACATCATAAACCTACAGTAGGCTTTTATTCTGCTTTTATAGTTGTAATGCTATTGTTTTTTAATGAGATGCTGCCACCTTGTGGTAAATCATAAATGTTTTTTACATCGAGATTAATATTGTCAGCTAGAGCGTGAATACTACGACTTTGTGTTTGGGGGTAATTTAATAACAAATTATTAACATGTTCCTGATATAACCATTTTAGAGACATTAAAGGATAGATAATTACAATGTTTTGCCAGTTTTGCTCATTAAATCGCTGATAGCCACTGCCAATATAACTGAGATTACCATTTTTCTCACGAAGGCGTAACGCAATTTGATTTTCAAAGGCAATATTTTCAATTTCAACACCATCAAGTGAGCTATCTTGCTCTAATTTTGTATCTGCCACATGAATTTGATTGCGCTCTAAAATGTCTTTGATCTCACTTTCACTCTGATTTGCAATTAAATAGTCAATTTTTTGGATATTTTGCGAAGTTAAAAACGGTAGTACGGTCATCGAGAATTGCTGGCTGGTTTTAGTAGCATCATTTCCTGCAATAATTAATAGATTATGTTTTTGAGTTTGCGCAAACACATAACCACTTTTAGGATTGGCAAAAGCATTGATTTGTAATTCACCATAGCTCAGATCAGCTCGATTATCAACAAAAAATAGACTCGCAAAGAGAATTGCACCCAAGATGTTTTTACCTGCTAATGACCTTGGAATTAGCAATAAAATAATTCCCAAATAAGCTAAGATTACAACAACTAGGTTTGGTGTTTGCTGATGGTAAGGTTGGATTTTAGCTAAGTATTCAATCGGGAGCATCGTATAGTTCAATATATCAGCACAGATGGTGATTATCCAGCTCAAATGAAATAAACTAGCAACAACAATTACGGGTGTCATTATGTTTCCGATTATCGGAATTGCCCAAAGGTTAGCGACAAATGAAATTGGCGGAAAGCAGGCAAATAAAAATAAGCTTAGTGGTACACTGACTAAAGTTATAAAACAATGCATCCGTACCCAGAGCGCAAGTTTACTACTGATACGGGCATAATTACTTATCACGATAAAAATGGTTGCCACGATGATGAAAGAGAACCAAAAACCAATACTAAAGCTAGCAAATGGATCCATCAATAGCACTAATACTAAGGTTAATCCCAGTTTGTTGATTAAGGGCAAATACGAGCGCCGCGAGAGCAGATATGCCATTACTAATAATTGGTAAAAAGTACGTTGTGTCGGAATCGTAAATCCGGCAAGTAATGAATAAGCCAATGCCGCAAGCACACCAGCCCAGACCAAAATGATCTGACGGGGGATTTTAGTTGGTGGTAATAGTCTAAGCAGAAAATTTATCAGTATAACAAACATCCCGGCAACTAGCGTAATATGCAAGCCGGAAATGCTAACAATGTGAGTAATTCCACTATTTTTAAATATAGTCCATTGATCGGCAGGAATTAAATTTTGATAGCCAGTAACTAATGCAATAACCAAGCCTGAGTATTGTTTATCTGCCAATGTTTTTTGCAAGTAGTTGATTAGATTTACTCTTTGAGTATTAATCAGCGCAGATGGCGCATAACTGGTTTTTTGTATTTGTGGGTGTTCAACTAAGCTGGCATTAGCCGTGATATTTTGCGCAACCAGATATTGCTGGTAATTAAAAGCGTAAAAATTGCTGGGGATATTTAATGGTCGAATATTGAGCGTAAGTTGATATTGATATTGCGGTAGTAGGGGAGTATTAGGTTGAAAAAATAAGAGCATATCTTGCCCTTTGAAACTACCTGCATCAATTTGAATTTGGCTTTGGAGATAGCTACCCTTATTTTGAATGGGTGCAATCAGGTGCGCTTTTACCGTGAGTTGGCTGATTGGTTCTTTAATTACCCGAGCTAAACGTGCAGAGATTCGTAAATCAGCATAAGCTAAGCAGCCAATAAATAAGACTATCCAGATGATGCCACGTTGAAGTTGCAAATTGGCAATAGGTGACTTAAAATGCAGCCAACAATAGCTGCTGGCGCATCCAATCAAAAGAATAAATGCAATAGAGCGAGGTAATTGAAAAAATTGAGCACTAATTATCCCTAGACTAATGCATAAATAACTAAGCATCTCGGTTGAGATATCCTTGAAGTAACATCAGGCCAGCTAAAGTTTTGCTGTCTGGAATTTGTCCGGTATATGCTAAAGCCATAACTTCTGCGAGTGGCTGCTTGATGACATCTAGAAATTCACCATCATCAAGATTTTGTTCGGTGTAAGCTAAGTCACGAGCTAGATAATAAACAATCCGTTCACTAGAGTAGCCAATGCAAGGCAAACACTCGCCCAGTAAAATCCATTCTTTGGCAACATAGCCAGTTTCTTCAACTAATTCACGGCGTCCGCAGCTTAGTTCATCTTCATTGGGGTCTAATTTACCTGCTGGGATTTCATATACTACCTGTCCAACTGGATGACGATATTGACGTTCCATAATTAAATTTTGTTCATTATCCAAGGCTAAAATTGCAACTGCACCAGAGTGGCGAATATATTCACGAGTAGAAGTTTTACCATCAGGTAATTCGACACTATCACGATAAACGCGCATAAAATTGCCTGCAAAGACTTGTTCCGAGGTAATGGTTTTTTCGATAAGGTGTTGATCGGACATGCTAAAATCCTATTAAAGAATAGAGTTGAAGAGGAAATCAATCTGTAAGCCGGATCCTGTCTTAAGCTATAAGCCTGAGGCAATCATTCATCTGGGCCAATTGTTACCAAGAGGCTCTAGCAACCTACCCGCGCAACTATGTGTAGAGGATAAATACGAATTGCGCCTATTTGGTCTTGCACCAAGTGGGGTTTTGCCTGCCACAACTATCACTAGTTGCGCGGTGCGCTCTTACCGCACCTTTTCACCCTTACCATTGCTGGCGGTATATTTTCTGCGCCACTTTCCGTAGCCGCCAAAGCGACCCCTGGGTGTTACCCAGCACTTCTATCCATCTGGTGTCCGGACTTTCCTCGATTAAAGCCAATAACCGCGATTGCCCGATTGATTTCCAGACCAGATTGTAGCATAAAACAATAGTATTTGGTGGCTGGTAGAGGCAATTAAGCTTGAAAATTTGTATGTGGGTAGTTGTTACTGATAATATTGATATATGGCGATGGCAGAACTAGAAGTTGACTATCTCGAGTATGGTATAATTAACCTTGTTTTAATATGGGATATATAATGAGCCAGATCTTAATTATCAAACTGATTGTTACTATAATGGTAGTGGCAACATTTATTTATTTTCTAATCAATTTTAGTCAAAGTAAAGAGCTTTTAAGTTTTCCTAAAAAATTGCAAACAATGATTACTGGCTTTGTCGCGACATTTCTCGACACCTTTGGAATCGGTAGCTTTGCCTCAATCTTTGCTTTTCGCAATGCTTTTGGTTTGATGGAAGACAATAAGAGATATAATGGTTCGATAGTTGTTCAAGCTACTTTACCAACATTATTGCAATCAGTTTTATTTTTACAGCTGGTTAAGATTGATAGTTTGACTTTGATTACTGCATGTATAATGATTGCAATTGGTGGGGTAGTTTCAGGTTATTTTGTCAAATATGTTACGCGTAATGCTATTTACAATGTGATGTTGGTAACGTTTATTTTAACGGTTATTATTTTGTTGCTAAACTCAATGCATATGTTAGCTGTTGGTGGTGATTTGATTTCCGTGCGTGGCACTAAGTTAATTGTTCTTGGTATCGTAATGTTTATGGCGGGATGTTTACCAGCTTTTGGAGTTGGCTACTATTCAATTGTATTGGTAATTATTTTTTTACTTGGCTTGTCACCTGCAGTGGCATATCCGATTATGACGACAGCAAGCGCGGTACAAATGCCGATGACTGCGGTACCAATGATAAAAAATCGCCAATATTATTCATGGAGCACGTTATTAATGGCGATTCCGGGATGTCTTGCCGTTTTGATTGCTGCGCCAATTATTTCTAAGGTTGATGCTTCATATTTAAAATGGGTGTTATTAGTGGTGATTTTCTATAATATCTGGACGTTGGTTAAAGCTAAAAGGAGCTTGATATCTAACAAATAGTGTTATCATGAAGTCATAGAGGAAATCATTGCAAAACAATTTTATTATACGACTTAGCGTAAATTTTAGAGAAGCTATCATGAAAAACAAAAAATTGATTATTAGTATCTTACTTATGACTATTGCAAGTATTTCACGTGCCTATGATTTTGAAGGTACGTATTATGGAGAAAGTGGAATAGATAAATTGGAAATAACAAAAAATTCTGTTCATGGTTACGGTAAATGCTCTCCTCGTTCTTGTGATTGGGGCAACTCAACTAAAATTAATTACTATTCCGATAGGAATATGCTCGTAGCTGAGTTCAAACCTATTGGAGATAGCAAGCAAAAATTATATAGCACCATCATTATTACGCCAACCGCACAAAAAGATACAATCAGTGTATCGGCGGTAAGCTACTGGAAATCAGAATCACAAATAACAATTGATGCAAAGAATGTAATGACAACACAAGAATATCTAACTAAGTAAAATTCAATGCTCCGCACCAAGTGTTATTGTATTATTTATGGTATAACTAGAAATCTCTGAGTACCACGCAGCCAAAAGGTGCTAATTTCACAACTTTTTGAGTGACCTGATTATTACTATCATTGGTTAGCATTACATTTAGAGTTTGAGTTAGCGCTAGGTCTAAGCTAGATAACTCCAACGCACAATTTTTCGCGCTAAAATTACAGACTACCAACACGCTTTCATCTCGCCAATGACGGCTATAAACTAATAACTGTGGATGCTCCAGTTGATAAAATCTGATTTCACCATCAGCGATAACTTGATATTCTTTACGTAATTGAATCAAGCGTTGGTAATAATAGAAGATAGAGTTTTTATCGGCTAGAGCATTGGCAACATTAATCTGCGAGTAGTTATCAGCAGCTCTAATCCATGGAATTCCGCTTGTGAATCCTGCATGTTGGCTGTCATCCCATTGCATCGGCGTGCGAGCATTATCCCGTGATTTTTGTGCTAAGATTGCCATAGCTTCCGCGTGAGAATAATCCCAATCTGAAGTCATCAGATTATAAGCATTGATACTTTCAACATCGCGATAATCTTCGAGACTACTAAACTGAGGATTAGTCATTCCTATTTCTTCACCTTGATAGATGTATGGTGTACCCCGCATGCAATGTAGGGCGGTTGCAAGCATAGTTGCGGATTGGTAAGGATAGTTTTTGTCATCACCAAAACGAGAAAGCGCCCGTGGCTGATCGTGATTTGACCAAAATAGGGCATTCCAACCATTCCCAGCTTGCATTTGCAGCTGCCAGTCGCTGATTATCTTTTTGAGCTGTAAGAAATCATATTGCATAATGCTCCATTTATTTCCTTCAGCATAATCAACTTTGAGGTGGTGAAAACTAAAGATCATATCCAGCTCATGTTCTGCCGGATTGGTGTAGCGGATGCAATTAGCAATTGAAGTTGAGGACATTTCACCCACCGTGATAATTCTGTCTTTATACCTAAAAACTTCACGGTTCATTTCCTTTAAATAGTCATGGATTTTTGGACCATCGGTATAATATTTTCGTCCATCACTGCTTGGTGTGTCCAGTGTATCATCCAGAAAAGTTTGTTCTTTAGAGATCAAATTAATTACGTCCAGACGGAATCCATCCACGCCCATATCAAGCCACCAGCGCATCATAGCATAAATTTCGCTACGTAACAGAGGATTCTCCCAATTCAAATCAGCCTGAGTTACATCAAATAAATGCAAATAATATTGTCCGGTTTCGCGCGCAAATTGCCAACTGCTGCCACCAAATTTCGATAGCCAGTTAGTTGGTGGTTTGCCATTATTGCTATCTCGCCAAATATAATAGTTATAGTACTGACTGCTAGGGTCGCGTAATGCTTCTTGAAACCAATGATGTGCGGTTGAGGTATGATTCACCACTATATCCATAATTACTTTTAATCCGCGACTATGAGCTTGAGTTAGTAATTCCTGCATATCAGCCAATGTTCCGTAACTGGGGTCGATGCTATAGTAATCGCTGATGTCATAGCCATTATCGCGTTGCGGTGAAGCATATACTGGTGTTAGCCACAAGACATCAACGCCTAGTTTCTGTAAATAATCCAGTTTATTGATAATTCCTTTTAAATCTCCGGTTGGACTGTCACCACTGGACTTAAAACTTTTGGGATAAATTTGATAGACTACGGAATTTTTCCACCATTGTTGTGTCATATTAATTACTCTTAAAATTGATTTTTTTAGCAAAAAGGAGTGTTAGTATAAATGGTACTAACAAAACTATGCCCATTGCCATAAAGTAAGTTAGCCAGAATTGTGGCATAATTGACAAGAATGCCGGTAAGCCACCGACACCAATTGCAGAAGCGCGTACTCCTTCAACGGCAATCAATGCCGCACCAAGCGATGCACCAGCCATTGCACAGAAAAATGGGATTTTAAACCGTAAATTTACTCCAAACATTGCAGGCTCGGTAATCCCGAGATAAGCAGAAATCGCTGAAGTAAATGCTAAACCTTTAAGCTTTTCATCTTTAGCTAAAAACATCATTGCCAATGAAGAAGAACCCTGTGCGATATTAGACAAGGCAACCATCGGCCATAATAATGCACCACCAGTACTAGCGATTAATTGAAAATCAATAGCTAGAAAAGATTGGTGCATACCAGTAATAACAATCGGTGCATAAAGTGCACCAAAAATCAAACCACCAAGGAGCGCAAATTTAGTAAAAATAAATACTAAGCCAAAAGTTATTCCATTGGCAATAGCGAAAGTAACTGGACCAATCACGATGAATGATAAAAATCCGGTAATTAACAAGGCAATTGGTGCAACTAGGAGTAATTTAAATGCATCTGGTATTTTTTTATTGAGCCATAATTCTAAACGAACTAAGACAAAAGCGGAGACAATAACTGGTAGAACCTGTCCCTGATAACCAACTTTTTCTAAAGTAAAACCTAAGATATGCCATTGTGGTACGCTGTGATTTTGTACCGCAGTAGCGTAACCATATGCATTAAGTAAATCAGGGTGAATCAGCATTAGCCCAAGAACAATTCCGAGTAATGGATTACCACCAAAGCGTTTTACTGCCGACCAGCCAACCAAGCCCGGCAAAAAGACAAATGCGGTTGAGGCAATCACATTAATCATACCAGCGATACCTGCTAGGGTAGGATAAAGATCAACTAATGATTGAGTATGATTAAGCCAGATTTTTTCGGTAAGAATGTTATTTAATCCCATCAGTAAACCAGCGGTGACAATTGCTGGAAGCAGCGGAATAAAAATATCGGCGAGTAATTTGACGCCACGTTGAATAAATGACATGTTTTGCTCACTAACAGCGGCAACTTCTTGCTTAGTGCTATGTCCGATTTTTGCTATTTTGAGGACTAATTCGCAGACTTGATCGACAGTTCCTTGTCCGATTACAACTTGATACTGACCATTGGCGCTAAAGCAGCCTTTAACGAAAGATATCTGATTTATGCGTGCGGCATCGACGATACTTTCATCTTTTAAAACTAAACGTAAACGGGTAATGCAGTGTGTTGCCGCTAAAATATTTTCCGAACCGCCCAGTGCGTCAATAATTTCCTGTACGATCTCCGGTGTTACGTTTTTGGTTGATGTTGTCATTTCTTCTCCATTTTAATATTTAGTAACCAATTTACTAATGTTTTACCTAGAATTGCAATTTTTCTAGCCGTTATTGTAACTTGTTTAGACAAGTTAGTCAACAGCTAGTTTTGCTGCATATGCACAATAAAAATCAAATTATCGCAGAAGCATAGCAATATAAATATGTGTGAGTTAGACAGACATAAGCTATGCTGATATAGTGTGGTAAAATTATGTGTATATCTTTTGCTGGAATCCACTTATGAAATTAATCCCGAACCACATTAAACTTTATGCTTCAAAATAGCATGAAGCAATTTGAGCAATTAATTGCAACAGGCGAAGGTTACCAGCTTGAGTTCAATGAAATCATCGAATTATTTCAAAGTGAGGGGCTTATTAAGTTTGATAGATTGGAACATCAGCGAGCAGATTTTTTAAGTGGTTTTGATCGTTTTGCCTATTACAATTTTTTAACTAAGGCTAAAATCAGCAACCAGATTGAACCCGAGCAATTACTCAAGAATTTGGGCTGCTTAACCGCTAATAACAGATTCACTAACGCCGGAGTGTTATTTCGGTAGAAATTTTTGCCGATCGGGTTGTTGTAGTAAGTCCGGGAGGTTTGCCCAGTGGCTTACAGCAGGAAGAGTTTGGTTATAAGAGCGTTCGGCGTAATCATCTAATCGCTGATTTACTGGCACGAGCGGGCTATCTAGAAAAAGCCGGTACCGGTATCGGACGGATACGCCAAGATGCAGAACAAAACCATTGTCCATATGAAATAAATTATAGTGGGGATTGGTTTACAGTAACTTTCTACCGCCAAAATACAGTATCAGATACTGTAAATGAAGAAAATGATACTGTAAATTATGCTGATGATACGGTATTTGCGCCTGAAGTCATCAAACAACACATAGATAGTGCTTACTCAGGAGCCTCAAAATTATTACATAAATTATTAGATATTATAATAGAGAACGATAATCATAAAGAAAGTAAACTATATCAATATATTTACGCAAAATATCTCAAGAAAGTTAAAACACTTTATCGGCTATTTTTTTATATTAGTGAGCATTAAAGCAATGCGATATCATTAAGCCTAGAGTTAAATATATCACGAATTACTATGCTGCGTTATATTAAAAAACTGCAAGCGTTAAACTGAGTTAAATTTGTAGGGGCTGCAAAAAATGGGTATTATAAAATTAAAAATGTAGATTATATGGTGAAAAAAATGACTAAAACTAGCCAACTTCCACAACATAAATTACTTGGAAATCTCGATATTAAAAATATCCATTACCTTACAAAGTGGATGATTCTTGATAAACCAGAAAAGCTTGAAACAATAAAAAGATCCCAACTATACGCCGGTTATCCAGAGGGATTTAACGATGTGTTTGACAGCCAGATAAAGATTGGTAACACAGAAAAAAGAAAAATTTCTCAGAGCGTTGCCAACAAAGATGTTCAGCTTAATGTATTAGAAGATTTACGAGGAAGTCAAAAAAAAGATTTTAATCGGGATAGTTATTATCTTGACGAGCTGAGTATCTTAATTGAACAGACACATGGGGCAAATATTGCTTGTTTTTCTGAGCTAAATCCGTTACTGTTGGAGTCAAACCATATGTGGGGGGTATATGGTAGTTGTGGCTATGGTATTGCATTAAAATACAAAATTGGAAGACTTAAACAGTGGATCGCGACTAATAAATACTATAATTCTAGTTTTTATGAGGTCGTATATTCCAATCAGGAAATAATAAATAATAAATTAAAGTGGCTCGAATCTATTTTAGAAATATTGGTGTTGGACAAATCGGATAAAAAAATTGAACGAGCTGTAAATTCTAGGATGGCGTTACTAACGTACAAGAGCCAAGAGTGGCAGTTTGAAAAAGAGTGGCGCTTTTTGAATTTATCTGAAGTTTTTACACCAAAAGATAATGAAAATACGGTCAATTATATACAACGAATTGAACAATATAGACAAAATAAACATAATTGTCTATTTGATTTTATAAAACCAGATGAAATTATTTTTGGTTGGAATAATCATAAGAATCAAAATTGGGAAGCGTATGCCTATACTGAACTTGAAAAATGGGCGAAAGACAACCACGTAAAATGCGTTTATTTAGATGATAAATTAAACTATGCAGAAAATAAATTTAAAACACGACCAAAAAGGTTACCAGAATGACAGAAAAATATAAATTACAGCAGGAAAATATAAATAGTATGGTTTAGCAGGTCATCTTCATCACCTACGGCGAACAAATTCGGTAAAAACAAATTTATCTGGGCGATGATGTGACTCAGTATATTCAAATAAAACGCCATCAGCAAGATAAACCCAATTTTTAACTACTACCACGCAATTAAACTGGCTGAGATCGAGATATTCCAGATCATAACTATTGGGAGCACAAACTTCTATACTTCTACGAGCAAAGCCGATTTTTAATTTTAACTCTGATTCAATATAGTGATAGATAGATTTTTGGGCAATTTCCCGATTTAAACCCGTAATTAAATTGGTATTGAAATAATTGAGATCGGCAATAATTTTTTCGCCATTTAGCGTCCGCAAGCGGAGTAATTTTAAAAGCGGCGTTTCTGCCGCAAAACCTGTAACTGAAGCTAGTGGCGCATCACAAAGCAAATTTTCGTAAAGTGCGACTTTGGTAGTAAACGTGCTACCGCTATCTTGATTGGCTTCGGCGAAACTAATCAGACTACCAAAAGAAAAAGTTATTTGCTCATGATCGAGGACAAATACACCACGTCCATGCTGGGCATTGATTAATCCATCTTGCGCCAATAGTTCCAGCGCCTTGCGTAGTGTTCCACGGCTGCAGTTAAATTCCTGACAAAGCTGATTTTCTGAAGGGATTTTGCTTCCTGCTGGTAAAGACTTGTTTGCAATTTTTTGTTTTAGTTCATTATAAATTAGTTCAAATTTTTTCATTGGGGTTCACCAGCAATCATTCTATTTTCAACGTATAAGCCATATTTTACCAGCTCTAATTAACGAATGCTGAAATTGCTGTATAAGTTGCCCGAAAGGTATTCTGTCATCTATGATAAAATCTGAGGATTATTTATTTTTCAGGAATTATTACAATGAGTAGCCGTTATTCGCACAAAAAACTTGCTGACGCAGGTAATGCCACCCGCAATATTCATTTCGGTATTGAGCCAGATCCGGTAACTGGAGCAATTTTACCTCCGATTTATCAAACAGCAACTTACGCGCAAGAAGCAGTGGGAGTGAATAAAGGGCATACTTATACTCGTTCATCAAATCCAACTGTTGCTACACTTGAGAAAAAATTAGCGGGGATTGAATATGCCGCTGGTGCAGTGGCTTTTGCAACTGGTTTAGCCGCGACAACGACATTAATCATGAGTTTGTTAGAGCAGGGTGATCACATCGTTTGTTCAGATGTGGTATTTGGCGGTACGGTACGTTTAGTTGATACGGTGTTTAACAAGTTTGGAATTAGCATTAGTTATATTGATGCAGCTAATCCTGAAAATATTGCTCAGGCAATCCAAGAAAATACCAAAATGATATTTTTGGAAACTCCAGCGAATCCAACGCTTAAACTCAATGATATTGCAGCAATCAGTAAAATTGCTCATGCAAAAAATATTCCGGTTGTAGTTGATAATACGTTTCTTACTGGGATTTTGCAACGCCCGCTGGAATTAGGCGCTGATATTATTCTTTATTCAACAACGAAATATATTGACGGACATAATGCAACTGTCGGTGGTGCATTACTTAGTAATAATAAAAAATATCTTGAAGATTTTGATTATAACCGTAAAAACATCGGAAATATTCAAGCGCCAATGGATGCGTGGTTAACAATGCAGGGAATTAAAACTCTTGATCTACGCGTGAAACAACACTCGCGAAATGCGCAAGCTGTTGCTGAATTTTTAGAGCAACACCCACAAGTTAGTAAA
The DNA here is from genome assembly GCA_003963245.1 of Neisseriaceae bacterium. Taxonomy (GTDB): domain Bacteria; phylum Pseudomonadota; class Gammaproteobacteria; order Burkholderiales; family UBA11063; genus Aquella. The sequence continues at coordinate 37,196 of RXJX01000007.1, forward strand.
GTTTATTATCCTGGCTTGGCGTCGTTTGCGCAAAAAAAATTGGCAGCAACGCAGCACCGTGGTGGTTTTCATGGTGGAATGCTGGCATTTGAAGTGGTTGGTGGTTACGAGCACGCCTTACATGTAATGAATAGTGTAGTTTTATGTACCTTAGCGGAATCGTTGGGTGCAACAGAAACGATTATTACTCATCCAGCTTCAATGACGCATGTCATGATGGCTGCTGAACAGCGCTTGGCAATTGGGGTTAGTGATGGTTTGATTCGTTTCTCAGTAGGATTAGAAGATCCTGAGGATATCATACGTGATCTAGAGCAAGCTCTGGCGTGGAACAAATAATTAGAAAGCAGATACATGACTCAAAATAGTAAGCTAAATAGTGAGCAGAAAAAAGTAATTATGCTCTCTTCGATGGGAGGGATGCTTGAATTTTATGATTTTACAATTTATGGTTTGTTTGCGGTATATTTTGCTGGACAGTTTTTCCCAAGCCATAATAGTTTTATCTCAATAATTGCCAGTTATTCGATATTTGTTGTTGGCTATATTGTGCGCCCGTTGGGTGGAATTTTATTTAGTCATATTGGTGATGAGTGGGGGCGTAAGAAAGTCTTGATTTTAACTATGGTTCTTATGGGTGTTGCTTCGCTTGGGATGGGTATTCTACCAACCTACGATCAAATAGGTATTTATGCACCAGCTTTGATGCTCCTTTTTCGGGTGATTCAAGGTCTGGCAATTGGTGGGGAATTACCAAGTATGATCGTCTATGTTTCGGAATCAATGCCAGAGAAGCGTGGTTTTGCCATGGGTGGTGTATTTAGTGGAACTGTTGCGGGGTTGATCCCGGGAATGTTGATTAATCTGGCAATTGTTCATCACCTTACTACCTCACAAATAAATAATTTTGGTTGGCGGATTCCATTTATTCTCGGTGGTTTTTTATGCTTTGTTGCTTATCGAGTACGTAAAGAGCTTCACGAGACGAATGCTTTTAAACATATCCGACAACATAATGGTGTACCCTTTCTTGAATTATTAAAAAATCACTTTGGCAAAGTAATTATTGGTTCAGGTTTAACCGCAATTATGGCAACGCCGATTGTTTTGGTGATTATATTTATGCCAACCTATCTGGCTAAGATTGTTAAACTTAATCCGCTTCTAATCAGTAACGCTGTTTTGATTGCTTCAGTGGTGAGCGTTGTAGCAATTTACATTATGGGCTTATTGGCACAAAAGTATAATGTGTTTAAACTAATGCGTGCTTGTTTGGTTGGAATTATCATAGCTGCTGCAATTTGTTATTATTTGATTGGTATCGGCAGTAATCTGGTAGTAGCGTTAGCTATCTTTGCCGTATTTCAGGGGTTTTTAGTTACCTTACCACCAATTTTGCTGAGTTATTTATTTCCAGCCAATATTCGTTTAACTGGAGTAGCATTATCTTATAATATTAGTTTTGTGATATTTGGTGGTGTAACGCCGCTGTTTATAACTAGCATGATTGAAAAAACTGGCTGGGTATTTTTAACTCCAGTATTGGCATTGGTTGTTACTGCCATTTTTGCTGGATGGGCTTTATGGCAAAGCCATCGGGTTATTAACCTAGCAGCAACTGATTAAGCTTTTTTATATAAGTGGGAACAATGCTCTTTAGATCATTAACTTTGTTATTTCTGGCGCAGTTATGTGTAGGGTTTAGTATTGTTTTATCCAAAGGCATTGTCGATCACCATAGTCCTTTATTACTCTTAACTGTTCGGTTTACTGTCTCCGCTTTGATTATGTATGCGGTGAGTAAAAACGCTACTTGCGGTTCTCCTTTGCGAATTAGTTTAAGCAAGATTGATTGGGTAGTCTTGCTTAGTGAAAGCCTTGGCGCTGGAGTACTATTTAATTTCATTATGCTAAGCGGACTTCATTTTACCAATGCTAATAGTGCGGGCTTAATTACCAGTCTGCTACCTGCGGTTATAATTTTAGTTAATGTTCTTTTCTTCAAACAGCTACTTAATCGCAAAATAATTATTTCCTTGTCTATTGCGGTGCTGGGATTAATTATGATTAATCTAAGTGCTCCTGAAGGTAACGTACACAATGCTTTGTTGGGTAATTTACTGGTGTTTCTAGCTCTAATTCCGGATAGTTTGTACTATGTTTTAAGTAAGTCTCACCCTCTTAAATTAAGCCTTAACCATAAGGTTTTTTGGCTGAATGCACTTAATTTACCATTTTTATATGTTGCTATTTATTTTTTACCTGATGGCAGTTGGGCGGCGCTGACTATCCATGACTATATGCTGATGATTGCCATCGGTGTGACTTCGGTATTGTTTTTTGTCTTTTGGCAATTGGGCAGTAAAGGTGTTGATGCTACCTATGCCGCTTTAGCTACGGCATTCATGCCATTAGGTACGGTAATTTTGGCATGGATAATCTTAGGTGAGGGATTGGGCATGATGAAAATGCTTGGCATGGTTATGGTAATGTTCTCAATCGTTTTTTATGCTCGTAAATAATATTAAGAACAGCGAAGAGAGCAATATCATAAACTATGGATAATTTTATAAATCTAGGTAACGGTATTTAAAAATAGCCAGTTACCTATTATCTAAAAATTTGCGTTTAGCGCCCCATTATGCAAGGTATAAATTCTCTGCGTTTTAGCGGCAATTTCGCGATCATGGGTCACAATAATCAGACTGGTTTTGAGTTCCTGCTGCAGTTCAAAGAAGATATCGAGTACCTGATGTGCCGTGGTATTATCCAGATTTCCAGTTGGCTCATCGGCAAAAACAATTTTAGGTTTGTTAACGACTGCCCGCGCAATTGCCACCCGTTGACGCTCTCCGCCAGACAATTGATTAGGATAATGCTCTAGTCGTTTGCCCAGTCCAATTCGCTGTAAAATATATTCAGCATACTCACGCGTTTCTTTGCTTTCCATTCCACCGATAAGTAAGGGCATCATCGTATTTTCCAGCGCGGTAAACTCCGGCAATAAATGGTGGAACTGATAAATAAATCCCAGATGCTTATTGCGCAAGGCGCAAAGTTGGTTTTGGTTAAGGCTAGTTAATTCTTCGCCACAAACAATTACTCGTCCATCAGAAGCGCTATCTAAACCAGCTAATATTTGTAATAGTGAAGTTTTACCACTTCCTGAACTACCGACGATACTAACGGTTTCACTATCACTTACTTCAAAACTAACGTTTTTAAAGATTTCCAGAGGCGCAGCATCAACCTGATTAAATGATTTTGCCAGATTGCGACAACTTAGTAAAATATTACTCATAACGTAATGCCTCCGCAGGGTTGATCTTGGCTGCCGAGCGACTCGGATAAATTGTGGCAAAGACACTTAGTAAAATTGAAACACTGAAAATAGTAAAGACGTCGCTAAATTCAACTTGCGAGGGCAAATAATCAATAAAGTATACCGCGCCAGGAATTAACTTAGTATGAGTTAATAGCTCTATTCCATGAACAATATCACCAACTGTGAGTGCCAAAATGACCCCAAGAATTGTTCCACTAAGAGTACCGATAATTCCGGAAATTCCGCCTTGTAGCATAAAAATTTTCATAATATTTTTTTCTGAAGCACCCATGGTACGCAAGATTGCGATATCGCTTTTTTTATCATTAACTGTCATTACCAGAGTTGAAACCAAATTAAAAGCAGCAACTGCAACGATCAGAGTTAAGATTACAAACATCATTTTTTTCTCCATTGCGACAGCTGAGAAATAATTAGCATGCTGATCTATCCAATCCTGAACGATATATTGACCAGGTAATATGTCGTAGAGCTGTTGCTTGATAGTCTGAGTTTGCATTACATCGTTTACTTTTAAACGGATTCCGGTAACACTGTCTGGTGTTTTAAAGAGCAATTGCGCCTGTTTTAAGCCGATATAAGCGAGCGAACCATCATATTCTGCCATATGAGTATCAAAGATTCCTGAGACTGTAAATTGCTTAAGTCGGGGAACCATTCCCGCAGGAGTAATTTGACCATCAGGAGTAATGATCGTTATTTTATCACCGATACCAACGCCTAGTTGTCGCGCTAAATCTTTACCTATAACGGTATTAAAGGTGCTTGATTCCAGTGAAGCAAAACTACCTTGACTAATGCTTTTGGCAATGTCATCTACTTTGGGCTCGTAGCTAGCATCAACGCCGCGAATCAATACACCACCCACGCTTCCATCAAATGAAATTAATCCCTGACCATCAATATATGGCGCATATGCCAAGATATTCTTATCTTGAAGACTTATTTCACCAATCTGCTGCCAATTAGGTATTGAATTATCTGCGGAAAGTATTTGCATATGTGCAGAAACACCAATAATTTTACTGCGGATTTCACGCTGAAACCCATTCATTACTGATAGTACGGTAATTAAGGCAGCTACCCCAAGTGCAATACCGATGATTGATACCAGAGAAATAAATGATACAAAACTATTTTTCTGCTTGGCGCGTAAATAACGCATTCCAACCATAAGTTCAAATTTACTAAACATTATTATCCTTGTAGGGGTTTTCGAGATTTTCAATCATTGTGATTAAAAATGATTTAATTTGTGCTGAATCAACATCCATAAAAAGCGCATCTTCATAAGCATCCTGAATTGCTTGCTGAAGCTCTTCAATATTTTCACGCATAACCTTGACTTTTTCGGTACAGGATACAATTTCTCCATTCGAACGGTGCCAGATTGGAAGATGTAATTTCTTCATGGTGTTTAATGCTTTTTCTTCTTTTTGGAAGATTTACCAGTGCTATTAGATTTACCTGTTGACTTTGTCTTGCTAGTTTTTCTGCTACTGTGCGCACCATGGCGTGAGCGTCCACGGTGACGGGCAGAGCTACTTCTTCCGCCTCCTCCGCTTGGTAACGCTTCGTCTCGTACATCCTGATAATTTTCTAAAGTAGAATTACCATTGTCATCGGAGTTTTCTTGTACTACACGCTTTGCACCAACATAATGCTTAATCCAATAGCCACTAAGGTCAGTGATTTGAATATTTTCACCTGTACGGGGCGATTGAATAAATTTATTATTACCCAGATACATCCCAATATGCGAAATTCTGCCACCACCCATGGTTTTAAAGAAAATTAAATCTCCTGGTTGTAATTCGTTGATGCTTACGCGCTTACCAACTTTAGCCATCTCTGCAGCTGTTCGAGGTAGATTAATTCCCAGAGATTTTTTGAATACATAACGAACAAAGCCACTACAGTCCATCCCTGTATCTGGGGTATTACCACCCCATTTGTAAGCAATTCCCATTAGACTAACAGATTGTAACAGCATATTAGTTATAGCATCTTGCGACTGTTTAGTTGTCATTGTCGCTTGGCTATTTCTACTATTGCCACTATTGTTATTATTACTATAGTAGTTATTATCAATATCGTTATTATTATTGCTGCTATTATTGCTGCTATTATTGCTAGGGGTAGATTTAGCTATTGCCGAAATTGGGTCACTTGCATCATTATTGTCATCAGCAAAAACAGTGCTAATGCTAAAAAGGGTAAACACTCCCAGAATTAATCCGGTTAGCGTTTTTTTTGAGTATTGTTTCATAAATCAAGCTTGTAAATAAAATCGATTACACTCTTATGCTTTTTGTTTTGGGTACTCTAAGTAATTGTGCCAAAATTATGGACACGGCGAGTATAGCTGGTGTAGTTGTATAAGTTGCATACCCTGACTTATTTCTGAGTATAGTTAACCCGTGATTTTCGCATATTTTGCGGTGTTACTTCAATAAAAAAGCCGCCATCAATAGTGATAGCGGCTAAAATTCGAATACTATGTACTACTATAAGCTATAATACATTTGCATTTCAACTGGGTGAGTAGTCATCCGATACTTAGTTACTTCATGCATTTTTAGCTCAATATAACTATCAATCCACTCATCATTAAATACTCCACCGCGAGTCAAGAACGCACGATCTTTATTTAAGTTTTCAAGAGCCATTTCTAAGCTTGAGCAAACTTGAGGGATTTTAGCTAATTTACTTTCTGGTAAATCGTAAAGATTCATATCCATAGCTTTGCCTGGATCAATTTTGTTGATAATTCCATCGATACCAGCCATCAATAATGCGCTAAATGCTAAGTATGGATTAGCCATTGGATCAGGGAAACGAGTTTCAATCCGACGCGCTTTTTCTGAGCTAGTAAATGGAATCCGGATTGATGCTGAACGATTACGTCCAGAGTAAGTCATAATTACCGGAGCTTCAAAGCCAGGCACTAGTCGTTTATACGAGTTAGTTGTAGGGTTGGTAATTGCATTTAACGCTTTGGAATGCTTGATAATACCACCGATGTAGTGTAATGCAGTTTCAGATAGGTTAGCATACTCTTTGCCAGCAAATAAATTTTTACCGTCTTTCCAGATTGACTGGTGAACATGCATCCCTGAGCCGTTATCGCCAACAATCGGTTTAGGCATAAATGTTACGGTTTTACCATAGCGATGTGCAGTATTGCGCATTACGTATTTAAAAATTTGTGACCAATCAGCACGTTCTACTAAACTGCTGAACTTAGTACCAATCTCACACTGTCCGGCAGTTGCCACTTCATGATGGTGTACTTCAACTGGGATACCTAATTCTTCTAGCGCTAGACATGCTGCGGCACGTAAATCTTGATGTGAGTCCATTGGAGGTAGTGGAAAATAACCGCCTTTAATGCCAGGGCGATGTCCAGTGTTACCACCTTCAAATTCTTTATCTGAGCTCCACACTGCTTCTTCGGCATTAATCTTGTAATGGCAGCCGCTCATGTCAGCGCCCCAAGTTACTGAGTCAAAAATGAAAAATTCAGGCTCTGGACCAAAGTATGCTGTATCTGCAATACCACTATCTTTAAGAAATTTTTCAGCTTTTTTAGCAATTCCACGTGGGCAACGCTCATATGATTCCATCGTGCTTGGCTCAACCACATCACATGTAATGAACAAAGTTGCATCATCAAAGAATGGATCAAATTTTACAGTCGCTGCATCTGGACGTAATAACATATCCGAGCATTCGATACCTTTCCAGCCTTCAATTGACGAACCGTCAAAAGGTTGACCGATTTTAAACAGATCTTCACTAACTGCTTTAGCCGGAATTGTTACATGGTGTTCTTTGCCAATTGTATCACTGAACCGTAAATCAATAAATTTGATATCGTGTTCTTTTATTAATTTTTCTACTTTGTGAAATCCGCTCATATTCGGTTACCCTTAAAATTGAAATTGAAACATGCTTGCTGCCAAGTTGGTATTTTAACGCAAAATGCTGCTGTGCAGCAAAAAATATTATTATGAATTACTTAGTTTTTTTTACCTAAGGTTTCTGTAGTTAATGTATAATTTTGGACTAATTTTTTATACATGTATTTGAGTGGGTTTAAGTTGATAGTTTATGGATCATGAATACGAAAATAATAAGTTGCAAAAACGACTACGTGCCAATGTAGGCAAAGCCATTAGTGATTATAATATGATAGAAGATGGCGATACTGTGATGGTCTGTTTATCTGGTGGTAAAGACAGTTATAGTATGCTCGATATATTGCTTGGATTGCAAAAATCAGCTCCAATTAGTTTTAAGATTGTAGCAATTAATCTCGATCAAGGTCAGCCGGGATTTCCTAAACATATACTTCCAGAATACTTGAGTTCGCTTGGAATTGAGTATAAGATTATAGAAGAAGATACTTATTCGACAGTGAAACGTGTAATCGAAGAAGGCAAAACTACTTGTGGTTTATGTTCCAGGCTTCGTCGTGGGATTTTATATCGGGTAGCCAAAGAAATTGGTGCAACTAAAATTGCCTTGGGGCATCATCGTGATGATATTTTAGAAACTTTATTTTTAAATATGTTCTATGGTGGCAAGCTTAAAGGTATGCCGGCTAAATTAGTTAGTGATGATGGCAATAATATTGTAATCCGTCCATTGGCGTATTGTGCTGAAAAAGATTTGATTAAATATGCTGAGGTTAAGAATTTTCCAATTATTCCATGTAATCTCTGTGGTTCGCAACCTAATTTACAGCGTCAAGTTATAAAAGAAATGCTTAATGAATGGTCAAAAAAATATCCAGGGCGCATTCAGACGATGTTTCGTGCGATGCAAAATGTAGTTCCTTCGCATTTAATGGATACTCAGCAGTTTGATTTTGTTAATATACAAAGTACTGGAATAGCAAATCCTGAGGGGGATATTGCTTTTGATCGAGAGAGTTTTGCAGAATCTGCAGTAATTAATTTGGTTTAATTAGTTCATAATTAAAAACCACCTGTATATCACAGGTGGTTTTGTTATTGTCTAACGAAGGGTTAGTAATGCTGCTCCAGCAGTAAAGCCACCGCCAAAAGCGCATAATGCAATATTCTTCTGGTGTTTTTGTTCTGCTAAGGCTTCACTTAATGCAATTGGAATTGTGCATGATGAAGTGTTGCCATAATTAGCGATATTGCTAAACATTATTCCTGTCGGTAGTTTTAAACGGCTTTCAACTGCACTTAAAATCCGCTGGTTAGCCTGATGTGGTACTGCCAGATTAATCGAGCTAACCTCTACATTAGCAAGTTGACAGCATTTATGAATTGCCATCGACATAGTTTTTACCGCCACGCTGAAGAGTTTCTTGCCTTGCATCGTGATTCCTTCTTCCAAGCGGGTTGGAATATTCAGGATTGAACCATCTTCAGGGTCTGAACCTAAATAAATTTGTTTAAGTTCAGCAACGCATTCATCCATATAATTACTACCGCATAGAATAGTTGCACTTGCGCCATCGGCAAACAAAAATGCAGTTTCAAAATCTTCTGGGCGAATCCGCTGAGATAATGCTTCTGCTGTTACAAGTAAGACACGCGCATTTGGACGGGCAATTAAATAATCCTGTGCTGCTTGAAGTGCATAAATATAACCACTACACGCGGCATTAAGATCGTAAGCTGGAATGTTGCTAGCACCATAAATTTGACTTAAGCGATGTAATACCAAGCAAGATAGCGATGGTGATTGATATTTTTCGGGGCTGCAAGTCGCGCAGATTATCAAATCAATATCGCGTAATTTTAAATTCTGAGCTTCAAGTGCGGCAACACTTGATTCAACAGCTAGATCAACTACGCTTTCGTCATCACTTAGCCAGCAACGTTGGTGGATTCCTGTTCTTTGAATAATATCTTCATTGGTAAAATCAGGGAACTGTGGAAGAATTTCTTCATTTTTTACTATGCGCGAACCAGCTCTGAAATGTGGCGTATTAAGCCCAACACTGCCAGCAGGACTAACCACAATTGGAGGTATTGCGTGTACTACTATTGCTTCTTTACGACTCAAAAGTGGCTTACGTGTTTTGGTTGTTGCTGCTTTTGTCACACCTTGCGGTAAGCGAATTTTTATTAATGGATTACCAACTACGGCTTTTTCTTCCAATTCGACACAGATTTCTTCAACTATACCATTGCATGGCGATAAAATTTCACCTGCAGATTTGCTGGCTTCAATATCAACTAAGACTTGACCAGGTTCGACTTTGTCACCAACGTTGACGTGAATAACATTGATTAACACTGTTTCATCCGATGGACTAGCACCAATTACGTCGACAGTAAATAAGGATGCATCTTGTTCAGCCTCTTGTTCCCACTCTAGATTAAGATTGAGCAAATCACAGGCGGCTGTCAAAATTTTCTCAAATGATGGTAATACCTCGAGCTGGTTTGCAAAATTACATGGAGTATAAGTATCAGCACGAGCTACCCGGCGCATTTTAACAGGGTTAGTTGCTAATTCAGCAACGCTTGCCATAATGTCACCACCCAATCCACAGGTTAGATTGTCTTCATGAACAACCACTAAATGGCGAGTTTTATTTGCCGAGCTAACAATGGTTGCTACATCGTAAGGTTTGATTGTTCTTAAGTCAATTACTTCCGCGGCAATTCCAATAGTTTCTAAGCTTTCAGCTGCTTGTTGACAAAGTGAAACAGTATTTCCCCAGCCAACTAAAGTGATATCCAATCCGGCTTTAACTATTCGCGCCTTACCAATTGGAACTAGTTGCTTGCTTACATCATAAGATGTAGTATCTTCAATACTGCCATTATTTAAAAGCTTTTTAGGATACAAAAATAAGCTTGGGCGACGCGATTTAAAAGCTGCGTTCAACATTCCAGCTGCATCAGCAGCATTTGCAGGCATGTAAACATCTAAACCTGGTATATGGGCAAAGGTTGCCTCATTAGTTTGTGAGTGGAATGGACCAAGACCTGGGCGGTAAGCACCGCAAGCCGCAAAAATAATTACCGGACATTGCCAACCACCGTTGGTGCGCCAGTACATAGTTGATATTTCGGAAAATATCTGATTGTAAGCTAAAGGCAAGAAATCAGCAAATTGAATAAATGCGACCGGATGCTTGCCCGCTAGTGATAAACCAGCTGCTAAACCAGCGATTGTTGACTCACTTAGTGCGCTATTCAAAACGCGTCCTGGGTATTGAGTTGATAAGCCGCGAGTGATTCCAAATACATCACCTTTACCATCTTCAACATCTTCACCCATGATGACTACATCTTGATTATTTGCCAATTGATGATGGAAGACGCGACGCATAGCCTCAAGCATAGTCATGCGTTCTTCGCTATTGAAGTCTCCACGATACTCAGCAGCTGTGGCTTGTAACTCTTTAGGTAGCTTTATTTCTGCTACGTGATTGGCTGCTGGCTCAATTCCTTTCTGTGCTTCATCAACTGAAGCGCGTACTTCGGCAATAGTTTGTTGTCTGATGGTTTCTATTTCAGCGCTACTGCAGCCCTGAGTTAATAAATAATCATAACTGGTTTTTAAAGGGTCAGATTGCCAAGAGGCATCTAATTCGGCATCGTCACGGTAGAGTTTTTGATCATCAGCATTGGAGTGATTGTCTAAGCGCTCTACATTAAAAACAATAATTTGCGGTTTACGATCTTGGCGCATATTGGCAATTATGCTCTCAACGGCACTATATTGTTCTAATGGCTTACTACCATCAAGATAAGTAATTGGTATATTGTAAAAACTGCTTGCGCTGCTGCCATCTGCTAGCGAAAAGAATGTTTTACCAGTGGTGCGTGTTGAGATGGCTAAGTTGTTGTTGTGTATGAAAAATAAGACCGGTAGGTTATTGCGATGTGTTTCAGCAATTGCCTCTAAAACTTCCCCTTGTTGCGAGGTTCCGTCACCAATTGAGCAATAAACAATTGGACGATCTTCTTGATCTTTTACTGCCATAGCAACTCCGGCAGCTTGTAAGGCATTATTACCAACTGGTCCAACTAAGCTCATAAGATTTAGTTCCGGTGCACTCATATGTGAAACCATTTGTCTTCCGGCTGAATGTGAATCAGCCTTAGCTAGTGAACTTAAAAAGAACATTTTATTGCTAACACCGCGTGCAATCATTAGTGCTTTGTCGCGATAATGGCAATGCAACCAATCGGATGGTTGCAAAAATGGTGCAACGATTGCGCTGCCTTCATGTCCTTTGCTTGATGCTAAAAAGTTAGCCTCTCCGCTGTTGACTAATTCTGATTCTACAATGTCTGATTCCCGTGAAGCAATCATTGAACTATATAGATTCAATAAAATTTGTTTAGTCATTTAAATTCAATCTCTCTTAAAATTTTGTTTCAGTTGTGCACTAATCAGTCAGCCATCATATATTCTGGGTGATTTATGCTATCATGTTCGGAGTGATAAGAGGTATCCGATACCAGTATTTATTTAACTGATACCTATTTTTGCTTTGTTAGTTATTAGATAAATATAACAGCATGTTGCAAAGATGTTATCAAATCCTTGTGATACTAATGTAATACTTGTGATATAATAGTTTTATTATGTATTTTTAGTTGCTAGCTCAGCTGGTTAAATATCTAATACCAATAACACCTGATAAGTATCCGATACCAAGATTATACAATAAGTATTCGATGCTTGCCTATTTTTTATTAATTTTATTTTGCGAGTTTTATAATATATGATTGCGGCGATTCGGGTGGTAACTCATCCTGATGGTGTAACAACCTCTAGTTACAAATATCTTCAGACTCCAGCTCATATTACGCTAATGGCGTTCATTATGAAGCATATTAAAAGTAGTGATCAAAATAATTTTATAAATAAGCAAAACAAAGTTATTCAAAGTAGTTTTCCGGTTTTAACCAGATTTATTCCCAATATTAGCAAGCTTGATTTACTTAATTTGCTTGAGGATTTTTGTAATCGAACATTGAGCACCAAACGTTTGGATCAAAATGGTGAGATTGAAGATTTCGAGGCAACTACGTTTATTTCAGCATACAGTTATAATCGAAATAATAAACAGATTATTATTGAAGTAAGCTATCGTCTGATTCCTTTTATTCTCTACATTAAACAACAATACATTGGCGGGCGCTGGAAATATTCTGCAAGCTTTACTTCAAGTTATTCAAATTTAATCTATGATATGATTATTACCAACTATGATAAAAATACTTCTAGTCTCAAATTTAATTTAGCAGAGATAAAAGAGATGCTGGGTATCGAAGATGGTACATATGAAATTTACAGTAATTTTAAACGCAAGGTTTTAAACATTGCCTTGCATGAAATCAATTTAAAGTCTGATATTTGTATTGATTTAGTTGAGCATAAAGTAAATCGTAAGGTTGTGTCGATTGAGTTTCTATTTCGTAAAAATAACAATGCTTAAAATTACACAGTTTAGCAATATTAATCCGCTATCATAAAGACCAAATTTAATTATACTTTGGTGATAACTACGATCTTGATTAATTCCACGAGTATACATGCTAATGCTCAAATGATGCGCATAACGTGCTGCGGCAACCAAAAGAGGCATCAAAATTTGAGGTGATAGCCATTTTTTACGAAAACGCATTTTATAAGCAATTTGAATGCGCGTAAACTCTTGCTTCATGAATGCAAAAGCATTGAATACAGCCAAAAATGAGTAACCAATTTTTACACGTATGATTTTACGCTGGATTAAATCAAGAATAAGTTGTTCCTGTGGTAAGTGTAGCATAAAACCAACCGAAATTAGTGAGAGCAGATAAAGCCTTAATGAAAGGATTGTGGAAAGCCATAGTCTGCTATGCGTGTGATTAGTTAGTGAATAGTTGGACAATTCACTGCTTGAAGCAAAGAGGTAGCTACTGATAAATAACGCCAGTAGTGGCGGAATCAGACTTAGATTAAACCAAAGCAAAACTTTTAATTGTGGTCTTTTACAAAGTAAGCTGAAATTTATGAGCATTATTATAAATATTATAGCGTATTGAATTATCTGTGTCGCGCTGAAAATTGCCACTATCCCCAATAACGGTAAGATTATGAAATTAAGCGGATGGAGTTTTTGCTCTAGCATAGCTTTAGGCTCCCGTTGCTCAGATGGTATTTATGATCAGCGAGTGCATTAATGAAATCCTGATCGTGACTCACCATAATAAAACTCATTCCTCGGTTCTTTAGCTCAGTGATTAATTGTGCCAGCTGCAATTTATGCTCATAATCTTGCCCAAATGTTGGTTCATCCAGCAAAATTAAGCGAGGCTTCAAATTTAATGCAATAGCTAATGAAAGGCGTCTTTTTTGTCCTTCCGATAAGCTATAGGGATTTTGTTCACATTGCGGCACTAAGTCAAACATGGTTAATGTTTCATGATTATACTCTAACTCTTCATTAACACTATTATAAATAAAATGCGCTTCTGGATTTTGCCAGAGTAAGGTGAGCTTAGACCATAATATTTGGTAATTTATTTCAGCAATATCCTGTTGTTTCCAGAAAATCTGTCCTTGAGTTTTGATAATTCCTGCAATTAATTTAAGCAGGCTGGATTTACCACTACCATTTCTGCCAGTGATTGCAGTTACTTCACCAGAGTTTACACTTAGGCTAATTTTGTTCAATAATTGACTGCTATTTTTATATGAGAAATTTAGCTCACGTAACTCAAGCAAAATACTTTTTGGGTGTGGGGAAATTGATTTTAGATTTGGTAGTACTTGATTCCAGACAATTTGAGTAGTATTTTGTTGTTTAATTTGTCCATTATCATCAATAGAAATTACTTTGTTAACAATTTGTTGCAGGTAATAATGGTTATGTTCAACAATAACAACTGTTGATTTTTTGATGTATTGCTGCAGCATAGCAATAATTTCATGAGCTGATTCAGGATCAAGAAATGCGGTTGGTTCATCCAATAATAATACCTGAGGTTGCATCACTAAAATTGCCAGTAAATTAATTTTTTGTTTCTCACCGCCAGATAGTTCGCTAACTTGCCGGGTTAATAAATGGCTAAGCTTAAAATCATCAGCAATTTTAGTGATTTTCTCGTTAATTAATGTCGCTGCAAAGCCCTGATTTTCTAAACCAAAAGCTATTTCGCTATAGACATCTTTGCAAATTAGCTGACTATCAGGATTTTGCTGAAGGTATCCGATATCTAATAACTGTTGTTCATTCAGCCCTGTAATATCTTGATTATTATAAAGTATTTTTCCGCTAACTTTACCGTTTATCAGATGCGGAATTAAGCCTTTGAGAGCTGCGAGTAAAGTTGATTTACCACTTCCTGATGCTCCTTGGATTAAAACACATTCACCTTGCTTAATTATGAATGTGCCATCCAATTTCAAATTATAATTACTTTGAGGGTAATGAAACCCAAAATTTTCTACTTGATAAATTGGAGTACTCATTGGTCAGCACAGATACGAAACTGATTTAATACACCAGCCTTTGCCAGACGATTGGCTAGGTAACGTGAAAATAAACCGCCTAAAATTGCGCCGGAAATTATATTGCAGCTAAGATTAATCAGATTAAAATTCAGACTAAAAGAACTATAACCATACCAGAAATAAGTTACAACATAGCCTCCGAGCGCGGAGAGCGCTCCAGCCAAGGCGCAGTTAATTCTGCTCCAGACTTTATAGCGGGTGGCTAAAAAAAGTAACTCGACTGGTAAACCCTGACAAAGCCCAGATACTAAAGCAGAAAATCCCCACTGTGAAATCAGCCCCTCAACTAGCGCTGCAATTGTTTCACCTAAGAGTGCGCTACCCGGTTTACGGATAATATAGGCGAAGAATATTCCCCCCATGTGCCAGAAGCCCTCAAGTAAACCACTTAATGCAAAAGTCTTTAATAACGGGGAAATAATGCCGTAAAAGAGTGAATATGCCCACCAAGCAACGCCCATAGCGGTTGCCATTACAGTTAAAAATACAGTTTCACTGAGTGTAAGATGTTTAGTCATGAATGTTCCTTATAAGAAAAACTTATAAGGGAGTAGAGCTTGGATAGTCTTATTTGACTGGAAGAGCACTCTCCCTTGCGCAGGTACTAGCCTGATCAGGTTTAAAGGGTATTTCTCAGCTACTTTTTATAGTAGCACCCCCGGTGTTTAAGAAACATTATTGTAACATAATTTGTTTCTAGTTTCGATAAATATCAATCCATGATTGATAAGTTTATAGATGGATTGAGAGACAAGAACGTAGCGTCAAGACATTGCCGGATATGTTAAAATTGCTCTAGCAAATTTAAAGAAAGATGTTTATGAGAATACAAAACAAATTAGTATTAGCAATGCTGCCATTAGTGATTGCCAATTCATTTGCTTGCACGACCATTGTCGTTGGTAAACTGGCTTCGGCAAATGGTGAAATTATGTTTGGGCGTAATTCTGACACACGTTCTCCATCGCGGGCGAAACATTTAAAAATTTATACAGCAAGTGCTGATGGTGCAAAATTTAGTGCACTACCATATTATGATACGGAGTCTCGTGATGGGATGCTGCAAGTCGCGGCTAATCAATATGGTGTAGCTATGTCAGCAACTGAGACTATTACCAGTGGTGATAAAGCTTTGAGTTTTGATCCATTTGTTGATAATGGAGTTAGTGAGTTTAATGTAGTAATGCCTATAATGCGTAAAGCCAAATCCGCTGCAGAGGGAGTTGATTTAATTGGTCAACGGATAGAAAAAATAGGGGCGGCGGAAGGTTTTGGTATCGTGGTAGCAGACAAAAACGAGGCATGGTATCTCGAAACTGCCAGCGGACATCATTGGGCTGCGGTACGAATTCCGGATGATGCTTACTTTGTATCGGCTAATCAAGGAAGAATTCAGCAATTAGGAATCAAGGATGGTAAGTTTACTGATGGTTATAAAGGTTCGCCGGATATCGTTGATTTTGCGGTTAAAAATGGTTTTGCTGCTTACAATGATGGTCAATTTGATTTTCGCGCTAGCTATCAACGGATAATTAATCAAGCTACAGGCGATATGCATAATGATATTAATTATAACTATTATCGTATTGCAACGTTGCAACATCAATTTAGCGGTCGCTCTTTGGCTGGATTTGAAAGCGGTCAGTTTCCCACTTTCTTAAAACCAACACATAAGTTAAGTTTACAAGATGTTGAAAGCGGGCTTGAAAATTATTATCAAGGAACACCTTATAATCCATATATCTCAGATAAGGCACCACAATACCGTGCAATCTCGGTTTTTCGCTCAAGTAATTCTCATGTAACGGTAATGGGCAAGAGCGGAGACAATAATATTGTCAATATTGAATATATTGCAATGGGAATGCCTTCAGTTGGCGTGTATATTCCATTTTATTTTGGAATTAGTGAAGTACCCTCAAGCTATAGCATAGGGAATAATCTGGCTGATGACCAGTCTGCGTTTTGGAAATTCCGCAAGTTACAAACTTTAGTATTTACCGATTTTAAGCATAACCAATCGCTGGTGCGCAATGCTTATGATCAATTACAGCAAAAAATAGCGCAGCAGCAAGTGAAAATGGAAAAGAAATATAACGAAACTCATGATGTAAAATTGATCCAACAATTTACTGATGAAGCTGTTTCTGAAGCATTTAAACTTACTGATAAACTAACTGTAACATTAGAGGAACATTACAATCAAACTCATGCTGCTAAATTAAATTTTACAAACGCTGATTTTGATCGCCTAACTGAAGAAACTTATCAGAAGTATCCATTTTCCGGATTTTAGTGATATTAGAGAATAAATATTATGAATGAGTAGCCTATTCATCAGTCTGTCGTAGTTTGACAAAACTGTCGCGTTTCAGTTATGATTCGGGCAGTTTTTTATCGTAAGACCTTACGCCGGTCATAAATTAAAATAAGAATTTGAGGAAGTTAATATGAAAAACTTGAAAATAAATGGACTATTGCTTGGTTTTGCTGTGCTTATAACGGCATGTTCTTTTGTGAGTTTAAATCCACAAGCAGAAAACGTAACGGTTGCTGCAAATACTAATTTAGCGAATAATTGTAAATTTTTGGGTAATACCAATGTTTCTATTTGGGCTAAGGCAGATACATTCCAAAGTCAGAAATCAGCAGAAAGTCAACTTGATACTTTGGCGCGCAACGAAGCTGCAACTATGGGTGGAAATACAGTAATGGCAGAATCTGCTGCTAATGATGGACGTAGAACCTACGGTGTATACAATTGTCCAACTAAGCAATTGCAATAAATTTGAGCGGATAGTGGATAAATCGACATGGGGATTAGAAATTTATTCTAATCCCCATGTTATATAGAAGATTGGATTAGTTACTCAACTACAACCGCTGATTCAATAACAATAGCTTCAACCGGAACATCGTCGTGCATACCATGACGACCAGTTTTAACTACTTTGATTTTATCAATTACTTCAGTTCCTTCAATCACTTTACCAAATACGGCATAACCCCAGCCATGAACATTTTCACCGCTGAAATTTAAAAAATCATTATCTTTGACATTAATAAAGAATTGTGCCGTTGCCGAATGAGGTTGCATTGTACGCGCCATTGCAATTGTATATTTATCATTTTTTAAACCATTGTTAGCTTCATTTTTAATCGGCTCACGTGTAGCTGATTCTTTCATGTTTTTGTCCATGCCACCACCTTGAATCATAAAATCATTGATAACACGGTGAAAGATTTTACCGTTATAATGACCTGCTTTTACATATTCAACAAAGTTAGCTACTGTAAGTGGTGCTTTAGCTGCATCTAGTTCGAGTTTGATTGCGCCATGAGTAGTATTTAAAATAACTTGAGTCATAAAATTTCCTTTAAAAATTAAGATTTATGTGAATTAGCAATTTTGACATAATGTTTGGCAGAGTAGTCTAAATGTGCTATTTCTGCGTCGGTCAGTTTACGGATCTGTTTAAGTGGGTTGCCAAAATAAAGATAACCTGATTCTAGGCGTTTGCCTTGGGAAACTAAGCTTCCTGCGCCAATCATGACATTTTTTTCAATGTATGCATTATCAAGAATAGTGCTGCCCATTCCAACAAAAACATGATCTTCTAAGGTACAGGCATGTAAACAGCAATTATGTCCGATAGTAACGTCATCTCCGATGATTAGCGGTGTTTCACTAGTTTTGCCGGGATTATTATGCGTAACGTGTAACATTGTTAAATCCTGAATGTTGCTATTGTTCCCAATTTTGATATGACTAACGTCACCACGTACCACGGCATTGCACCAAATTGATGCATTTTCACCAATAGTAACTTTACCAATAATTACAGCGCTAGGATCAATATATGCGGATGGTGAAATTTGTGGGCTAATACCCTGATAGTTGCGAATATTATTCATATGTTTCGATAGTTCTAAGATGGTTATTCAGATAATCAGGGGCTAATTATAGCCTAAGCTTGGAGTTAAGATTAATAATTTGGTTATTGCTATAGGTTGGCATTTTAATTACATGTTATTTTTTAATGTTATAATAACGAAACGATATTTTTTGTTTTTTATTTGCGAATTAAGGGATCGTAATGAAGTTTAAGCATTATAATCGACTAATATATTATAAGTTTAATTTAAAATTTGTTATGCTTGCAGTAATTATTGGACTTATTTCAGTATTTTTTGTAAAAGCTGTAGAATTTGCATATAGTATCTTCTTATATCTCGAACCCAGACTTGGCTGGTGGTTAATTGTGTACGTGCCAAGCATTATGCTTGTGATTATTTTCTTACTGCGGAGATTTTTTCCCGAAGCCGAGGGGAGTGGTATTCCGCAAGCTCTAGCAATTTCTCAGATGAGTGAAGCCAAGATTGATAGTGTCTTTGCTCTTCGTTCGATTTTATCCAAGATTTTGCTAATTTTTCTAGGTACTCTCAGCGGCGGTACTTTAGGACGTGAAGGTGCTACGGTACAAATTGGTGCTACAGTAATGAATCAATTAGGGCGCAAGCTAAGTCTTCCTCGGCGTAGAGTAATGTTAATTGTTGGTGCTGCGGCTGGGCTTGCATCAGCATTTAATACTCCGCTGGGTGGAATTGTTTTTGCTTTTGAGGAGTTAATCAAATCACCACGCAGTCATATTGGACTTTTGAAAATAGCAGCAATTGCGATTAGCGGAATTGTTACAATTTATTTTTTAGGTAATTACTCTTATTTTGGACGAGTTGAGCGTGATTTGTTATTTTTTAATGATTGGGTTTTTTTAGTAGCAATTATTATTGGTGTAATTGCCGGATTGATTTCAGTTGTTTTTGCTAAAATTGTACGTTGGTTTTCGATAGATGATACATTATTGACGCGTTGGCGGCGTAATAATCCTTATAAAAATGCTGTCTATTGTGGTGTATTAGTGGCATTGATCGGGCTTGCTTCAGGTGGACTCTCATTTGGGAATGGTTATCATGAGAGTAAATTAGCTTTGGATGGGCAGCTAATTCTACCACCAAGTTATGTTTTATATAAACTACTCAGCGCTCTTTTTACTACTAATGCTGGTATTCCCGGTGGCTACTTTGCAACCTCACTTGCGATTGGCAATGGTATTGGTGGCTTATTTCATCATTTTTGTATGTTTGATAATCCTCAGCAATATTATTTATTAGGCATGGTGGCTTTTCTGGCGGCATTGACAAGGGCTCCGGCAACTGCGATTATTATGGTGATTCAGGTGAGCTCATCTCAGGTTTTCACTTTACCACTAATCGTCGCAGCACTTAGTGCGACTTTGATTGGGAATCTATTTGGTAAAGGTATTTATGAATATCAGATTGCGCGCTATTTATCTTAGCTTAGCTAGGATAGATGTTTTTGGCTAGATGCTTCGGCGTCGCTGAATAACAAAATTAGTTAAAATAACGCCACTTATTATGACTGCGCCACAGAAGATAGTTGTTAATGCGACTGGCTCGCCAAAAACCACCACTCCAATTAAAATGGTAGCGAATGGAACTCCATTAAGAAACACTACAACATTTGCTACGCCAAGATTTTTAATTGCTTCAGAATACCAAAAGTAGGCCATAACTGAGCCAATAACAGCAGTGTATCCCATTGCAAACCAGAATTTAAATGATTGCGTGAATATCTGTTGATAATTACCAAAAGCCAGCATCATGATAAAAAGTACTAAACAGCCAAAAACCGCAGCTGATGTTGTTATAGTTAATGAATCAATATTGCGCTGGGTAGCTACTCGGTTCAAGAGGCTAAAGATTGCTGATAGTGTACAAAGACAGAGAGCATAAATTTCACCGGAGGAAATATGTGCAAACATATTCAGGCAAAAATATTGTTCGCAATTTGGGTTGGCAAAGTTAATTACACCAATAGTTCCGGATAGCGCAATGAGTAACCCCAAATAACCACCGATGCCAAGGCGCTGTTTCATAATGATAGATGCAAGCAATGCAGTTAAACATGGACTAAAAGAGAAAATCAAAACTACCATTTGTGGTGAAAGGCGTTGTTCCGCGCCAAAAAATGCAATATTATAAAGCCCAATACCGATTATTCCAATATTCAATAATAGTAACCAATTTGCTTTGAATAGCGGCAAATCTACAATTTTGCCACGTTTGACTTTTACAATTAACAACAAGATTATTGATGCGATAAAGTAACGAACAAAGGCGGTTGTATAAGGGTCAAGAGTCTTTACTAGATAGTTGGCACTATGGTAAACTCCTGCCCACGCAACAATGGCAAGAACTAGCTTAAGATAGGCTTTTTGAGTGTTGGTTTGAGGCATTCTCGTATTCGATTTAACTGAGGGAACAATATTATAACAAATCGCAGTGTTAGCACATTACCTAAATTGGTTTTATCACCCATGGCTGGGGTAACTGATGCACCTTTTCGTCATTTAGCCAGCCGACTGGGTGCTGATTATACAATCTCCGAGATGATAACCAGCCAGACACATCTTTGGCAGAGTAATAAAACCAGTAGGCGGCTTAAAAGTAATTTTATTGAAAGTCCCAAAATTATTCAAATTGGTGGTGCCTCTGCTGAGGTGGTTGCAGATGGTGCGCGAGCTTGTGCAAAAGATGCTGGAGCGGATATTGTTGAGATTAATATGGGCTGTCCGGCGAAAAAAGTTTGTAATGTTTTGGCTGGATCGGCATTACTTCGTGATGAGCGGCTGGTAGCTAATATTTTATCAGCTGCTGTACAGGCGGTAAATATTCCGGTTTACCTAAAAACGCGCCTTGGTTGGGATCAAGAGAATAAAAATATTTTAAGCATTGCTAAAATTGCTGAAGAAAATGGTATTCACTCACTCACTATTCATGGGCGAACGCGTTGTGATTACTATAATGGTCGTGCTAGCTATGATTTAATTGCTGAGGTTAAAGCTAATAGTAAAATTCCAGTATTCGCCAATGGCGATATTGATACGCCTGCCAAAGCATTAGAGGTCTGGAGGGTAACTCAAGCTGACGGACTATATATTGGACGCGCTGCATTGGGCAGACCATGGTTATTTCAGCAGATTAAAGACTATATTCGCACAGGCTTATTTAGCCAGCCGGATTTAAAATTTGTTCTAGATTTAATGTTAGAGCATACTGGATTGATTCATCAACATTATGGTGATATTCTCGGAGTGCGAATTGCACGCAAACATATCAAATGGTATTTAGAAGCTAACGCAGACCTTTTTAGTGACCGTGAAACCAAATTTGCTAATTTTGCGCGAATTGAATCACCACTGGAACAGCTAACTTATCTAAATAGCTGGTTCATTCAGTAAGCTCTGAATTCCAATTTCAAATTGCTTTGGGCTTGTCCACGGAGCATAACGAACAATAGTACTTCCATCCCGACTAACTAAAAACTTAGTAAAATTCCACTTGATCTTTGTGCTACCCAAAATTCCGCGAGCACGTTTTTTAAGAAAATCGTATAGCGGGATAGTGTTAATGCCATTCACCTCAATTTTTTCCATCAATGGAAAAGTTATATCATAATTAAATGAGCAAAATTCCTTTATCTGTTCTGCATTACCAGGCTCTTGATTACCAAATTGATTGCAAGGAAAAGCAAGTATGCTAAGTCCTGAATTATGATATTTCTTATAGAGTTGTTCTAGTTCAGTATACTGCTTGGTGAAAAGGCATTTGCTGGCAGTGTTAACAATAAGAATCACTTGTCCCTTCAATTCAGACAAATTTAGAGTAGTGCCGTATTGTGTATTAACTTCAAAATCATAGATAGTTTGATGGTTCATGGTTTTACTTTACTATATAATAGGTTATAATTGGGTCTTATACTAATGCTACGTAGACAAAAAGCTTAGAGAGCATCCTAAAAATTTGCAAAAGATTGTTGAGTATAAGTTGAATTATAGCGCGGAAATATTATAGATGTTGATAAATCGTAAGTTAATTATATGTTTAGTTGTGTTGGCGGTAGCTGTCAACGCGATTGGTCTTTTTGAGCCATTGCTACGTAATGACGATCCTGTGCTATATGCAAATATTGCTAAACATATTGTTTTGTCTGGCAATTGGATTGATTTGGTTTCTGGTGGTAAAGATTGGTTGGACAAACCACACTTTCCTTTTTGGGTGAGCGCGCTATCGTTCAAATTGTTTGGGATAAATTCATTTGCTTACATTTTTCCTGGGTTTTTATTTCATCTGCTTGGAGTATACTATACTTATCGCTTAGCTAAACATCTCTATAATTCTGAAGTCGCTTTGATTTCTGTCCTGCTCTACGTTACGAGTTTGCATCTGCTGTTTTCTGCAATCGATATTCGTGCCGAAGCTTATTTGCTTGGACAGATTATGCCTGCTTGCTATTACTGGTTGTGTTATGACCGTAATTCAAATACCAAAGCGCTGTTGCTGGGATGCTTATTTACCGCAATGGCTATGATGACAAAAGGTTTGTTTGTTGTAATAACTATTTTTAGTGGCGTGCTCGGTAGCTGGTTATATACCAAACAGTTTAAGCGGGTTTACGCACCTAAATGGCTTTTGGCTTACGCTCTGTGTTTGTTATTTATCTTGCCAGAGTTAGTTTGCCTTTACTTGCAATTTGATCTTCATCCTGAAAAAACTGTCTTTGGTCATCAACATATTTCTGGCTTAAAATGGTATTTTTGGGACAGCCAGTTCGGTCGGTTTTTTAATAACGGACCAATTGTTAATACTCAGGGCAACCCTTTATTTTTTGTACATACTTTCTTGTGGGCATTTTTGCCATGGAGTATGATATTTATTTTAGCAACTTGGCGCCAATTGCGCGATTTTCGTCTTCGGAATTATTCGCAAAATGCTAGAGTGGTTTATTTACTGGCTAGCTTTTGGGTGACCTTCATTATGTTTAGTGCAACCAGATTCCAGCTAGATCACTATACCAACATTATCATTCCTTTTGCTTCAATAGTTTGTGCTGTGTATTTACAAGATAATCTACAGATGCTTCGGAAGCTTGCATCGTTTCAGCGTAGCTTGAGTTTGTTTATGTTAGTCATAACAGCTGGATTATTTGTTTATCTTTTTCGATTAACACCTCCGGTTGGTGGCAGCATCGTCGCTTTAATATTAATTATTTTGATATTGATGAAACCTAAGTTAAGTTATCTTGAGCAATGTTTGGTCTATCCATCATTGGCAATTAGCATGATTTTTGGTTTAGTTTTGAGCGTCAACTATTATATTTGTCGGAGTTATGACGTTGGTTACAATATTGCACAACGAGTGAATAGTTTGCCACCAGCGCCATTGTACGATTTGGATTATTCTTCAACACCGCTTGAATTTCATTTAAAATATTCTTATTGGCGTGTTGATGATGTGGCACAACTGCCCAAAACAGGTAACTACTACGTATTTCTCAAGCAACAAGATTGGTTGAATGATAGTAAAAAGTTGAGTAAAACTGAATATACTCCAGTGATCAAATTTTGTGGCGCAACTATTGATAAAGTGCTGCGGGCTTATTCAGATTATGCCAAACTACAATCACAGTTAACTTGTTATATAGTATTGAAGCATGGATAAGCAATTAATTCGCAAGATTCTACTTGTTAGTCTGATGCTGTGCAGTTTAAGTGCTCTGTCTATCCTTTTTATAGACAGAAATTTGGGATTGGCGGTGCATAATTCGGGATTAGATAGTAATTTGTGGTTGAGAAAACTAACTGAAGGCTTACCTGTTTTTTTATTGGTAATGTTGGTTACGGTTCCATTGCTCACAAAATGGCAACGTGGCAATCTATCTGCATTGCTTTTATCTGCTTATGTCTACCTTGGTCTAAAGCTTACGATGGAAATAAAAACCGGACTTAAAACTATTTTTGGGCGCTATTGGACGAAAACTTGGATTAATTATAATCTATCGCTAATCCATGATGGTATTTATGGTTTTAACTGGTGGCATGGTTTTGGTAATCAGGGGTGCTTTCCATCTGGACATTCAACATATACTGCATTTTGCTGTTTTTGGCTATACATCTTACAACCACGCTATAAAATCCTTTGGCTGATATTATTGGTAATAATGCCCTTAGGATTAATTGCCTTAGATTATCACTATTTGGGCGATTGTTTTGCCGGGGTCGCATTAGGTTTGAGCTGTGGGATGGGAAGCGTGATTGTTTGGGCTAAGATTGAAGCAAGATTCTTAGCTAAAAAGTAGTTGTTTGGACTGTTTTTAAAATTAGCTACTATTAGGCGTTTAATTCATTAATGCGCTGCAACATAGGATACTTATTTTCATGATATAATAAAAGGTTAATAACCTGTTTTTGAGGGATCAGCATATGACCACTTATATCCAGCAGCAAGATTTTATTCAATCGGTTGCTGATAGTCTTCAGTATATTTCATATTATCATCCATTAGATTTTATTCAAGCTATGGCAAAGGCTTATGAACACGAAGAGTCTCCTGCAGCTAAAGATGCAATTGCGCAAATTTTAGTTAATTCTCGAATGAGTGCTGAGGGCAAACGTCCCATTTGCCAAGATACGGGTATTGTTTGTGCCTTTGTGAAAGTTGGAATGGATGTTCAATTTACTAATGCAACTATGTCAATTCAGCAAATGATTGATGAAGGTGTGCGTTTAGCCTACAATTTACCAGAAAACAAATTACGTGCTTCAGTTTTGGCGGATCCGGCATTCAGCCGCAAAAATACAAAAGATAATGCGCCTGCAGTAGTGCATTTTGATCTTGTACCGGGTAATACAGTTGAAATTGAGATCGCTGCTAAAGGTGGTGGTTCAGAAAATAAAGCTAAATTTGCGATGTTAAACCCTTCTGATTCAATTGTTGACTGGGTGCTAAAAACTGTGCCAACAATGGGTGCTGGCTGGTGTCCACCGGGAATGTTAGGAATTGGAATTGGTGGTACGGCTGAAAAAGCGATGTTACTTGCGAAGAAATCACTTATGGCACCAGTTGATATGGCAGAATTGATTGCTCGTGGTCCACAAAATCAGATTGAAGAATTAAGAATCGAACTATATAATAAAGTTAATGCATTAGGGGTTGGTGCTCAAGGTCTTGGTGGTCTAACGACTGTTTTGGACGTTAAGATTTTGGATTATCCTACGCATGCAGCAAGCAAGCCGATTGCGCTGATTCCAAATTGTGCCGCAACTCGCCACATTCATTTTACTTTAGATGGTAGTGGTGCAGCCGTGTTTAACCCACCAAAGCTTACTGATTATCCACAAATAGCATTGGGCGGTGCTCAATCTCGTCGAGTAAATATCAATAATATTACAAAAGCAGAGACTGCCACTTGGAAAACTGGTGAAACCTTACTTTTATCCGGAAAAATTCTAACTGGTCGTGACGCTGCGCATAAGCGAATTACTGAAATGTTGAATAATGGAGAGTCGTTACCAGTTGATTTTAATGGACGCTTTATTTATTACGTAGGACCTGTTGATCCTGTTCGTGATGAGGCAGTAGGTCCGGCTGGTCCAACAACTTCGACGCGAATGGATAAATTTACACCGCAGATGCTAGAACAAACTGGTCTAGTTGGTATGATTGGTAAGTCCGAGCGTGGGCAAATTGCCATTGATGCGATTAAAGATCATCAAGCTGTTTATTTGATTGCCGTTGGCGGTGCTGCTTATTTGGTTTCTAAAGCAATTAAGTCTGCTAAAGTTGTTGCTTTTGCTGATCTTGGTATGGAAGCAGTATATGAGTTTGAAGTTGAAGATATGCCGGTAACGGTAGCAGTTGATGCTGAAGGTAATTCAATCCATCAGTCTGCACCATTGATCTGGGCACAAAAGATCGCGGCAAAAAATAACTAAGTTGAGGGAAAATTATGAGTTGGTTAAGTAAACTTTTACCACCCAAGGTGAACGTCGAAAGTGGTGATAAGGCTAATGTACCAGAAGGGTTATGGCATAAGTGCGAGGGTTGTAATGAAATTTTATATTACACTGATTTAGAAAAAAACTTTCAGGTTTGTCCTAAATGTAATTATCATCATTATATGAGTGCTCGCAAACGCTTGGAAATGTTGTTAGATAATGATGGGCGAGTAGAAATTGGTGCGGAAGTTTGCCCTGTTGATATTCTTAAATTTAAAGACAGTAAAAAATACGCAGATAGACTAGAGGATAGTCAAAATAAAATTGGTGAAAGCGATGCCCTTGTGGTGATGCAGGGCACAATGAATAAACAAATGGTTGTTATCGCAGCGTTTGAATTTAAGTTTATTGGTGGCTCAATGGGGTCAGTAGTTGGTGAACGTTTTGCACGCGGCGTTATGGCTGCAGCGGAAAATAACTGTCCGTTCATCTGTGTAGCAACTTCAGGTGGCGCACGCATGATGGAAGGTGTTAATTCCTTGATGCAAATGACAAAAACTTCTGCAGTATTACATTTATTGAGTGCTAAAAAATTACCTTTTATTTCGGTGCTGACTGATCCAACCATGGGGGGCGTATCAGCTAGCTTTGCCTTTTTAGGCGACGTTGTAGTTGCTGAACCAGGTGCATCAATCGGTTTTGCTGGTAAGCGTGTAATTGAACAAACTGTACGAGAGAAGCTACCAGAAGGATTTCAAACTGCAGAATTTTTACTGGAAAAGGGCGCTATTGATATGGTAGTTACCCGCCAGAATTTAAAATATGAATTAGCTAGAATGATTGCGTTATTGATGAATCGTGAAGTTGCATAGCTGCTGTGAAATTAGCGATTATTTGTGCCATGGATGAAGAGCTTAGTCAGATAGACGGCGAGCTTGGCTGGAGCCCGATTCGCAGTATTAATTTGGCTGGAAATACGTACAATGAATATGTATACGCCGGACATAGCGTGATAAGCGTAAAATGTGGTATTGGCAAAGTAAATGCAGCAATTGCGACTCAAGCATTACTAAATAATTTTGCTACTGATTACGTGATTAATGTTGGGATAGCTGGAAATTTAAGCCAAGAATTAAAGTTTGGCGATGTAGTGATTGCTAATGACTTGGTTGAACATGATTTTGATATGAGCTCATTTGGAGTTCCGCTTGGACAAATAGTTGGAGTTAATACTTTTTCATTTGTTGCAGATAGCTGGCTCAAAGAGCTGTTAACTAGAAGAATACAACTTGAATCAAATCAGGTTGTTTGTGGACGAATTGTTAGCGGCGATCAGTTCATTGATGATGCAGGCAAGGCAGCATTTTTACGTAGTGAATTTAATGCTTTGGCGTGTGAAATGGAAGGTGCGGCAATTGCGCATGTGTGTTATGCCAATAAGATTCCGTTTGCAGTAATTCGTTCGTTATCGGATATGGCAGGTCAGGATGGTGATGCATTTCATTCATTTACTGAGTTAAAGGAAATGGCAGCAAAAAGAGCTGCATTAGTGGTTAAAAATTTATTGAGGGAAATATAAAATGTTGAAAGTAGGATTTATTGGTTGGCGTGGTATGGTTGGTTCTGTATTAATGGAACGGATGCGCGAAGAAAATGACTTTGTAGCGATAGAGCCATATTTTTTCTCGACCTCGGCTGCTGGTGGTGCTGCGCCACAAGTTGGCAAAGATGCTGGCGTACTATTAGATGCATATGACATCAATAAATTAGCTACTCTTGACTGTATTGTAACTACTCAAGGAAGTGATTATACTCATGCTGTGTTGGACAAATTGCGTCAAGCTGGCTGGAATGGCTACTGGTTAGATGCGAGTTCTTCATTACGGATGACTCCAGATGCGTTAATTGTCCTAGATCCGATCAATAACGCGAATATTGAACAAGCTTTAGCAGATGGAATTAAAAATTACGTTGGCGGTAATTGTACCGTTAGTTTAATGTTACTTGCTCTAGATGGTTTGTTTAAGGCTGATGCAATTGAATGGATTTCATCAATGACTTATCAGGCTGCATCAGGTGCTGGCGCAAATAATATTCGTGAGCTATTACAGCAATCAGGTGTAATTTATAATGCGGTTAAAGATATTTTAGCTGATAAAAATACGACTATTTTGGATATTGATCGTCGTGTATCTCAAGAATTACGTTCTGAACATTTTCCTAAACAATACTTTGGTGCGGCACTTGCAGGTAGCGTGATTCCGTGGATTGATGCGGGCATGGAAAATGGTCAGACTAAAGAGGAATGGAAAGGTTCGGTTGAAACCAACAAGATTTTAGGTTTTGCGCCGGATACGATTAAAGTAGATGGTACCTGTGTTCGGGTTGGTGCTCTTAGAAGCCATTCTCAGGCACTTACAATTAAATTAAAACGCAAAGATTTAAGTTTAGAGCAAATTGCAGAATTAATCACTAATGCGAATGAGTGGGTAAAATTGGTACCAAATTCAAAACCGGAGACATTGGCGGAGCTAACTCCAGCAGCAATAAGTGGTAGTTTAACCATTGCAGTTGGTCGTCTGAAACGTTTGAAATTTGGTGATGATTTCATTAGCTTATTTACCGTTGGGGATCAATTATTGTGGGGGGCTGCAGAGCCTATTCGTCGAATGTTAAATATTCTTGTAAAACGCTATGCGTAAAATACTAGTTGCATTGGCTGGTAGTTTACTTATGGCTACCAGTTATGCCGATTTAGGCGCTATAACCGTAAGTTCATTTCTAAATCAACGGTTAAATGCAACTATTCCAATTACTAGTTTTGGAAGCAAGATTGATTATAATAACTTTGCTGTAGATTTGGCAGGTAAAGATAAATTTCAGGAAGCTGGGATTAAATTTAACCCCGAATTAGCTAGTCTTAATTTTACAGTTGTTAAGACTAATAGTGGCAATGTTGTTAAGATATCCTCTTCACGTCCAATCAAATCTCCTGTGTTAAGCTTTGTGTTGCACTATCAGGTAAATAATAATGATTTTTATCGTCAGTATACTGTTTTACTTGATCCATTGGAATATTCGGCGGATAATTCTGGAGTACTTAACTCTGTTCCAAATAAAAATGACCGGGTAATAATAGCCCGAAATGATAATGCTTCGTATCGCTCCGCAATTAGACCAATTCCTTTGACAAAAGCTAAGACTTCTGCGAAAGCCCAAGTCGCAACACCAGTTGTTTCGTATGCTGCTGATTTTAATAATAGCTATGTCCAGCAACATTTGAAACAGTTTAATCAAAGCTCTTTTAGTTATACTACAGTTAAAGATGACACTATCTATAATGTTGCCAAATTTGAGCAGGCATTATATCCTAAAGCTGATTTAAGTATTGATCAGATTATAATAGCTTTGGGAATGGAAAATTATCGTGATTTACATCCGATAAATTATCTTTATGAATCTGGTGTAGAAATATTTTTGCCAGAAGCCAAAGATGTTGCTATGATTTCCAGTGACGCTGCTGATGACTACTTGTTAAATACTCAATTAACTAACCAACAAAAGATTGCATTATTGACCCAGATAGCAGCCAAGTTTGATCCTAATTTAGAGATTGACTCGCCGAATCTTTTCAGCGATGTTAATCCTCTTTTACAAAACAGAGCTAGACAAGAATCTGCTTTAGCTCAAATGAAGCAAAAATTCGCCGTCGTTGAGCAAGCTCCTAAATCTGATAATTCGATTTTGGATACATTGCTTGATTATAAATATTATATTTTGGGTCTGTTCTTGGGGATTGGATTAATTTTTGTTTTCCGCGCGCGTGCAAAAAAATCTCGGCAAATGGCAGATAATATAATCCCATTGCAATTCTCTAATCCTAAATACATTGACCCAGTTGATGAAGCTAATATTGCTTCATTGGATGATAGTCATTTTATGGTAGATAGTGCTGCTTTGGCACACTCTCAAGTAGCAGAAGCACCAGTGGTAAACCCAGTTGATGTACCTTATGAAGCTCCGGTGACAGAAAAACAAGCTGATTTCGATTTAGCGCCAGCTGCTGTAACTCCTGAGCCATCTGCTGCGGTATCTCAAGAAGCATCTTCTGTTGTTGATGATGAATTAATTAATACTCTCGAGCAAATTTTGACATTTGATAGTGGGCGTGATGATATTAAGCTTAAGTTGCTTGAATTATATTTATCTGCCAAACAAAAGGTGAAGGCAAATGCAATTTATGAAAATCTGAATAGTAGCTTAGCTTCTGATGATCCGCTGCGTAAAGGATTGACTGATGTTTGCACTCGCTATAGCTATACTCCTTCAGAGGATATACCTGATTCAGCTAGCGCTCAACCAACGCCTATAGTTGCGTCAGAGATCAGTAGCGCTATTGATGAAGTAAATGAACAACAAGAAATTGCATCACCTATTGAATTAGAACATGTGGCATCACCTGAATCTGCTGTTATTAATAATGATGAGGCTGATATTAATCGCCATATGGATTATAATGCAGCTAAACCTCATATAGATAATTCTTTTGTTACTGATGAACCATTATTTGAGCAAGATATTAACCGAACCTTAGATTTTAGTAGCACTGCTTTAGAGTCAGCACCGATAGAAAGCGTAGCTGAGCAAATTGACTTTGCTGCTGAGCGAGTTATGGATTTTGGTAGTATAGAATCGTTTACACCTAAAATAGAGGAAGATGTTACATCTAACTTTGAGCATATTTTATCTAATGGTGATGAATTTGTTCCTCCTGATCCTCTTGAACCTAGTGATATTGAATATGAGGAAAAGTTGAATTTATCGCGGATGTATTATCATATTGATGAACATCAGAAAGCTCGTGAATTACTATTGGAAATGAAGCAGAATTCTGCTTTACCTGATAAATTTAAAACTCAAGTGGATCAATTATTGGCGGACCTAGGCTTAGATGGTTAGATATGCGCTGTTAATTGAATACAACGGCAGTAATTTTAATGGCTGGCAGACTCAGCATGGTGTTCCTACCGTTCAGTCATCGTTAGAAGCAGCATTAAGTGATTTTGCGGATGAAGACATTTCTACAATTACTGCTGGACGTACTGACAGCGGTGTTCATGCGCTTGGACAGGTGGTTCATTTTGATACTAATGCCAAGCGTAAGCTCCATGGTTGGGTGACTGCCGTTAATTCCAAATTACCACACGAGATCAGGGTTAAGCAGGCTGCTATAGTAGATGAGAAATTTGATGCTAGATTTTCAGCAAGAAAAAGAGAGTACCATTACTATTTATCAATGCGAAGCACTCATTCTGCGCTGTTAAATAAGTTAGTTGGTCATTATCCTCATGGTTTGGATGTTGAGTTGATGCAGCAAGCCGCATCTTCGCTAGTCGGGGTGCATGATTTTAGTTCCTTTCGTGCATCAGATTGTCAGGCACGCAATGCGGTTCGCACAATTTACAAAGCACAGTTACATAGAAATGGCGATATGCTACGTTTTGAGTTTACCGCCAATGCTTTTTTATATCATATGGTACGCAATCTGGTTGGTGCATTGATTTATGTCGGTAATAAACGTATCAACATAGCACAATTTAATGATCTCTTAAATCAGCATGATCGTAAACTTGCGCCACCAACATTTATGCCTGATGGGCTTTATTTGGTGAATGTTGAGTATTCAGATAATATTTTTCCCGAACATAAATTTGATTCGTGGCTATATAATCTTTAATAAGGAATAGCGATGTTTTTTAAACGACATATATTTTTCTGTACTAATAAAAAAGCTGATGGTAAAGGTTGCGGTTATATTAGTGGTGAAGATGGTTTTAATTTTGCCAAAATGTATTTGCAGTCGCTTGATCAATGGGGTGAAGGCAAATACCGTGCCAGTAAATCAGGCTGTCTTGGGCGTTGTGCATTAGGACCTGTTTGTGTGATTTATCCTGAGGGCATTTGGTATAGCTATGTTGATGATAATGATGTACAGGAAATCATTGATACTACCGTAATAAAAGGCGAAGTTGTAACTAGATTGCTAATCTAGTTAATTTAACTTTTTAAAAATGCTAACCTGATTAATAAGAGAAAAACATGAAAACTAAAATAGCCATAGCTTGCCAAGGAGGCGGTAGCCAAACTGCATTTACTGCTGGTGTGTTAAAAGCTTTTTTTGAGCATAAAGTTCAAGAAAAGTATGATATTGTGAGCTTGAGTGGAACTTCTGGTGGTGGAATCTGTGCTTTTTTTGCGTGGTTAGCTCTACATCTTGGACATGAGCATTGTGAGGATTTAATTGAATTTTGGGAAGACAATAGCGCTAAAACCACTAAAGAGCAATTTATCAATCGTTTAATGATTGCTTGGATTAATGCTGTAAATAAAGGTTTTATACCAGCAGTTAATCGTAGCCCTGCGTCAGAATTTTCTAAAGTTATGGCTAAAATAGCAACAGCTGGGCTAAGGCCCGAATTTAGCGATCTCAAAGCTCTTTTAACTACCCATGCTGATTTTAATAAAATGGAAGAGTTTAAAGGTAAAGCTCCGGTATTGGTGCTTGGCGCATGTAATATTTTAAGTGGGCGCTTAACTAAATTTTCATCTTATCGAGAAGTTATTCAGCCAGAACATTTAATGGCATCAGCCTGTATTCCTAACCTCTTTCCCGCTGTTGAAATTGGTAAGGATGCTTATTGGGATGGTTTATTTTCCGATAACCCACCTATAGATGCATTGCTTAAAGCACCAATTATTGGACCATTTACACCTGATGAAATTTGGGTGATAAAAATTAATCCAACTACAACGGATCACACTCCAACAGAAATTTCAGATATTCATGATAGACGCAATCAATTAGAGGGAAATGTTTCATTGTTCCAAAATCTTGGACAAATCGAGTTTTTAAATTTTTTATTTGAATTAGGCGCATATAATGAATCCCATTTGATTTCCCGCGGTATTACGCACCAAATAAAAATTCCAAAATGTTTCCCAGATGATCCAGATCAGCCATATCATATTCCAATGATTGAGATGTCTCCTGAAATACAAAAATCTATGAATTTTGCTAGTAAGCTTGATCGGGATCCTGCACACATTAAATTATTGATTGATGATGGTTATAAGCAGGGTATTAAGTTTCTTAAAGATATTGGTATGATTTAAAAGTATCTATTTCGACAAAAATAAATAATCATCTATTAGATGGTTATTTATTTTTGTTAATGGCATTGATTAGTCGGTCATTTTCTTGTTTTCTGTTGTAATCAGAAATTACAAAAAAAGCCCAGATAGTAGCAGGTAGCCAGCCAATTACCGTAATTTGCAAAATTAAGCATAAGATTCCTTGGATAACTTTGCCCATTGTGAAAAAAGTAAGCCATGGGATGAATAGCGCCAATAAATATCTCATTTTTGTTCCTAAGAGTAATTTATTGCAATTATAGCATATTAAACTTGGCTAATAAGCAAATTTTGGACAATAGTAAACCTCAAGTTAAGCACGGCGAAGCCGTAACGCATTGCCAATCACGGTAATTGAAGATAAGCTCATCACCACACTGGCAATCACTGGATTAAGCAAGATACCCCACAATGGATAAAATGCTCCGGCAGCAACAGCTACTGCTAATGAATTATAAATAAATGAACCAAAGAGATTCTGCCGCATATTAAGATTAATTTTGCGTGCTAAGTTTAGTGCGTCATCAACTGCAGTTAACGATCCACGCAGTAAACTTATACTTGCTGTTTGTAATGCAATATCTGTTCCGCCACCAACTGCAATACCAATCTCAGCTTGCGCCAAGCTTGGCGCATCATTAATTCCATCGCCTACAAATGCAACAATTTTACCTTGCGCTTGGTATTGTTTGACAATAGCAACTTTATCTTGCGGCCTACATTCGGCAAAAATTTGTTCTATTCCAGCTTGTTTGGCAATATATTTTGCGCTACTATTATTGTCGCCAGTTACCATCGCGACAGTCAGACCCTGAGCTTGTAGCTTGGCAACAGTGAGCGCAGCATCGGGTTTTAACGCATCACTAATATCAATTCGGGCAAGGATTTTATCTTGTGTTGCCAGATAAACTTGACTATAATGGTTATTGATAGTTAATACTTCATTGCTTAGTCCCATTTCTTGCATCCATGCTGCAGACCCAGCATAATAAGTAATGCCATCAATAACTGCACTTACTCCTTTACCAGTAACTGATTTAAATTGCGTTGAAGTATTACTTAGAATTATTTCAGATTGGTAGCTTAAAATTGCCTGTGCAAGTGGATGCTCAGAATTCAATTCCAGAGTTTTGAATATCTGTAGGGTTTGGTTTACAGTGATTTGCGGTATATGCTCTAAATTTATTACTTGCGGCTTACCAATAGTAATGGTTCCAGTTTTATCAAAGAGGATTATGTCTAATTTATCAATTTGCCCCAGACAACTTGCATCCCGAATAAGAATACCTTTTATTGCACCTCGTCCAATCCCAACCATTAAAGCGACTGGAATAGCCAAACCAACTGAGCAGGGACAGGCAATAATTAAAACAGTCATGAATACAGCCACGGCTGTGGCAAAGTTGTTGCTTGCGGCAAAAAAATACCACGATAAGCTGCTAGTTAGTGCAATCAGAATAATGCTTGGTACAAAAATTTGTGCAACTTTGTCAGCTAATTTTGCCAATGGTGGCTTGCTGAGTTGCGCTGATTTTACTAGCTTGATGATTTCACCCAGCAAAGTATTGCTTCCAACTGCGCTTACTCGATAGATAAATGCACCGCTGGTATTAATTGTTCCACTGTTAACTTTATCGCCAATAACTTTGTGTACTGTGTTGGGCTCTCCGCTTAGCATTGCTTCGTTAATATATCCTTCGCCATTAATAATTTCTCCATCTGCGGGCAATTGTTCGCCCGGGCGAATTTTAATCAGATTCTCTGTCCGCAATAGATTGGTAGCAATTTGTTGTTCTATACCATCAATGATAATTGTAGTGCTTGGCGGTATTAGATTGGTCAAACTCTTAATGGCATTACTGGTTGTAGTTTTAGCTCGTTCTTCAAAATAAGCACCAAGGTTAATCAAACCCAGAATCATTAATGCTGAATCAAAGTATAAATGCGGTGCTAGTGAAATTTTACAATAATGGACAATAATAATGACACCAACAGAATATAACCATGCTGAACCAATACCTAGCAAAATTAAGCTGTGCATATTAAAGTTGAGCGTTTTAAAGCCGAGATAACCACTTAAAATAATTTTTTTGCCAACGCCAAGAGTAATTATCAATGAGACTAGTGAGTATGCTAAGCCAGTATAAAAACCGATAGTTGTTAGCGGATTTATCATAAATTGCGGTAACATTCCTATGCTCATCAGAAAAACACCACAAATCAGGGGTAAGACAATATTTATCCAGACATTCACTTTCTGTTCGACTAGCTTATCTAAGCTAGCACCAAAGCCAAGCTTTTCAATTTCGGCAATAACTTGTGTATCAAGTTTCTCATCAAGATATTCAACATATAAGGTTTTGTCGAGTAAATTTACCTGTGCATTTTTTACTCCTGACACTTTGTGTAAGGCACTTTGAATTTTACCTACACAACCTGCGCATTTTACATTTTGCAGATTAAATTCACTATTTTTCATTTCTAGCTGGTTTCTTTGAAAATAATTTTAAACTTTAAGGGTGTTATTTTTGATAAAATTCATGATAGAAATTTTTATATACCCCCCTATAGTATATCACGAGGAAAATTTAATGAGCGAAAAAAATAGCAAACATCCCAATCATGCAGCAGAGTTGGCGCGTCTAAATCGAGCAATTGGTCAACTTGAGGGAATTAAGAAAATGATTAACGAAGAGCGTTACTGCGTTGATATTTTGATGCAATTAAAGGCGGCGCGTTCTGCTATAAAAAATATAGAAATGAACGTTTTAGAGCGCCATATGCAAATGTGTCTGGTTAAGGCAGGAAGAAGTGGGGATGACAATGAGATTAATAATAAAGTCGATGAATTGACTAAGCTTATTAAGAACTTTAGTTAATCACATTAAAGTTGACGAGTTTAAAAATTAAATGTTAATATACCGTGGTGGGGTATATTGGATACCTCTCAAACATTGATATATTATTCATTTGAGGGAATAAAATTATGTATAAATTATCACTATTAACATTATTACTTGCAAATGCTATTGCCACGCCAACAATTTTAAATGTTGAATATCAAAATATTGTAGTAAATGGCAAAACTGCAAAAGTAATGACGATCAAGCAAGCTGATGGTACTTGGGGTTATTATGCCAAGTCTGGTGATATTTTTGATGTAACTGTTAGAAATAAACTGAATGAGTCTACCGTTATTCACTGGCATGGACTTGAATTGCCAAATAACCAAGATGGCACAGAATTAAATCAGGCAGAGATTCCGGCAAATGGTGAATATCACTACCAATTTCCTTTGAAAAATAGTGGCACTTATTGGATGCATTCACATCATGGTTTACAAGAAATTAATTTAGCTGAGGCACCATTGATTATTGAAACCCCTGATGATAAAAATTATCAGCAAGTAGTTGTAATGTTCCAAGATTTTAGCTTCAAAAAACCTGAGCAAATTTTATCTGAGCTAACTAATGGTGCACAAACCAGTCATGATATGCATAACATGAAAATGATGGGTCATGATGATATGCATGACGATATGGCTGGTATGGACATGGATTCTGATCATGAGATGAAAATGGAATCAGGGCATGGTGGAATGGCGATGAATCATGGTGGCAAGGGTTCTACTATGGCGATGGATTTGAATGATGTTAAATATGATGCTTTTTTAACTAATTATCATACAGTACAAGATCCACAGATAACTCAGGTAGTTGCTGGTAAGAAGGTTAAGCTCCGCTTCATTAATGGCTCTGCGAGTAGTGGTTATTGGATTGATTTAGGTAAACTTTCAGGAACTGCAGTTGCGGTTGATGGACATGATATTAAGCCTCTTAATTCTAATAAATTTCAACTATCCGAAGGTCAGCGAATTGATATAATTGTAACTATCCCTGCTTCTGGTGGCGTATTTCCTATTTTGGGGCAAGTGGAAGGATTAAAAAGCCAGACAGGTCTAGTTTTAACAACTACGAAAAATCTGAAAATTAAGCTAAATCAGGATGCCTCAACAATCGCTCCGGCTTTGAATGATACACAGGAGTTGAAATTACAGAGTAATGATAAATTTGTAGATAAACCAGTTGATCGTGTGCTTAAATATACTCTGACTGGTAATATGTCACCATATGTTTGGCAGATCAATAATCAGAGCTGGCCAAATGTAACTCCATTTAAAGTTAAACAAGGTCAAAGAATTGAAATTGATTTTACCAATAAGAGTATGATGCCACATCCAATGCATTTACATGGTTATACCTTTAAAGTGGTTGAGGTTAATGGACACAAAATAAATGGAGCACTGCGAGATACAGTTTTAGTTTTACCTGGTGAAACAGTGAAAGTGGTTTTTGATGCAAATGAAGCTGGTAAATGGTTCTTACATTGTCATTTAGCGTGGCATATGCCAACTGGAATGATGACTTATTTGGAAGTTGATCCAGCCAAATAAATTAGAGGCAAAAATAAGCTGCGACTAAATTGCGCAGCTTTATTTATTTGTTCTCATTAGTCCCAGTGTTTTTATAAATTGCATAGTTAACTAATTGACGATTATATGGATTATCACTGATGATAATATTCAGTGGAGCATCTAGTGGTAACGAATAAAGGTAATTAATAATCAAATGATCGTTGCTGTCACCATTAAACATATTGGATGTGTCAATGTTAGCGGCATTGTACCATGTGTAAATCGGAATCAAGCTAAATTTTTGTTGTTGATTTTCTGATTCTGCATCCATCGTAGTTTGGATTGCCGTTAATTTTTTTATCGTAGTGTAGTGCGGCATTGGTTCCGCTAATGCGATATCTGCCTTGTCCCAGACATCATAGTAGCGAGTCAAAAATTTATTACTAGAAAATAAAATTATTCGATGATGCGTATTCCAGATATCTTTCATCGTTGTGGTTTGCCAATCTTTTTTAGGTGTCAGATATGAGCCAAACTGTACTTGAAAATAATT
This sequence comes from Neisseriaceae bacterium, assembly GCA_003963245.1. Classification (GTDB taxonomy): domain Bacteria; phylum Pseudomonadota; class Gammaproteobacteria; order Burkholderiales; family UBA11063; genus Aquella. Next base: position 76,069 of record RXJX01000007.1, read on the forward strand.
ATGCAAATTACTTAAATCATCCTCATTTAGATAACCATAGAAAGAACGTAAATTATTATCTAAGTCAATAATGATTACTTCATCTTTATTTTCATTCAAAAATGCCTTTATTTGGCTAACTATGCTGTCTAGATTTTCTGTTAAGTAATAATTGGAAGTATAGTAGGTGGCATCTTGAATGCAAATTTGTAATTCTAGATACCGGATACCATTATTTAGTTGAGCGCGGATATTATTATCTTGTGTATTTAGGTAATCCACAAAATCACGATGAATATCAATATCACTTTCTGCTGCCACCAATGCTGCAAGCTTCGCATTATTACTCATGCTAGCAGGTAGCGTTTCACCTGTACATACTTCTAGGTGTTTTTGTGGGTCTATATCATATGCATTGGCGTAATGAGTTCCTGGGATCATTAATTGAGGAAGGGTTTTGTTTTTTAATTCTTTACGGTAATCACCCATCCAGCTGGAATTAATTGTATTACTGCTTGCGCAGCCACTTAAAATTCCAGATATTAGAATTGTTATAATACTTGTATTTCGTGCAACTGCTCGCATGTAGTTCCTTAAGGTATATAGTGTTTATTAAGATACGTGTCTAGAGCATAGCTAGAACCAAGCATTGCCGGATAGTCATGAGCAATTACATAAATTGGCATTTTTGCCAGATAGGTGCGATAACGTCCTTTATCAACAAAACGAGCATGGAAGTCAGAGTTAATAAAGTAATCTAAGATTTGCGGGATAATCCCACCACCAATATATACGCCACCAAATGAATTGGTTACGCAAGCCAAATTAGACGCTGTTGTCCCCAAAATCCGGCAAAAATGGTCTAAAGTTTGCTTGCAAATGAAACATTGGTTGGTGATGCCTAAGTAAGTAATTTCGCTGGGTTCAAGCATTTTTTCAATCGGAGGGTTTTGCTTGGTACAAAGAGCTTCATAGATTAGTTGTAGCCCAGGTCCAGAAAGCAACCGCTCCACAGAAACATGACTAAAACGATTGTGAACAAATTTCCATAATTCAAACTCTTCTTCACTGGCAGCAGCAAAGCTTGAGCGCCCACCCTCTGCTGGAATTGCAAGATATTCTTCGCTAGTTGGATGTTTGACAAGGGTAGCCATACCAAGACCAGTACCTGGTCCGATAATACAAATCGGTTTGCCATGATCGGCTTCCTGTCCACCAACTTTAACTAAATTTTCAGCAGGAATGTGTGGGATAGATAGAGCTAGTGCATGAAAATCGTTAAGAAAAATTAAACTATCCAGATTTGCATCAGCTTGAGTCTTCGACATTGATGATTGATGCCATGGGCTATTCACCATATACAAAGTGTCATCTACGATAGGTGAGGGAACTGCCAAAGCGGCGTGTTTGACTTGATGATAACCAGAACTTTGAAGGTAGTGGATGATTGCCTGTGCCAAAGTTGGATAGTCGCGGCATTTTAAAGTCGTTACTTTCACAAAGTTATAGGCAGATACTTCAATTGCAAATCGGGCATTAGTGCCGCCAATATCGCTTACTAAGCGTGGGTAATTAGTAGTTGGCATTTGGTATACTCGTTTTTAAGGTAAATAACCTTTGGTTATCATGGTTTCTAAAGCATAGCTTACACCCAGAAAAGCTGGGAAATCATGGGTAATTACATAAACTGGAATTTTCTCCAGGTATTGGCGCAGACGACCTTTATCTTCAAAACGACAACGGAAGTCAGACTGCATGAAATAGTCCAATATACGCGGTACAACACCGCCACCAATGTATATTCCACCAAAAGCATTAATCGTAATTGCAAGATTGGATGCTATTGTGCCTAACATCCGGCAAAAGTGATCAAGAGTGGTTTGGCAAAGCCAACATTCTTTACTTACTGCTTTTTCAGTGATTTCTGCTGGACTTGGCAATGCGCTGATTGTAACTTGTTGCTGATGACAGACTGCTTCATAAATCAATTGTAATCCAGGCCCCGAAACAAAGCGCTCAAATGATACATGAGGGAAGCGTTTATGCACGCATTGCCATAGTTCAACCTCTTCTGGATTGAAAGGCGTAAAGCTAGAATGCCCACCTTCAGCTGGAACCGCAAGATATTCACCATTGGGGTGGCGAATCAGCGATGCTACACCAAGTCCGGTACCTGGTCCAACAATTCCACGTGGTTTGTATTCATCAATACTAACTCCACCAACTTTAATTAAATAATCAGGGTGAATATGAGGAATAGATAAAGCTAATGCATGAAAATCATTTAGAAAAACAACGTTTTTTAATTGTAGTTGCTGTTTGGTCTCAGAAATAGAGCAAGTGTGCCATGGATTATTCACCATGAATATCATATCACCAGCAATTGGTGTGGGTAGCGCAATTGCGGCATATTCAACATGAGGAACACCAATTCCGGTTAAGTATGATTCTACAGCTTCAACCAAAGTTTTATAGTCTTTACAGGCTAAGACCTTGGTATGCGAATAAACATAGGGTGCAGTTTCCAGACTGAATCTGGCATTAGTCCCGCCAATATCTGCAACTAAGCGCGGGAATGTACTAATACTCATCTTTAATTATGCCAAAAAATTTGACTATCTTTGCGTTCAGCCAACACATAGCTTATTGGGTATTGCAAAGATTTTGTTTGTGAAGCTTTGGTAATTATTTCCAGCTTATTAGCACCATTGATACTGATAAATAGATTTGGAACTTCTAAAATCCCAGCCAATGATAAACCGATTCGTTGATAGTTTGCGGTTTTAGGCGTGGTAATAACATATTTTTCCTGAGTTAATTGAGTATCAATTACTGATTTTAATTCATCACAACATGGGAAAATTGAGGCTGTGTGACCATCTTCACCCATTCCTAATATTGCAATATCAATATTTTTAATATGCAGATTGGCGTTACTTACACTCGTGAGAATATTTCTGGTTGTAACCAGCCCATTAAAGTGAGCTTGCTCTGCATGGTTAATCAAAAGGTGCTTACGAACGAGATTTTCATTACTATCTGCATGGTCAGTTGCCAAAAATCTTTCGTCAACTAAAGTTAATGTGACTTTATCCCACGCTAGATCAAAATGACTTAATTTTTCAAAGAGTTTAATCGGGCTTTTACCACCTGACACAGCTAAGGTCACTTGTGGTTTATCGCGTAAAACCTGTTCTATTGTATTAGCTATCGCTTGTGATAATGCGCTAGCTTGCTCATCTGCGGAATTATATTCATGGATTTTCATTGTGACTCAGGCTCTCAAACAAAAATGTAACAAGCTCTATTTTACCTTAACCGTGAAGTGGATTATCATTTAATTATTGAAATTATTTCTGCCTAGCGCTACTGTTAGCAAATAAGCAGATTGTATGTTTTATAATAACCCTAATTTAACTGATATTTAAGCGTGATATGGACTGATATGGTATAATCCCAAGCCTGATAAGATCAGCAAAAAATAATTTGGGTGAGATATTAAGATTATATTTTATCAATTTAACCAACATTAGATAGGAGTCATGTAATGGGGTTTTTACAAGGTAAGAAAATTCTAATAACAGGTTTAATTTCAGACCGCTCAATCGCTTATGGTGTGGCAAAAGCTTGTCATGCACAGGGTGCTGAGTTGGCATTTACCTATCAAACCGAAAAATATGCTGAGCGTGTTGCCGGCTTTGCTAAAGATTTTGGTTCTTCATTAGTATATCCATTGGATGTAAGTGATGATGCCCAAATTGAGCAATTATTTACTAATCTTGGACAAGCATGGGATGGTTTAGATGGCGTTTTGCATTCAATTGCCTATACGCCTAAAAAAGGATTGCTTGGTGATTTTGTTGAAAATATTGATCGTGAAACATTCCGGATGTCAAATGATATTTCTGCTTATAGTTTTATTGCCTTAGCTCGTGCAGCGCGTCCGTTGATGCAAGGGCGTAATGGTTCTTTAATTTGTTTGAGCTATTTGGGTGGTGAGCGAGTATTGCCAAACTATAACATGGCAGGGATTGCCAAAGCCGCATTGGAGTCATCTACTCGTTATATGGCGTATGCAATGGGCGAAGAAGGAATCCGAGTTAATGCGGTATCCGCAGGACCAATCAAGACCTTAGCTGCCAGCGGAATTGGTGGTTTTGGTAAAATTTTAGACCATATGGCAAAATTTGCGCCACTAAAACGTGGTGTTACGACCGAAGAAGTTGGTAATGCTGCCGCGTTTTTATTTTCATCTCTAGCTAGTGGTATAACTGGCGAAGTTCTTTATGTTGATGCAGGATACAATATTACGGCAGGTGGTTTAGAGGGGTAATTTACTATGACACATACTGCAGCCGAGATATTAACTATTGCAAAACAAGTTTTTTGTGATGAAATTGCTGGTTTAGTTCAGGTTGAACAATATCTGGATAGTAACTTTGTCGCTGCAGTTGAATTGCTTTTAGCCTGTCGTGGTAAGATTATCGTTTCTGGGATGGGTAAGTCAGGTCATATAGGAAATAAAATTGCTGCTACGCTGGCATCAACTGGCTCGGCGGCTTTTTTTATGCATCCTGCTGAAGCGTTACACGGTGATTTGGGTATGCTTGATAGTAATGATTTGCTGTTAGCCATATCTTACTCTGGTGAGTCAGATGAGCTAAGCTCGATAATTCCAACGGTTAAGCATAAGCAAGTAAAAATTATTAGCATTACCGGAAATCCTGATTCTAGTTTAGCTAAATTTTCTGACTGTGCATTGACTGTGCAGGTTGACAAAGAAGCTTGTCCGCTGAATTTAGCGCCTACAACTAGTACGACTGCAACGCTGGTTCTTGGCGATGCTTTGGCAGTAGCATTGCTCTCTTTACGTCAATTTCAACCTGAAGATTTTGCACTTTCTCATCCAGGCGGCAGTCTTGGCAGAAAACTTCTTACTAAAGTAAGCGATATTATGCATCAGGGTGATCGATTGCCATTAGTAAGCGCAGATGCCGCTTTAAAAGAAGTTGTTTTTGAAATTAGCAATAAGGGTCTAGGATTAGTGGCGGTGATTGATGGACAACAACATTTACTTGGTGTTATTACTGATGGAGATTTACGGCGGGTTTTAGATGGTGAGCAGGATGTTCGCCTATTATCTGCTAAAGACATAATGACGATTAAACCGAAGGTTATTCATGTGGCGAATATGGCGATTGATGCAGTTGATATTGTCAATGAATATAAAATTGGTGGTCTATTAGTTGTTGATGACAATAATAAAGTAGTTGGCGCATTTAATGTTCATGATTTATTTCAAGCCAAATTAATTTAGAGGGTTTTGGGAATATGCCAAGTAAAGCAGTCAGCGATAAAGCGCGAATGATTAAAGTTATTGCCACCGATGTTGATGGTGTGTTAACTGATGGTAGTGTATTTATTCGTGATGATTACGAGGAGCCATTTGGTAAATTTAATATTTTGGATGGCTTTTCGGTTATTATGGCGCGCGAGTGTGGGATAAAAACAGTAGTGATTTCTGGTCGTAAATCGCTGGCAACTGAAGCACGCTGTAGTAAATTAGGAATTGATTTAGCTTATACTGGAGTTCACGATAAAAAAGCAAAGATCCGTGAGGTAGCAGAGGAGTTGGGGGTTAGTTTGGATGAAATCGCCTATATCGGTGATGATCTGATTGACTTACCTGTGCTGTCTATTGTTGGATTGCGCTTTGCGCCAAATAACGCTGTTAATGATGTGAAAAAGCGTGTGGATTATGTCAGCAATATTAGTGGTGGTTCTGGTGTATTGCGTGAGGTTGTTGAAATCGTGCTTAGAGCGCAGAACAAATATGACGGTTTTCTAGCACAATATTTGGTGTAATAAACGAGTAATGTTTAGATTAAAATATCAGTCCTCCCGACTATTTAATATACTAACGGCGATAATTCTTAGTGCCTTGTGTGTATTGCTTAATGCTTTAACTAAAATTGATTTTCATAAGTTAGAACTACCCAAGAATAAACCTGAATATTCTGCGACAAACTTTCAAGCCAATCTATATACTCCTCAAGGCGTTTTAATCTATCAGGTTAGCGCGGAGAGTGGAATTCAATTTCCTGATAGCAGTAAGATTATGATGCAGGGCTTGACTCTCCAAGCATTTAGTGAATCTACAACTCAAATTGCACAGCAACTAACCAGTAAAGATGGTTGGTTAGATAATCAAACTTTATTAGGCTTTTTGGGTGAGAGTGTAATTATTACTTTTTTTGAGTCAGTTCCATCGCAGAATATAAATGTTTATACTAAGAACGTAAACATTAATGGTAAAACTAAATTTGCAAATAGTTCTGCACCGATACGTGCCGTTCAGGGTAAGAGTATTTTAACCGGTATGGGATTCAGTGTTGATTATGACAAGAAATTATTAGTAATTGAATCAAATGTTAAGGTGATCTATGATAAATAATTCAAAATATATACTCAAATTGATTCAGCATCCTAGATCGTTGATTTACTCCTTACCTACTTGGTGTAGGCTTCGTCGTAAATCGCCTACTAGTATTTCGGATCAGTTTGAGTATAAAAAAATTTTGTGCTGGTGTTTAAGCCTATGTTTTATTTCTGGTGCAGCGAATGCCTTAAAAACAGATGCGTCGCAGCCTATTCATATTGATGCTGATCATCTAACGGTTGATCAGAAAAATATGGTAACGGTATTTACCGGAAATGTAGTTATTTCGCAAGGTAGTATGTTGGCACACGCAAGTTTAGCGCAAGCTAGTCAAGATAAAGATGGTTATAAAACCATTCATATGACGGGTTCGCCAGTTACCTTTTCGCAGCTAAATGATGATGGCGATAAAACCGAAGGGCAAGGTAATGTTTTTGATTATAATACTAAAAATAATCTAGCGGTATTGACTGGTCGTGCGCGGGTTAAAAAGGGTGATAATTTGGTGATGGGTGATAAGCTTACCTATAATACTCAAACTCAAATCTATAGTGCAAATTCCAATAATGCTAACGGAGTCTCTACGACTAAAAGCGGTCGGGTGACAGTAATTTTACAACCGCAAAAAGGTGGTGGCAATGGCAGCGACTCAACAATTAAGCTCCAGTAGTTTTTTAGACGTTCAACATCTCCGGAAACAGTTTAAAAAACGGGTGGTAGTTAAAGACGTTTCATTTAATGTTCATAGTAATGAAGTAATTGGCTTACTTGGTCCCAACGGCGCTGGTAAAACCACTAGCTTTTATATGGTGGCAGGGTTGTTAGCTAGCGATGGGGGTGATATCTATCTCGATGGTCAAAATATCAAGAGTACTCCAGTGCATAAACGAGCTGCGCTTGGCTTGGGGTATTTGCCGCAAGAGGCATCAATTTTTCGCCAAATGACGGTAGAAGAAAATGTACGCTCAATTTTAGAATTAAAAAACTTGGATCGCAAAAAAATCAAACGAGAAGTAGATAGGCTGCTTTCCGAATTAAACATTGATCATTTGCGTGATGTTAATGCAATGGCGCTATCTGGCGGTGAGCGTCGTCGTTGTGAGATTGCCCGTGCGTTAGCTAATTATCCGCGCTTTATTTTGCTGGATGAACCTTTTGCAGGTGTTGATCCGATTGCGGTTAGTGATATTCAAAAAGTAGTTGTATTTCTAAAAGATCTGGGTATTGGAGTGATTATTACCGATCATAATGTGCGTGAAACTCTGCGTATTTGTGATCGTGCGTACATAATTAGCGAAGGCAATGTTTTAGCTAGTGGTGTACCAGATGAATTAGTCCAAAATGAGAAAGTTAAACAGGTTTATCTGGGTGAAAATTTTACACTTTAATAATTATAATTATAATGAGGGGAATATATCATGGGGTCAACAAATGTTTTAAAATATCGTTGGTTTAGTCTAGGCGACATTAGTAGCTCGGCAACTATAGTCTTTGATAATTTGACTAATATGGCGATTATTGCTTTTTTATTAACAGTAGTTTTTGGTATGCCTGCTGGAATAGTTGTTAAGCACATTATTCCTGGTTTATCAGTTGGCGTGGTTTTTGGCAATTTAGTATTCATGTATTTTGCCTTTCGTCTGGCAAAGAAGCTTGGTCGGGATAATGTAACGGCGTTCCCGTCTGGGCTGGATGCGCCAACTTGTATCGGAATGACTCTTGCCGTTGTTGGTCCATCGTTTCTGATGTTTAAGTCTCAAGGCATGGCTCCAGAGGCAGCAGCATTACATAGCTGGTATATCAGTTGTGCATGCTGCTTTTTTATTGGCTTTGTGAAATTTGTTTTTTCATTTTTTGCGCATAAAATTAAGAATGCATTGCCAACTGTTGCTTTATTGGGTGGATTAGCTGGAGTAGCAATTGGTCTAATAGCCTTCTTCCCTTTACTTGCTATGTTACAATTGCCATTAGTTAGTTTTTTGGTGTTGGCAATTATTGTAATGATTTATTTTGCAGGATACCAGCTACCGTATAATCTACCAGCCATTTTAGTTGCGATTGTAATTGGCACAGTGGTTTATTATCTATTTCAAATTGGCTTAACTGGTCAAAGTCATATTCCTAGCTTATCTAAAATTGAATTTGCGTTTCCTTCACCTGATTTGACATTCTTTGGTTCGTTGGAGGTTGCGGCAAAATATTTCTCAATTGCTTTTCCTTTTGCTTTGTTGGTGATTTTTGGCACCGTTTCAGTTGCTGAAAGTGCAGCGGTGCTGGGCGAAGAGTATTCACCAAAAGATTTATTAATGATTGACGGAATTGCTACGATGCTAATGGGGGTATTTGGCGGTACGGCGCAAACAACACCATATGCTGGTTTCCCTGCCTATAAAAAAATGGATTCACGTGCTGGATATTTATTAATCAATATTATTGTGGTAGGTATTGGTGCATGGTTTGGTTTTGTGAACTATTTAATTGAGTTAGTTCCCGATGCAATTTTAGCTCCTGTATTATTCTTTGTTGGTGTTGAAATTGCGATGCAGGTGTTCCTGATTAGTGAGAAGAAATATTTACCAGCTGCGATTTTGGGCTTATTCCCATCTATTGCGCGGATGGCAGAAATTAAATTATCTTCTAATCCCGACTTAGTTTCGATGGAGAAATTAAATACTTTGCTTTATACGGTTAATAGTGGCAAACTGTCAGATGTTGCTGCAATCGTAACTTTTGGTAATGGCTTTATTGTGACCGGAACTTTGTGGGCTGCTTTGGTTTATTATCTAATTGAGCGGAGAATCGTTGCTGCTGTTGTAACTTGTGCAATATTGGCAGTTGCTTCGTTATTCGGAGTAATTCATTCAATTAACCTAGATGGATCAATGTACTGGTTTGGCTCACTGGCCGCTGAAAAACAGATTATCCCGCTGGAGATTGCTGGGGGATATGTTTTATTTGCAGTAGTTGCAGTAGTAATTCACTTCTTGAACCGAGGCAAACCTGCTAATTTGCACTAAATAAAATCTGGAAATAAAAATAGCCAACTGTGGGTTGGCTATTTTTACTTGTAGCACGCTTATACCATTAAGCCACCTACAAGCACCAGTTTTCAAGTAACTGATTAACTCTAGGGCGGATTGTAACCGCTTATGCTGTGTGATGTCAAGTTTTAATTTTACTGATGATAGAGCGAGGGAGCCTGTTAGCGTAACCAATATGGCATTGGAAGAGTGTTGTATTGGTCATGGAATAGATGCAATTAATTTTGATAGTAGATATTATTATAAACTACAAGTATTCAAACGTCAGTTTAATATCTATAATAGTGCAGGTACGGCGTTTGAATCAATAAACAGGGACAAGTTAAATGGCTTGAGCTTTACAACCCCTAATGATGAAATTATTAAATCGTTTGAATATATTATTAGTAGAATTGATGAAGAGATATATAATAATCATTTAGAAGTATTAAATTTACAAAATCCACGTGATATACTTTTGCCAAAATTAATATCAGTTGAAGTGAACACTTCTGTAGGGAGATATCTATGAATTATAAAATGATTGCATTGCAAATTGGAGATGCAATTAAGTATAGTACCTCATTAAAAAATATTGATCTTGCAGCAACCTCAGTTTTTAATTTTTCATGTGAGCATTTTATTGTTTCTGACGTAAATATCACATCTGATAGAGCATCACGATTTATTGATTGGATATTTACTCTAGCTAAGCAGAATATTCCATTTGATGATAAAAACATTAAGTTAAAACAGTTTATTGATATGGTAATAAGTAAGTTGTCACCAGATATACAGGAACAAGCTTTATCCATATACAAAAATGCTGGTTTTAGCGATGGTAATAGTCTGTGGGATGAGTTTTTCGAGAGAAAATACCATCATTCAGTTGTTCTACATTCTCGAGAACTTTTTGTCTCAGGATTTTATTTCCATGCCGTATTTGAAGCATCTAAGGCATTTAATAAAGAAACTCAGAAAAAATCTCGAAGTGATAAGGATGGTTATCAATTAATGATGGACGTTTTTTCTTTGAAAGGCTCTTTAAAACTAAATGCAGGGCAAACACAAACAGAACAAAATGTACAAGAAGGTGTGAAGTTTTTGTCAGCAGGTTTAATGCAAGCAGTAAGAAATCCGACGGCTCATGAAACGGCTTTAGATTGGGGGATAGCTAAAGAAGATTGTTTAGACTTGCTTAGCTTTATTTCTTATCTATTTAAACAACTGGATAAATCAGTTTTTGTTATGGTAAATTAATAGTTTTTTTGGAGAGTAAAGTGGATTCAGTAATTGGATGGTTTCTAAAAATAAGTGACAGTGTTTTCATACATTTGTGGTCAAAACCAAGAATGAAAATGATAGAAATAATTAATGAGGGTGGGCTCTTTGGTAATATTTATATAACGCTAGGGGTCCAAAACAAAAAAAATCTTGAACTTGAAATTTATGAGTTATATGGAGCTCATAAAAATATCTCTGAAATATTACCCATTCACGATTATGAAAACAAATTACCTGTCACAATAAAACCATTCCAGCATGAAAAATTAGTTCTGGTTTTTAATTGGACGTTATTTTACAATTATTATGGCAATGTCACTTCGGAGTCAATTAATGAAGTGTGTGAATTGATATCTGAATCAACAATCATGCTGAACTCAAATCAAGGAAATTACAAACATACTTTTTCTCGGCAAGAGAAAAAACAAATAAAAAATTCTTGCAGCGTTAATAATTAGAAAGCGTTAGATATTTATACCTATATTGGTTTAAACTTTGGAGGAGTTTATGTGTGATAAATGTTGTTGTAGCTGTATAAAAGCTTGTGTTAAGAATATATTACAAAAACTTATACTTCTAGTTACAGGGTTTTCATTAAAATATTTTAAATTCTTATATGAAGGATTTGTTAAATATCCTTTTAGAAGTGTAACCTCTTCAATATTAATAATATCTTTATTTATATATTCGCTGAGACTTTATGCTTTCGAATATCTTTATTTGATAAAGGCCTCATACTTTGTACAAGACGATATTGTTTTAAAGTTATGGGATGCTTTTTTTCGTTTGTGTATACATTACAGGGTGAAATTTGGCGAATGTGTTTATTAATTTTATTCATAGTGCTTTATTTAACACTGCCAGTTTTTACAATGAAAAATTCTTTTAAACAATTTAAAAATGAAATGGGGTTAGGTTTAAAGCAAAAATTATTTAAGTACCCAGAATTAGTTATTCTTGTCATAGTAACACCTTTTTTATGGTTGATTGCAGCCCTCGGGTTTTTATATTTTTGCAGTAATTTTATAAATGCAATTAAAATTGGTTATGTACATAGTAATACTAGATTTTGTAGAGTCGTAAATAATGGAGAGTCAGAGATTATTGTTGCAAAACCAGATGTACCATATCAATTAATTTTTGTTGAATCTGGCATTATTTATGATAAGCCAAATGAATCTAAAATATTTATTAAAACTTATACAGAGAGTGAAATATCTACAATGAAAGAATTATGTAGCGACAAATGATGCTCAATAAATGGTTAATCATTTAGTGGAAAAAGAATTATGAAAGATATTAAAATGCAAAAAGAACGATTGATAATAAAAAATTTTTTTACTTTAAAAGATGTTGATATAGAGCTTGGCAAATATAACGTATTTATCGGCGAGCAAGCCAGCGGTAAAAGCTTGCTGTTGAAATTGATTTATTTCTTTCGAAATGTATTAAGGGTTCCAATTTATAGTTACGCAAACAGTGAAGATGATATTAGGCTATATGTGTACAACTATTTTCAACAGCTATTTAGAGTTGATTACGGACCAAATGATGATCTTAGTATTGAATACCATTATAATGAATACTTAATATCTGTTAAATCTGAAGAAGGTAGAATCATTTTTATTTGTTCAGATAATTTAATGCAGCTTTATGATGATTCTAGACAATACATTACAAGAATTAGCCAACAGACTCCTGAAGCTCCCAATCTTAATTTAAAGCAAGGGGTAATTCAGTCTAATATTGTTGATATCTTGGAACGGTCTGATTTAAAGGCGGTTAATTCGCCATTATTTTTTCCTGCCGGTAGAATGTTTCTGGTTAGCTTGCAAAGAAATATTTTTAATATGATTAACTCTATTAATGCGGATAGTAAGCTGCCAAGTATTGATCCGTTGATATTGCTATTCGGGCAGCAATACCAAACTGCAATTGAATATTTTGGACAGACATCCAAAGAATATATACAAACTATGCATAAAGATGGGCAAATTAAATTTTTTGATAATTTATTTATGGCTATTCTAAAGGGTAAATTTGTTTATGATCAATTAGGCGGTTTTATCCAGCAAAATTCTGGAGCTGTCCGTTCATGGCATAGTTCATCTGGGCAACAGGAAACATTGCCAATTTATTTAGTGTTACGGAACTATCTATTGAGTAGTCAACCTAGTCATTTATATATTGAAGAGCCGGAAGCGCACTTATATCCATCGGCGCAAAAGGCAATTACCGAATTATTGGTTTATGTAACCAATGTAACCAGTAGCGATGGATTGTATATTACCACCCATAGCCCGTATATTTTAACGGTACTGAATAATCTGATTTTGGCAAATGATGTTAAGGATAAACAGACGCTATTTGATAAAGATTTGTTGATATCGTTTGAAGAAGTTCGGGCGTATTATATTACCGATGGTGGTGCGCGGGATTTGCGTGATTATGAAAATCGCCTGATTTTAGCCGACAATCTGGATAAAGTATCCGAGCAGACCGCATTGGATTTTGATAAATTGCTGGATTTAAAATATGAGTAGTTGTATTCAATCGGTAAATCACAGTCAGGTTAAGTGTGAGGAAAAACAGAGTAAATTTATTCTGTTAAATCCAGTACGTAAAAATATTGATTATATTGTGGTTGATGGCTGTCTTTATCCACGTGGACACCATGATTTATGTTGTGATTACGCGCTTAATTTTGATGATAAGACGGTGCTTGTGGAGCTAAAAGGTAGCAATATCGCACACGCAATTAAACAAATTCTAGCGACGGAACAGGATGCTAAGTTTACAATAAATCCCCGTAAAACTGCGATAGTTGTCAGCAGTAAGACTCCGAAGAATGATCCTTCATTACAGGTTCAAAAAGCGAATTTGAAGAAGCGGCATATTACGCTACTTCAAAAGAATAGCCCATTTGAAAAAGACCTAGCAGAGTTTTAGAAAGACATAGCATGAACCATACTATTAATCAACAGATAATAAATCAGATTCAACTTCATTATGAAAATATACCATTAGCTGTATTCTTAGTTGGTACTAACGGAAGTGGAAAAAGCTCATTGCGTAATTATCTGAATTTGAGCGATATTCAAACTAACATTGATCCAGATGTTTTGAATCGAGTGTATCGGGCAAAATATCCAGATACTTATCAAGTAGAAGCTGGCAAGCAAGCATTAAAAATGTATGATGATGCGTTAAAAAATGGCTTAAATATTTGCTTGGAAAGTACTTTGGCTGGACGGGGTACTATGCAAAGAATTATTGCTGCCAAGAGTGCTGGGTATTTTACCTTAGCTTATTATATTGGTTTAAATAGTGTTGAATTAAATTTGGAACGGATTGCACAACGTGTGGCTCGTGGTGGACATGATATTCCCGAAAATACCGTACGGCGCCGTTTTCATGAGTCTGCCAATAATCTGGTGCTAGTTAAAAACTATTTAGATGAAGTTTATTTACTAGATAATAGTGGAGCTAATTTTGAGCTACAGTCATCTATAAGGGCTAATAAAAAGAACAAATATCAAAACTCTGAGAAACCATGGGCTAGGGAGTTAATTGCACGTTTGTAAGTAGTTGTAAACTTTGTGTAAATGACTATAATCAGAATATTAAATATTTCAAAGAGGAAATTATGCGAAAATTAATTTTAAGTTTACTGTGTTTGTCATTAACGCCAGCTTTTGCCGATAGTTTTTCGGGTATGCTGGATGGGAGTGAGTCGCCGTATAAAGTGACTGAGAGTACAAATGGTAAATGTTTACGTTATAAAACTATTACGGTAATTACTCAAAAAGATGAAGATGCGCCGGGAGATCATGTTTTAATTAAATCAGGAGATGATGCATCATGCAGCTGGGATAGCGCTGCTGGTTGGGAAACTGATAGTGGTGAAGCGAGTTATTTTATTGGTAAATGGAAAAATCTGGTTTTCATTGATCGGGGGACTGGTCCGGGTGGGCGCGATGTATTGATTTTTGACTTGGATAGTAAGCGCCAAGTATTTGCCGCTAATTATTCAGAGCCATTGGAAATTAGCAGCAAAAAACTGACCTACTGGCAATCTGCTAATACATTGGCGACTAAAGATAATTGTGATGAATTTGAAGATGCAGAAAAAAATGGCTTGACGCCACAGATTCAAAAATTAATGAGTGTTGATTTGACTGCCGCTACTCCAGTTGCGCTCAGTGGTAAAAAAACGCGTTGTAAATTAACTCAATAACGAATATAATTCTAGTATAGAGTTCAAGCAAAGATTGCCCATACTCACCGCTGCTATAAAATTGTACAAATATGCTGCAGAATAGTTACAGCTACACAACAAGTTTTTAAATCAGATAAAGTTCGCGATTTAAAGATGCAAACTATAATAATTAGTTTTAAAAAGAGGATATATGAGTAATAACCTACGCCGCAACATAATTCTTGATATTGATTCATATAAAAATGATCATGGCAAAATGTTGCCTGAAGACACTGAATATATCTTTTCAACTATTGTGCCTCGACGCGGCAATCGTTATACTAATATAATTAAAGCAATGGGGCACCAATATGCAGTTAAAAAATATATTACTGAGCCTGTTGAACCATGGATGCTGGATGAGGCAGAACTTGAATTGCGTGAGCAAGGATTTAGCTTTAACCGTGAGCGTTGGCAGCATATTTTAGATAAACACAATGGTTATCTGCCGCTGGAAATTCGTGCTGTGCCAGAAGGTATGCTGGTTCCTGTCGGAGTTGCTACAGTTACAATTGTTAATACAGATCCTAAATGTGGTTGGTTGAGTTCTTATATTGAAACTATGTTTCAGCGGGTATGCTGGAAAATGACAACCGTTGCGTCAATTGCTTTAGATTTATATCGTTACCTTGATGATATGATGATTAAACATAGTGGAGAAGCGGGTAAGGTTAATTTTCATTTGCATAACTTTGGTTCACGCGGTGCGGATAGCTATGAGGCAGATATTTTGGCAGGAATGGCGCACTTATCTGCTGGCTTTAACGGTACGGATTGTGCTCAGGCAAATCGCAATATCAAGCATTTTTACAATACAAACAAAGCTTACGGTATGAGTGTTAGTGCTTCTGAGCACAGTGTAATGTGCACTTGGTCTGATTCAGATACTCGTGATGATTTGCCTGCTGTGAAGATGATGATTGATTTATTAGAATATAAGATTAAAAATAAAGAAGGTTTACCGATTGTTTCAATAGTTGGTGATACCTATGATATTTATCGCCTGACTCGTGATTATATTGGTGGTATTTACCGTGACAAAATCATTGAACTGGGGGCTTTGGGTGGTAAAGTAGTTGTCAGACCTGATTCTGGTGATCCGCTTACCATGTGCTTGGAAGTAATTAAAATTCTGATGGATAAATTCGGTTACAGCGTTAATAAATTTGGCTATAAAGTTTTACCGCCTTATATCGGTGTGATTCAGGGCGATGGAATTAATAACGATAGCATCCGGCATATTGTTGCTCGCTTGGATAAAGCACGGATTAGCCTAGAAAATATTGTATTTGGCATGGGTAGCGGATTGACTCATGATGCAGGACGTGATGAATTTTCATTTTCGATGAAAGCGACCGCACGTTATGATGGCAAAGTCTGGCATGATTTGCAAAAACGTCCGATAACAGATCTCGGCAAACAGTCATTAAAAGGGCATGTTAGCACCTACATTAGTCGTGATAAACAAGATATTTATACCGAGCGAATTGAAGATGAACATTTGCTGGCTAGTGACTTGATGCAAACGATTTATCGGGATGGTAAATGCTATCAAGAATATACCTTTGATGAAATATTGAGTCATAATCAACGCAGATAATTGGTTACGCCGTTTCTTTGATGATGTACAATAGAGGATTGAGTTTTAATTTTTGAATGAAGGCATGGTTATGAAAAAAATATTTGTTACAGGTAATGTTGGTCGTGATCCTGAGTCGCGTTACGCGCCAAATGGCGAATCTTTCGTAACTTTCTCTTTGGCGGTTACAACAGGTCCTAAAGATAATCAAAAAACTGACTGGTTAGAAATCAGCTGCAATGGTCGCACAGCAGAGACAGTACAAAAGTGGGTAAAAAAAGGTAGTAAGTTATTAATTGAAGGTACGCCAAGTGCTAATGCGTATATTAATAAAGAGGGTAAAGCGGTTGCCACATTGCGCGTTAGTGCTTCAAATATTGAATTTATTGGTAGTCGTGAGCGCTCTGAAGAAGCTGGTGCACCTGATGGTGGCTATGGTGGTGGTTATGATCAAGCGCCGGGGAATGAGCCAGCTCCACAAGCATCTGGATTTAATGCTCCTGGACCTTCGCTACAAGCCGATGATATTCCATTCTAAGCGATTAACTGTGTTGTAATGAAAAGCCCGCTTAGTTACATTTTTGACTAATGAGCAAATATTTTGCTCATTAGTGCATTTTAGATGTCAGTTAGACTAGATATTGGATAGCAAGCATGATACAACAGTTAATTGAATGGGATGATTTTGGCAAGGTTGATATTCGCAGTGGTACAATTCTTGATGCTAAAATTAATCAGAAAGCGCGTGTTCCGGCATATGTTTTAACCATTGATTTCGGTGATTTGGGTATAAAAACCAGCTCGGCACAACTTACGCAAAATTATTCGGCAGAAGATTTGATCGGTAAGAAAATTGCTGCAGTGGTTAATTTTCCGGTTAAAAAAATAGCTGGTGTTAAATCAGAGGTCTTGGTTTTGGCAACTGTTTGTGATACACAGGGAACACTCTTGCTGAACGTGGATCCGCTAGCTCTTAATGGTAGTCATATCAAATAATAACAGGTCATTTCTATTGCGCAGTATAGTTACAATTGAGAGCATGACTGGCTTATAATTTCATATACAAACGCCTCCAGATGGTGACATACCCGCGCTAATGGAGAATGTGGACATAGCGGATAATTTTCCATCTAAATCATTAATAGAAAACATATTTAACTTATTTTCATTAGCAACACCAACGTATAAATAGCGATCTTGGCAAACATAAAAATCTCTTGGATTCATGCCTGTGCTTACCGTGCCTATATTATTCAGATTACCATCTGACAGAATCTGATACTGTGATACTGTATTTTCTCCAGCGTTTGAAACATATAAGAATCTATCCGTAGTGGTTATAAACATATAAATTGGATCTACTCCAGTTGAAAAAACATTGATCAAAGATAAGCTTCCATCCGTTGGGTTTATATTATATGCAGAAATATTATTGCTAAATTCATTTAACACATACAGATGTCCATTGTTATCTGACATGATTCTCCTTGGCCCAACCCCATTTGAGGAAAATGTTTGAATATAAATTAAATCACCTGTAGTGTCGTTATACTTAAAAAGTGAAACAGTATTACTTCCATAGTTACCAGCATAGGCATATTTTCCTGTGTTTTCAAATTTCAGTGGTAGTGCTCCACCACCAGCCATTGTGCCAATACCATTAGTTGTAACAGTTCCATTAGGTGCATAAGCTGTTGATAAAGGGGTTAATTTACCTGTAGTCTCATTGATAGTAAACATCGAAATATCATTTGTTGTATAATTTGGAACATAAAGGTATTTTCCATCTGGAGATAGCGTAACTGTAAATGGATATACGCCAAATGATTCAGCAATTACTTGAATCTTAGTTAAGCTGTTATCTAGGCAATTATGACTATAAACGGAAATAGTGTTATCCATTTGTCCTGCAACATAAATATAATTTCCATCTGCGCTGGCAGCTATTCCAGCTGGTCTTATTCCGGTATGAATCTCTGGAATATTTAAAGATATTGATATTAGTTCGCCACCTTTATCGATAGCATATGCACTTAGATCATTGCTCATTGTATTGTACGCATAATAATGGTCATATCGGGGTGTTGAACACTCTGCGGTCGTGCTTCCTGCCATAATTGAAGCTGTTTGGGTAGAGTTGCCTAAGGTATTAATGCTGGAGTTGTTTCCTACGCAAGATATTAAGTTTATTGTTAGTGCAGTAAAAAGTA
Organism: Neisseriaceae bacterium; assembly: GCA_003963245.1. GTDB lineage: Bacteria > Pseudomonadota > Gammaproteobacteria > Burkholderiales > UBA11063 > Aquella. The sequence continues at coordinate 94,838 of RXJX01000007.1, forward strand.
TATTCTTCTTAACATTTGACATATTTTGATCTCACTCTATAGTTAAATGTTTGATCCGAATTATATACAACTTGGTAATGTTTATCTAATTAATAGTACACAAACTAATCTAAGTCTAAAAAGTGATTGATATACAATGTGTTAGCTTGAAGGTCTGGTAGATTTAAAAACACAAACGTAAATATGTTAAGGTTATTTAATTTGAATATCCTAATTCAGTTATAATGGTACCATTCATAATTAGACACAAGCTAACATTTTAGTCTTAAATAGCTAGAAGATGAGAGCTATCACTTGAAACAGTTGCTGCCAGTCAAAGTCTTAAAGTAGCGATGAATAGTGGCTTGTATTAATACGGACCATACTGAGTTGGACCGCAACTTATTACAGTATTATTTACTAATGGAATACAACTGCTAAAAGGGTTATTCTGGATATTACCTTTTAGATAATAATTAAAAAATTTTACCATATTCTCATTTATAGCGGTAACAATATAACTGCTGGGAGAATTACTCCATAAAGTCATTCCGGTATATGTTAAATAATCATCATTTATTATCTGAAATCCAGGCATGTTTTTTAATGTATTTTCATCAGAAAATTCTGAGTGGACAGTATAGAATGGATATGTTCCTTGCCATAGAATTTCATTTGACGGTGCCATGCCCATTATATAATTATTTTGATTTAGCATGTAAGTAAGGGTAAATCCAAGGGTTTTGGGCGCGTACCCAATAGTGCCAGAAAGCATTTTTAAAAGTGGTAAATTATAACCATTAATGACAACAGATTCACCTTTACTAAAGTTATCGCCATAAAAGGGGTCTTCTGTAATTGCCGCTTTGAATTTTCCAGGCATGTTTGCTATCATGCTTTCTACCGCACCGCCACCATACGAGTGACCAGTAGCACCGATCATACTTAAGTTCATTGAATTTGATAGTGTTCCTAGGTTTGTTAGATTATTGTACATAAACTCTAGATCAGCAGTTTGTTGTGATTCTATTATTGTTGGTGTTGCGTTTTCATCTGCTAAAACAATTTGCCCATCGGGAATTGCTATATAACTCCCAATAAATAAGCTATTTACACCTACTACAATATAGCCATAACTGGCTAAATTTACAATTTGATTTTCATATTCTTGAACTGAAGAGTTCCCTCCATGTGCAAATATCACAGTAGGGAATTGAATATTATTAATTATTGGTGCTAGATTTGTCGAGTAGCTTTGTAATGTATAAAGCTGTGCTATATCACTTTCGGTCATATTTGGCGCTTGTGTTGCTATATTTACAAATCTTTGAACTAAAGGCGGATACATTGGGCTACCCAGATTTTGAGTTTGGCTTGTCGGATAATATACTCTCACCATTATTTCTCGACAATAATTAGTATTATCAGGGCTATAATCTCTGTTATTAACACCAGGTTGATAAAAAACATCCGGACAACGAGAGTTATCTTGAAAGTGAAAATCTCGGAAGCCTACGTTATATATACCAGTTGGTTTTGCCAGAAAAGAAGGCTGATTGTTAGTTTCAGTGATTGTTCCACTGTCACCACCGCTGCCACACCCACTTAACAAGGTAACAACATAAAGCTCTAGTACAAATGCTTGAATTATTTTTCCCAACATTATTGACATGTCCTCAAAATATGTTTATATTATAAAAAAATGCTTACAACCGATTTAACGGATAACTATTTTGCATACAAAGAACAAACTTAGGTGATTAATGTAGCATTACTATTAAAAGTGTTTCTAACATTTGATGCGGTTCATTACGGCAATATTATATAATATATTTTTATATTATATGTAATAATCTTTTAATATAATTAAAAATATTATTTACTATTAATTATATTGGTTAAATATATTTGATTATTATGCTGGATTAATATATAATGATATTGAATCTATTAAAATGATACTTGGTATGCAAATTTAATTTGCCAAAACTTAATAAAAAACATAGATCAGAGAGTCTTTGATGCTTGCAAAATAGCAGAAACATTTATTAGCATTACATACTGTATTAGTAAATTTTAAGGTCCGAATAAATGAGTAAAATTATTACAAATTGCCCCTCGTGTAAATCAAAAGAGTTAAATGTCATTAAAATTGAATGTAACTCATGTAAAACTAAATTTGAGGGTAATTTTGACATTCCTGAATTATTGCAGTTGAGTGATGATGATCTTAACTTTATCATTAACTTTGTTAAGTGTTCTGGCAGTTTAAAGGAGATGAGTAAAATTCATAAGGTATCATATCCAACGTTTAGAAACCAGTTAAATCAATTGATCGAACGCTTAAATCAACTCGAACAAAAAGAGCAATTCGATGCAAATAAAGTTCTTGAAATGTTAGAAAATGGGCAAATTACAGCGACAGAAGCAGCAGCTCTGCTGAGTAGCAAATATGCATAAAATATAATTTAGTTAGATTTTCAAAATTTACTCAAGAAGTCATTCACTTAATAAGCTAGAATGTGATTTAGTGGATATTATGTTGTAGTAAAGTCAAATCTAAATAATTAACTGTTTTAAATTTCTCTCAGAAGCTACTATTAAAACTTGGGGGTATCATGAATTATGAAAGTTATAGAAAGCGTCTGCAATATTTACTGGTTACTGGTAAGATATCTCGAGATGAATATAATCTATTAATCAAAATCGTAAATCAGAATTTAAGTTTTACAGCTAGATTTTTTTCATTATGTATTAACCCTTTTGCTCATATCAAATCATTTGATTTACTAAGTTTAGGAATTATGGGGATAGTTTACTTGAGCATAATTGGTACACAATTACATTTACATTATGATGGTTTAATTGGATTCTCTGTGTTAAATAAACATAAAAGGATTAATGAAGTTCAGCTTTTGCTTGAGCAGTTATTTACTTGGGTAGTTTGGGTCTTTATTGCTTCATTAAATCTTACAATTATTAGAGTTAATAATTTTCGGCATATTGATTTGATTAATTTTAGTCTAATAGTAAAATTTCCATACTTGTTATTGGCGACAATATGTTATCTACTGTATCTTCTTAACCCTGATGTATTAAGTTTTAGTGTTAGTACTAGTAGTAGTTTATTAACAAAAGTTCTCAATATGCTACTATCAGTAGTTTCTTATACATTTTTGATTTGGGTCGTTGTGTTATACTTTAATGCATTGAAAGAATCTTCGGGATTAGTTGGTGGCAAATTATGGCTATGCTTTATTAGTGCGTTTATCATTACAAATGTAGTTTTGTTTGCTGTTGTTGAACCATTAATTAATAGAATCATATTCTAATGAATTAAATATGGATAAAAATAAAGAAGAGCTATCGAACTTATTAAATAACAGAGTAATTTCACCCAAAGAGTTTACTCTATTGAGCTTTAAGCGAGGTGGCAAGAGAAGTGTTATTGTTTACTGTATTAGTTTTATAAAAAATCCATTCGTTAGAATTAACGGTTGGTTTGGGCTAGTTCTGGCTGCTCTGATAATCTTAGTTACTGGTTTGTTGGCATGGTTTGGGCAATTTCACTTTCCCGGATTATTAGATCATAGTGAGTTATCACCATCTAAACATTTAGATTTTACTGTTATAGTAATGGAAATATTAATTTCATGGTTAATCATTAGTACGATGTTTTTAATCATGGCAAAAATATTTAAAGCTTCCTCGTTACGTTATGTTGATTTTTTTAATTATTGTGGAATTGCCAGAATTCCGTATGTAATATTATCAATAATGTTATTAATCTTAAGACATTTTGATAATAGATTATTTTTGACTGCCGGTAATAAATCTGGGTTTATCAGTGTTGTTGATTTTGTTTGGATGGGTGTGTTTTATGGAATATATTTCTGGCAACTATATTTATATTATGGAGCCTTTCAAAATGCAAGTGGGATAATTAACAGGACTAAATTATGGAGCGGTTTTATTTTATCTTTAATGATTAGTGAGGGAGTTACCTTGGGATTTATTAGCTCTTTTATTGTCTAAATTTTTTCAAAATTAATGTATACAACTGAAAAATTCTTTTTTTTCGAGTAACTTAAATGTGAGTTTCCCAGTATGCTTTATAATAAATTTCGAATGCTTTTATTGTTGGACTAAATGTCAAGTTTTTATGAGCTTTATTAGTGTGTTTTTGCTCTTCGTGTTAAATTTTAGTCTTCGTAAGATCCATGTTTGAATTATATTTTAATCAAGGTTAATGCTAATTTGTACTGAGTTTGTTATTGTTTATTAATTTATATCAAGTGGTTATACTTAACGGTGTTTAAGGGGGGGATTAGAATCTTGATTTTTTAAAAATGATGTGTTACAATCGCCAACGTTTGAAAAAATAACGTCTGATTAAAGTGTAAATTTTGCTTGTCAGACGGAGTTAGATTAATTCAAAGGAGTAACCATAACTGGTTTTTTAAAATGCTGGAGGATTTATGACCGAACATGAACAGTTTCAACAATTACTTAATTATCTAAATAGCCGAGTGGTTGGACAATCTGAACTAACCAAGCGCTTACTCATTGCATTATTATCATCAGGACATCTCTTAGTTGAAGGTGCACCGGGGCTTGCTAAAACTACCGCGATTAAAACTTTATCTTCTTGTATTGACTGCTCTTATCATCGAGTTCAGTTTACACCAGATTTATTACCAGCAGATTTAACTGGTACTGATGTTTATATTCCTGAGCAACATACATTCCAATTTCAATCTGGTCCCTTATTTCATAATTTCTTATTAGCCGATGAAATTAATCGTGCACCGGCTAAAGTTCAGTCGGCATTACTTGAAGCTATGGGTGAGAAACAAATCACCGTTGGAAAACAAACCTATCCATTGCCACAATTATTCCTGGTTATGGCAACGCAAAATCCGATTGAACAAGAAGGAACTTATCCTTTACCTGAAGCGCAACTAGATCGTTTTATGCTGCATGTTAAGATTGCTTATCCAGATGCGGCTGCAGAGGCACAAATTTTAGCACTGAATCGCGTAAATAATAATAGTGCGGATGCTAATCGTCCACGAATTACGCAAGAAGCGATTTTTACAGCGCAGCAACAACTGGCTAATATTCATTTAAGTCATGCTTTAGAAGAATACATCATTCAACTGATTATGGCAACTCGTTATCCACAAAAATACCAAGCAGAACTAGCTAAATGGATCAGTTTTGGTGCCAGCCCTCGTGGAACAATTGCGCTAGAACGCACTGCTCGTGCTCATGCATGGCTGGAAGGTCGCGACTATGTTACTCCGCACGATATTCACGTGATGATTCACGAAGTCCTTCGTCATCGGATTTTACTTACTTTTGAAGCTGAGGTTGAAGGTATTAATAGTGATCAAATCATTGATAAAATCCTAAATGTAGTTCCGATTCCTTAGGAATACACTTTCATATATCCTGAGTAAAAATTTTATCAATATCTAGTGAATGAAAAATTATGACTAAAGGCATTAATCCGGAAATTAATGAGCTTTTGGCGATGCGCTATTGCGCAGCCGAATTGCAGCTCTTTAATCCTAATAAAGTTAATTCGGTAACTAATGGTATCAATGCTTCGCATGCCCGTGGACGGGGGATGGACTTTGACGAAGTACGGCGTTATCAGGCGGGAGATGATATTCGCTTGATTCATTGGCCGCTGACTGCGAGATCTGGTAAAGCTTATACCAAAGTTTATCATGAAGAACGTGAACGCTCAGTTTATCTATTGATTGATCAATCCTCTTCAATGCGCTTTGCGACTAGAGTTGCCTTTAAAAGCGTGATTGCAGCACGAGTTGCCGCTTTATTAGGTTGGGCAGCATTGGCACAACATCAACAAGTTGGTGGAGTCGTTTTTGATGAGCAGGGAGCGGAATATATCAAACCGCGGCGTAGTCGTCAGTCTTTATTAGACGTTTTTAATCTTTTGACTTACCCGCGGAGAAATCGTCAGCAGGGCGGCTTGGCAAATTCTTTGCAGTTCATTTTACGCCAAATTCAATCAGGTAGCACGGTAATTGTCTTGAGTGATTTTTGTAGTTTAGATAATGATGCAGAACAATATTTGCGCCTGATTGCTCATAAATGTGAGTTGATTAATTTGTTGGTCTATGATCCGCTTGAGGCTAGTTTGCCTGATCGGGGAATATTTAGCTTTACTGATGATGGTAGTGCGCGTTTGGAGATTGGTGATACTTTGCAAATTAAAGAACGTTATGCACAACCTTTTGCTAAACGAGTAGATCATTTGCGTAATTTATCACGACAAAATCGGATGCAATTTATGACACTGGCAACTAATGATGACTTGGCAGCAGTATTAAAAGCTGGAGTAAACAGAAGTGGAAAATAATAGTTTAGCAGATTTAAAAGACATCCATCTGCCAGCACCCGTATCAATATTTCCTCTCGCACCGGGATGGTATATTGTCTTGGCAGTCTTGCTTGTGATTATAATTTTGTTTATTTTATGGCAAATGCGTCGGGCAAGTAAGCAGTATAAATTGAAGCAGGTTTTGGCTTTGCTGGCACAGATTGAAGCGAAAGCAGAATCTTCGGATGCTGAGCAACGAGAAGAAGTTCTTCCTGAAATTTCAATCTTATTGAAACGAGTAGCGCGCGAGAAATTTAGCGAGTTGCATCCTCAAAATTTATTTGGTGAAAAATGGTTGCAATTTCTCGATCGCAGCGGCAAAACAACTGAATTTACCAGTGGTGCTGGACGAATTTTACTTGATGTTTATAAACGGCAATCTTTGGAGAGTCCACAAGAACTTTTGGGTGTAGTTAAAAATTGGTTAAGGACAGTAATATTATGATTCAAGTTACTTATCCATGGATTTTTCTGGCAATATTTTTGCCTTTTATCGTACGTTACTTTTTTCCTGCAGTAAAAAATGAGCAGTCTTCGGCACTAAAAGTTCCTTTTTTTAGTCAACTGCAGCAAACTTTTGCTCACGGTGATAGCTCTGGGAAACCTAAAGGGCTATCTTCATTAAAATACCTTGCGTTACTGATCTGGATGTTAATGGTTGTTTCTGGTGCGGGAGTGCAGTGGCTGGGTAAACCGTTGACTCTTCCGCAAAGTGGACGTGATTTATTGATGGCAATTGATTTATCTGGCAGTATGCAAACTCCAGATATGCAAACCAGTAGCGGTCAAGAAACGCGGATTGACGTTGTAAAAAGGGTTGCTAATCAGTTTATCAACGGACGCACAGGTGATCGTTTAGGTTTGATTTTATTTGGTTCGCGACCATATTTGCAAACACCGTTGACTTTTGATCGCAAGACTGTCGGGCAAATGTTAAATGATGCAACTTTGGGAATTGCTGGACCACAAACGGCAATTGGTGATGCGATTGGTTTATCAGTTAAGCAATTTCTTAATTATCCTGGTGATAGCAAAGCTCTGATATTACTCACTGATGGTGGAAATAATGCTGGCGTAATGCAGCCTTTGGCTGCAGCTAAACTTGCGGCACAAGAGCACATTAAAATTTATACGATAGGGCTTGGTGCCAGTCAGATGGCGATACCGGGAATATTTGGTACTCAAATTGTTAACCCTTCCAGCGATTTGGATATTGATAGCTTAAAACAAATTGCTCAAATTACCGGCGGTGAATTTTTTCGTGCAGAAGATGGCGCAGCTCTATCCGATATTTATGCGCGGATTAACCAGCTTGAACCAGTTAAATCGGATGCAATTACCATTCGTCCGGTAACTCCACTTTATCCGTGGACACTTGGAGTGGCATTGGGGCTAAGTTTTTTATTAATAGTTATTCGGTTGTGGAGAAAATAAAATGTTAGGGTCATTTCATTTTATACGTCCATGGTGGTGGTTGGCACTAATTCCAGCGCTCTTGATTGTTATTTTATGGTATAAAAAATCTCATGCAAGTAATAATAATTGGAAAGAATACTGCGATCCACATTTACTTGAGCATATTTTAGTCGGTACGCCTTCTGCTCGTTCAAATTGGTTGCTTGCGCTATTTGCATTAGTTTGGCTTTTTATGGTATTTGCACTAAGTGGTCCCAGCTGGTCACGTTATGCTGCACCTGTTTATCAAAAAAATATTGCTCGGGTTATTGTCCTAGATGTTTCACAATCAATGAATGCTACCGATATTACACCTTCGCGTATGCAACGGGCTAAATATAAGGTTCTTGATTTGCTGCATGCAATCAAAGAAGGGCAGACCGGAATGGTGGTTTTTTCAAGCAGTGCATTCGTCGTCTCTCCACTAACTGCAGATAGCAATACTATCGCTTCAATGGTACCAGTGCTTGATTCAAATATTGTGCCAGTGCAAGGTTCGGATATTGCAGCGGGACTAGCTAAGGCTGGCGAGCTATTTAAACAATCAGGTTCAACCCGTGGTGAAATTATCTTGATTACTGACAGTTCTCCATCTGCGAGTGCATTGACTGAGGCTACTAATTTGGCAAAACAAGGGTTTGTGACTTCTGTTTTGGCAATTGGAACCAAAGAAGGAACACCTGCGAGAGACAATAATGGTAATTTTGCAACTGATGCTAATGGTAATATTAGTTTAGCTCACCTCGATAGCAGTGGTTTAGAAAAGCTGGCACAAGCAGGAAACGGTGAATACGTAGGGTTTACAGGAGATAATTCAGATGTTGATGGCTTGCTGAAAGCTGCTACTTTGAATGATCTTGATGCTAAAGCTTCTGCTGAGTCGCAAACTGAAAGTTTATGGCAGGATCGTGGCGATTATTTGATTTGGGTAGCATTAATTTTAGTTGCATTCTTAGCTCGTAGAGGTTGGTTGGAGAAAATATGTTAGGGTCAAAATTAATACCGCAGCGTATGGCGCTTCGCGGAATTGGTGTAGTGCTTAGCTTGATGTTGTCCAATTCTGCTTTTGCCTTCAGTTTTCAAGATTTATGGTTTAATCAGAATCAACAAGCAGCAAGGTTATTAGATCAGCAAAAGAATAGTGAAGCAGCAGCAAAATTTAGTGATAATCATTGGAAGGGTGTTGCTTACTATCGCGATAAAAAATATGATCAAGCTTTGGAAGTGTTTAAGCAGGATAAAACTGCTAATGGTTGGTACAATCAAGGTAATACTTTAGCGCAAATGCAAAAATATCAGGAAGCCATTGATGCTTATACCAAAGCGCTGGAATTACAAAAAAATTTTCCAGATGCTCTGCATAATCGCGAATTGGTTAAAAAATTGAAGCAACAGCAAGAGCAACAAAATAAACAAGATCAGAAAGATCAGAAAGATCAGAAAGATCAGAAAGATCAGAAAGATCAGAAAGATCAGAAAGATCAGAAAGATCAGAAAGATCAGAAAGAAAAAAAAACAGCCCTGAAAATCCAGATAAGAAAGATAATCCGGCAGATAAGGCTAAACAAGATCAAAATCAGCAGCAGGCTCAGCAAAATCAAGCCAAGCCAACTCCAACTCCGGGAGCTACGCCAACGCCAGCTGCAGCTAATAACATGAATAATAATCCGCAAAATTATCAGGATCAGGAGCTACGGGCCGCGTTATCACAAATTCCAGATGATCCGGGTGGGCTTTTAAGAAATAAATTTTTACGTGATTATCAAAATGAACAGCAGCAGGGTGGAAACTAATGAATAGAAAAGTATTAAGTTTTATTGTTGGCTCATTAATGATGGTGCATTCAGCATATGCACAGGTAGAAGCCAGTGTTGATCATGCTAATCTTGCACTTGGTCAAAGTCTTACACTAACTATCGTGCTCCCTGACTCAGGTGATAAACCTGATCTGAGTCCTTTAAATGCTAATTTTGAAATTTATGGAACCAGTAGTAGCAGTCAGATGAGCATTATTAATGGTAAGACTAGCTCGCAATCTTCTTATCAAGTTACTTTAATGCCTAAAAATCCTGGCAAACAAGTTATTCCTGCTTTAAAAGTAGGTAATGATACGACTGCCGCGATTGCAATTGAGGTTACACAAGGTAGTGCAGCTTCGGGTAAATCAGCAGCTGGTTCGCACCGAGAATTGTTTGCTGATGTGAGTAGTTTTAAACAATCGACATATGTTGGTGTGCCAGTTGTAGTTAGCTTAAAACTTTATATTGCTGTTTCTGTTGCTAATTTGAATTTGGAACAGTTTGATATTCCTAATGCTAAAATTCAACAACAAGGTAAATCAATTCAATATCAAGATACTCAAGGTAATACCAATTATCAGGTTATTGAGCAGAAATTTTTGGTTACGCCAACTGCGGCAGGGGATATAACGATTCCTACACTAAGGATTCGCGGAGTACGCGCTGGGCAGAATCAAAGACAAGGTGGCTTTTTTGGGATGATGGATCAGCAGCCATTTGTAATTAGCTCTAAACCATTAACGATAAAAGTCAAAGCTGTTCCGGCTGGGGTAAATCCGATGACTTGGCTGCCAGCTAATTCACTCAATGTCAGCGAAAGTTGGTCACAAGATTCACGTCAAGTCAAAGTTGGTGAGGCAATTACCCGTACCGTTACCATAAACACAGATGGAGTCATGGCAAGCTCTTTGCCTGAACTGGAGTTCAGTAAGCCGCAAGGTGTTAACGCATATCCGGATAAGGCGAATAGCTCAGATGTAGTTGTTGGTGGTAAATTACGTGCACATAAAACTTTTAAAATTGCATATGTACCTACTCAAGCAGGAAAAATTGAGTTTCCGGCAACTAAAGTTGAATGGTGGGATTTAAAATCAGATACTATGCAGCATGTACAAATTCCGGCAACTTCATTTGAGGTAATCAGCGATGGTAAAACTACGGCAAGCGCTGTAGTAGCTAATGTGCTTGGCGATGGCAATAAGATTGCAGCAAGTGAAAGTACTACCAAGACCAAAGAAAACAATCCTCCGAAAAGTATTTGGTTTTACATTGCGCTGGCAATTGGTGCTCTGTGGTTAATTAGTATTTTGGCATTTGCTATCTGGTGGCACTCGCGCAAAAAATCTAAGCAGACAAATAAAAGTACTGCTGTAGGCGAAGCTAAAGTAGTTAAATCTGTATCAATTGAAACAGTCACTACTGAAAAAGAAGCGTTGAATGCCTTTATTGCCGCCTGTAAAAATCAGGATATCCAAGCAATGAATAAAGCTTTATTACGCTTTGCTTCATTACACTATAATCGTCCGGTTTATAGTGTGTCAGATATTAAAGATTTGAATGCTGGTAATGCAAAATTAGCTGATTTAATTGAACAATTTAATCTTGCTTTATACCGTGATGCCTCGTTTAGTCATTTTGGTGAATTTGCAGCCGAAATTTCAGCGCTGATGTCAAAGAAAAAAACGGTCAAAGCCAAAGATAAGTCATTAGATGAGTTCTATCCGCGCTAAATTTGCTTTTCAAAAATAAGTTTGCTGTCACTTTGTAGTATTTCTTGTGGCAGCAAATTAAAAATCTAAAAAAATCTAAAAAAATTACTTGAAATATCCAATATCAACCTTATCTGCTAACTAACAAAGAATTTATGCCACATACTAATCTGGTATTGATTGGTAGAATGAGATAAAAATCTCTTTTTTATGCGGCAAATCCAAATTTAAAAAGGAAATAATATGGGTAAAATTATCGGGATTGATTTAGGTACTACTAATTCATGTGTGGCTGTAATTGAAAATGGACAACCAAAAGTTATTGAAAATGCAGAAGGTGCGCGTACAACTCCTTCAATTATCGCTTACACTGATGGTGAAACTTTAGTTGGTGCACCAGCAAAACGCCAAGCGGTTACTAATCCTAAAAATACAATTTATGCTTCAAAACGTTTGATTGGTCGTAGATTTGAAGAAAAAGAAGTACAAAAAGACATTAGCTTAATGCCTTTTGAAATTATTAAAGCTTCAAACGGTGATGCGTGGATTAAAGTTAATGATAAAGAATTAGCTCCACCGCAAATTTCTGCTGAAATTTTGAAAAAAATGAAAAAAACAGCTGAAGATTATTTGGGTGAAGCTGTTACTGAAGCGGTTATTACTGTACCTGCGTACTTCAATGATAGCCAACGTCAGGCAACTAAAGATGCTGGGCGGATTGCTGGTCTTGATGTTAAACGGATTATCAATGAGCCAACAGCAGCTGCCTTAGCATTTGGTTTGGCTAAAAAAGAAGGTAAAGATCGCAAGATTGCTGTTTATGATTTGGGTGGTGGTACATTTGACGTTTCAATTATTGAAATTGCTGATGTTGATGGTGAAAGTCAATTTGAAGTATTGTCAACTAATGGTGATACCTTCCTTGGTGGTGAAGATTTTGATCAACGTCTAATTGAGCACATTGTATCTGAGTTCCAAAAAGAGCAAGGTATCGATCTTAAAAAAGACGTTATGGCATTACAACGCTTGAAAGAAGCAGCAGAAAAAGCTAAGATTGAATTGTCTTCAAGTGCACAAACTGAAATTAATTTACCATATGTGACTATGGATGCAACTGGTCCTAAACATTTGGTGATGAAAGTTACTCGTGCTAAATTTGAATCATTGGTTGATGATTTAGTTAATGCTACTATTGAGCCGTGCCGTGTAGCATTAAAAGATGCTGGTTTATCTGCGTCTGATATTGATGATGTTATTTTGGTTGGTGGTCAAACTCGTATGCCACGTGTGCAAGACAAAGTGAAAGAATTCTTTGGTAAAGAGCCACGTAAAGATGTGAATCCGGATGAAGCGGTTGCAGTTGGTGCAGCGATTCAAGGTTCAGTATTGGCTGGAGATCGTAAAGATGTCTTGTTACTGGATGTAACTCCATTATCACTTGGTATCGAAACTATGGGTAATGTGATGACTAAACTAATCAATAAAAATACAACGATCCCTACTAAAGCATCACAAGTATTCTCAACTGCAGCAGACAATCAACCTGAAGTTACGATTCACGTGTTGCAAGGTGAACGTCAAGTTGTGACTGGTAATAAATCATTGGGTCAATTTAACCTTGGTGGTATTGCGCCGGCACCGCGTGGAACTCCGCAAATTGAAGTAACTTTTGATATTGATGCGAATGGTATTTTGCACGTATCAGCTAAAGATAAAGCAACTGGTAAAGAAAATAAAATCACTATTCAAGCTAGCTCTGGTTTATCTGAAGAAGAAATTCAAAAAATGGTTCAGGATGCTGAGGCCCACGCTGAAGAAGATAAAAAAGCTGCAGAATTGGTGCAAGCACGTAACCATGCTGATGGTATGATTCATACTGTGAAAAAATCGTTAGCTGACTATGGTGATAAGATTGATGCTGCTGAAAAAGAAAAAATTGAAGCGGCAATCAAAGCAGTTGAAGAAGCTGTTCAAGGTGATGATAAAGAACTTATCGAAGCTAAGACTCAGGAATTAATGACTGCTTCACAAAAAATCGGTGAAATGATGTATGCTGATCAACAAGCTGGTGCTGGCGCAGCAGGTGCCGCTGGAGCTGAACAAGCTTCTGGTTCTGCGCCAAAAGACGATGTGATTGATGCGGAATACACTGAAGTTAATGACAAAAAATAATCATTAACTGGTTATGTTAAAAACGGTTGAAGAAAAATCTTCAACCGTTTTTTATTGTAATCGGTGAGTACATTATTCTTAAATGTGATAAAATAATAAAACTCATTAATTATCTTTGTAGATAGAAAACAGTAGGTGATAAAAAGAATAAAATAGCATTTAGGATTGTAAGTTAAAAATGGGAGCATTATTGTAATATGAGTGAATTATTTTCTGGAATATGTGGTGGTATTGTTGTTTTTATTCTAACTATTTTTTGGGATATTTGGAAGGGAAAGCATGAATCTCGATTATACCAAATAAAACTTAAAAATGATATATATGTAAGAATATTCGAAATGTTTCAACTACCGATTGAAAAATTTTCTCAAGGTTCGCCAGAACAAATTTCTTGGTATTTAGAAATGGAAAAATTACATTTACGACTAGCTGTTCTTGGTGAGAAAGTATTTATTCTTGAGTATCTAAAATATTTTTCACCAGATCATGATTCAGAAAGTTCAAAATTTGATGCTATCAATAAATTATGAGAGTACTATGGAAATGAGAGGCTGAGTCGCTCCGAGTATAGCAAAATCCTAAACATAAATTGACAGTTGGAACCGATTTATTAGCTGGTAAAATATTTTGTTAAACGAAGCATTTTATGCAAGTAAGTAGTAATGCCACACAAATCTGTGTGGCAACTTAATTTTTGATGATAAAGTTATTTCTAGTTAACCATCTTATTCATATTCAAGATCGGTAACATAATACCAATTACAATCAGCATTACCACGGCACCCATGAATACGATCAAAGCGGGTTCAAGTATCCCGGTTAACAGCTGGCTACGATGGGTTAATTCTAATTCTTGATGGCTACCAGCTTGTTCCAATAAATGATCAAGATTACCTGATTTTTCACCACTGGCGATCAAATGAATTACCACTGGCGGAAAGGCTTTTTGTGCATTGAGTGCAACAGCTAAACCAACACCTTCACGAACCATGATTACTGCGCGATCTACGGCATTTTTAAGCATGAAGTTACTCAGTGTATCACGACTAGCCTCCAATGCATTGAGCATTGGTACACCACTGGCTAAGAGCATTGATAAAGTATTAGTAAAACGAGCAATATCAATATTGACTAAAAGTTTACCTGCAACAGGTAGATTTAATAATTTACGGTGAAACTTAATCCTATTTTCAGGTTTTTTCAATGAACGGGTGAATCCAATTACCATTAAGACAATTGCAATCAGCATATAGATACCATAATGGCGCAAACCATTACTACTTGCAATCATTCCACGCGTGATAAGCGGCAGCGTTTGCTTGGATGCCTCAAATACTTTTACTACTTGTGGAACTACAAAAACCAATAAGGCAACAATTACTAACGTAGCGACGATACAGACAATAATTGGGTAGAGCAGTGCCATCATAATTTTGCTGGTTAATTCACGTGTTTTATCGCTATAATCCGCCAGCTTGGTCATCACGTTACCTAAGCTACCTGATTGCTCACCAGCGTTAATCAAGCTACAATAAACAGGGGGAAAGACTTTAGGATACATTCTTAACGAAGCAGCCAGCGAACGTCCACCGAGAACCTCACTGCGTACGCCACTCATAATTGCTTTTTGTTCATGACTTTCTAATTGATCAGAAAGTGCTGCCAATGTTTGCTCAACGGACATTCCCGAGTTAAGTAAAATTGCGAACTGACGAGTAATTAACGATAACTCAAGCGAAGAAATCGCTTTTTTCTTAAATGTTACATCTTTAGAAGTTTTGGCTTTACGATCTTTTTCTGACTCAATATTGGTAACCATTAAACCTTGAGCACGTAATAATTGGCGAGCTTGTTTAGCGGTTTCAGCTTGAATTACGCCAATTTTATCCTTACCTGCTTTAGTCAGTGCTTTGTAGTTAAATGTTTGCATATATATTATTCTTTAGTAATTGAGATAATTTCTTCGATCGTAGTTTTACCTTCTCTAAGCCAACGTAATCCATCCATACGTAGGGTGCGCATACCCAGTTTTTTTATCGCGTATTTTTCAATCTCAGTTTCAGGTGCATTGGTATGAATTAAGCGTTGAACCTCTTCATCAACTACTAATAATTCATGTATCCCAGTACGTCCTTTATAGCCTGTTCCGCTGCAATGATCACAGCCAACTGCTTTATAGATCTTTATGTCATCAGGAATTTCATAGTGCGCACGAGTTTCCGCATCCATTGAAGTATTTTCTTCTTTGCATCTTGGGCATAACAAGCGAATCAAACGTTGTGCCAAAATCCCGATTAATGTTGAAGAAAGTAAGAATGATTCAACGCCCATATCTATCATCCGTGTTACAGTTGATGCTGCAGAGTTCGTATGGAGAGTTGCTAATACTAGATGTCCGGTCAAACTTGACTGAACAGCAATTTCGGCGGTTTCCAAATCGCGAATCTCCCCAATCATCACTACATCAGGATCTTGACGTAAGATTGAACGAAGTGCACGGGCAAAAGTCATATCAATTTTAGCATTTACCTGAGTTTGGCTAATTCCTGTAATATCGTACTCGACAGGGTCTTCTACTGTCATGATATTGAGTGCGTTGGAATCAATCCGCGCTAATGCAGCGTATAAGGTTGTAGATTTACCAGAACCCGTTGGGCCAGTTACCAAAAAAATTCCATGTGGACGAGATATCAGTTTATCAATTTTACCCAGCGTATCTGATGCCATACCGAGCGTTTCAAGTTGCAAACGTTCTTTGTTTTTATCAAGTAAACGCATTACAATTCGTTCACCATGACCAGTTGGAATGGTTGAAACCCGTAAATCGACCTCACGACCAGCAAGCCGCAGGGCAATCCGTCCATCTTGTGGTAAACGTTTCTCAGCGATATCCAGTTGCGCCATAATCTTAATCCGCGAAACTAATGCTGCATGTAGCCCGCGATTTACATCAATAATCTTGTGTAGTACACCATCACGACGAAAGCGAACCAGAGAAGTGTGCTCATAAGCATCCAAGTGGACATCCGATGCATCCTCTTTTACCGCTTGAGTCAAAAATGCATTGATGATTTTAATTACTGGTGCATCATTTTCTGATTCTAATAAATCCTCGGTTTTTTGCAAGTTTTGCATCAAATCAGAAATGTCAATATCATCTTGAATATCATCAACTACGGCAGCGGCATTGGCACTCGAATAAGCCTCAGCAATAATTGCATCAAAAAGTTTTTCCTCAATCCGCTCAATTTTAATTGGCTGATTTACTTTGCGTTTGATCTCAGTTATTACCAATGGATTAAGGTTGGTAGAGGTTGCAATGTGTACAAATTCAGCATCTGCAGCATAGATACAAACCTTGTTACTTCGCGCATAGGTATAAGGAATACGTCGCGAGTATTTATTAGGGGAAAACTTTAGTTGTTCCATAGTGTTCGGTACTAATTGTTGTTATAAATAGAAATACTATTTGGTGAGTTTTGGATCACGCGAGTATTTGAAGTACTATTGTTATTATTTGCAGGCTGAATCACTGCCCCAGAGTTTTGTTGCGGTTGGTTCAAAACCGTTCCAATTGGCGCATTACTTATCAGCGGCGTTTTACCAGATTTTATCGCTGTAGAGGTTAAATCAACAATTGGTTCAGGAGGCGTTGTCGCTTGTTGATTCGGAACCTGATTATCATAAGGAACCTGATTTTCCAAATTAACTGGATCAATTCGAGGGAATAGAATATTGCCCTTAGCTTTAATCATATTTTGTTGATCCATCATATAGCTATAACGTTGGTTAGTAAGCGCTTTGTAACCCTCTTGATTGCGAATTACTACTGGACGCAAGAATAATACTAGGTTAGTCTTATTGTGCACACGATTTTGCCAGCTAAATAGGAATCCTAAATAAGGAATCGAACTAAGTACTGGAATTCCCGAATTTTGCATTTGAATTTGATCTTGAGTCATGCCTCCCAGTGCGATAATTTGTCCATCGTCGACAACAATCTGGGTTTTTAAACTACGTTTGTCAATGTTAGGACCATTTGTTTGTAGCAATGAGGCAGTCATTCCTGATGTATTGGTTTGTGAATCTTCCTCGTAGACGCTCAGCTGAATAGTTCCATTTTGCGTAATCATCGGTTTAATTCTCAATATAGTTCCAACATCTTGACGTTGTACAGTGCTGGAGATGCTACCAGGTGCCGCAGCACTATTTTGGAATGAGCCAGTAGGGAGACCAATATTTTGTCCAACAAAAATCTCTGCTTCCTCGTTATCCATGGTAAGCAAGGTTGGGCGACCTAAAATATTATTGGCACTGTTAGCAGCCAACATATCCGCCAAGGTAGAGATTGTTGGTACTGTTTGTCCACCAATTGTGGTTGTACCAGTAACTAGACCAACATAAACTTCACCTGGGATTGACGGTGTACCACCAGCGGCACCACTGCCACTAGCACCCTGAGCAATTGCCATTCCTGTAGTAATTAAGCTACTGGCGCTACTGCCGCCACCTGCATAATTGGATACTACTCCAACCCCTAAGTTATTATTACCCGCACCACCAATCCATTGAATTCCAAACGTACCCTGTTCGCTGGTAGTTACCGCGGCCACTAGCGCTTCAATCATGATTTGTACGCGTCGAACGTCAAGTAAGGTAATAACCATACGTAAATTACGATAGACTTGGTCTGGAGCTTGAATAATTAGCGAGTTGGTTGTTGGTTCAGCTTGTATCAACACTTTAGGTGCATTTTTGTCATTGTTACCTGTGCTACTACCACCTCCGCTGCTTCTGCTAGGGCTGGATTTACTGCTGGCATTAGCACTACCACCGCCAAACGGAGTAGAACCACCACTACCACTGCCATTTCCTTGGAACACCGAACTAGTATCACTTAAAGCTCGGCTTGCTGTTGAAGCAGTTAAGTCTGGATTATCTTGTCCAGATGCAATAATCCTTAAAACTTCAGCAACATGGGCAGCATCAGCATTTTTAAGATAGACAACATGGAGGTTATTATTTGAATTTGCAGACTGATTATCCAGTGACATTGCTAGTCTTTTTAAATCTTCTACTCTGGAAGATACGGTTGAAGCGATAATTATCGAGTTTGAACTTGGGTCAATAGTTATTGTTGCTGCAGCACCATTATCATTATTACCACCACCAGAAGAACCACCACCGCCACCACTTGAACTACCGCCAGCAAGATAACTCTGTAAAGTTTGAGCTACATCAGCTGCTGTTGCATATTTTAACTTAACTGTAGCAGGAGGTACGCGGGTCGCTTGGGTGACTTTAAGGTCTGTAATAATTTTAGTGATTCGTGACATGTTTGAGGCATAGTCTGTTACGACCAGTGAATTACTATTAGGATATACCGAAATTGCGTTATTCGGTGATATCATTGGGCGTAACGCGTTTGCTAACTGAGTTGCAGAACCATTATCAATTGTGAATATTTTAGTAATTAATTGATCACCAGGGCTATGATTACTGCTAATTTGACTATCTGTTTTCATGCCGTAGGTACGGGCATCGGTTTCTGGCAATACCTTAATTACTCCATCAGCTTCAACAGTTGCAAAACCTTGCATTCTTAACGCTGATTCAAGTACTTTATAACTCTCTGATTTGGTTACTGGTCTTTCCGATACAATATTAACCGTACCTTTTACGCGAGGATCTACTACGAAATTTTTTCCGGAAAGCTTACTAATTGCTTTAATAACAGTTTGAATATCTGCATTCTCAAAATTTAGCACAACTTTGTCATCGGACGTTTGGCTGCTTGTTGAGACTGTATTGCCAGCAGATGAACTACCTGATGAAGAAGCACCAGAAGAGGTATTCGCAGCGAAGCTTAGGTTAATTACGGATAACCCGCAAAGCGTCAGGCATAGTTGTTTAAGCTTTAAGTTCATAAAAATCCTTGCATAAGCATTAAAATATAATAGTTAGTCTAGTTATTACCATTCGAGTTATTCGAGTTTTGTTTTTGGAACGCCTCAATCATTTTTCGACGCTTATCTGCAATTGAGTCGTCATCTTGTCCCGAAGGTGCGGGTGATGGCGTGCTATTCGGACTCGTGGCAGTATTATTTCCACCTAATTGAGGAGGTGCATTAGTTGTCTGTGGTATGTAGCTGCTAGCTGAATTTGAGTGTTCACTTCCATTTGTTGATGTACTTGGTGTATTGGCGCTATTCCCAGATGCAGACGATATGCTAATAGTAACACTTTGACCTTTTTCAACTAAAATAACACCATCTGAGTTAATTGCTTTAACCGTCGCATCCATAATGCTTTCACCAATTGCAGCGATTGAATTTTTACCACCTATTTGTATGAATGCGATACTGTTTTGAGGACCCGCAGCATAAACTCCAACTACTTTTACCTGATCCGCAATAGTTGGTACTGGTGCTTTTTCGACGGTTACAACGCCAAATGGAGCTCTATTGGTAATATCTTGTGCCAATATATCTGATTTGACATAAGTGCTTGCAATTGAATCAATGGTATCATACCCAAGTGGGTTGACTAACCACCAACAAATTTTGGCGAGCAAAGATGCAATAGCGATTATAGTCCCAATTCTGAGCGCTGTACTTAACCCACGAATTGTCTGATTTATATTTATATTTTTCATGTTTGTGTTTAAGGGTATTTATTCTTAGTAATTAAAGACAGTTTAAACCAGAAATTCTATCACATATGAGATGAAAGAGCAGTTAATTTATAATATTGCCAAGATATATAAATTACACCAAGTTTTTCACTGAGCGGTAATGCAAATTAATTTACTAGTTTTAGACTTAAAGCTTATTTGCTTGTATTGCAATTTTTACAATGACCATAAATATTTAGATTATGGCTAAGCATGGAAAAGTTATTGGCATTTGCTATTTGAATTTGAATTTCTTCAATTTGGGGGTTATTAAATTCAATTACAACGCCACAACCCAAACAAATTAAATGATCGTGATGACTTTCATTTTCATTTAGTTCATAAATTGCCTGATCATTGCCAAAATTATGCTTACTAATTACGGCGTGTTGCTCAAAATTAGCCAAAATCCGATAGACTGTAGCGGAGCTTATGTTGCTGCTATTAGCATTTAGTAGGCGAATTATTTGATTGGCATCCAAATGCTTATGCATGGTAAATAATTCCAGTACGGCTAATTTATGCGGTGTAATTTTTATGTTATAACGTTTTAACAAATCAATAGAGTGCATCGTGGATTGCTCATAATAAATGGATTAATTGATAACCAGTTTGATATTTTAAGGTTAAAATAACGTCTAACGCAAATTTTTTGGTAATTTGGATGAAATTAATTAAATTTATTGTGCTTTTAGTTTATGCTTTTGGAGCGTTGGAGTTGACGGCTTGCTCCGGAGTTAACTTTACGGATTGGCGATTTCCTTATATGTATCCAGTCCAGCAAGGGAATTATATAACTAGCACGCAAATAGCTCAGTTAAAGGTTGGTATGACTAAAGATCAGGTTTCTTTTGTGATTGGTCATCCTGTGTCCCAATTTATGTTTAACTCCACACAGTGGCAATATATTTATCAGATATATAACAATGATAAATTAAAGAGTAGCTATATCATTAATGTAAATTTTGATGCGACCGATAAGCTTACAACAGTTGAGTCAGCTGGGGAAGTATTTGTTAAATAGAAGATAATTTATTTCAAAAATGAGGTGGAAATGTTAACAGTTGCAATAAACGGTTTGAGGGGTCGGGTTGGACAAGAGTTGGTTAAGGTGATTGATGCGCATAGTGAGCTTTATCAGTTAACTGACTTCCAGTCTAAGTCAATAGATGATGGTGGTGAGCGCCAATTTGATTTGGCTTTGGTGTCGTCGGAAAATACTCAGGTAGTAATTGACTTTTCTGCGCCAGATTTATGTGAGCAGGTTTTAAATACGTGTATAACGAATAATCTTCCGCTAGTGATCGGTACTACTGGATTTGACAATGTTCAGTTACAACAGATTGAAGCAGCTGCTAGGCAGATTCCAGTTCTTTTATCACCAAACATGAGTTTGTCAGTGAATGTACTATTTAAAGTTTGCCAGATGGTTGCAGCTAGGTTGTCCAAGGCTGAAGTTGAAATTACTGAGAGTCATCACCGCTACAAGAAAGATGCTCCATCTGGTACGGCGATACGTTTGGGTGAAGCTATTGCTGCTGGTCGAGGTCATGATTTTGAGCAAGTTGCGTGTTACAATCGTTATGGCAAACATAACGCTACGCGCAGTCCTGAGGAAATTGGCTTCTCAGTAATTCGTGGGGGCGACATTGTGGGGCGCCATAGCGTTGAGTTCATTTATGATGGGGAAATTCTTAACCTGACGAGTGAAATTACGAATCGCGGAAGTTTTGCTAGCGGTGCATTGCAGGCTGCAGAATTCTTGGTAAAACAGCCTGCCGGATTTTATACTATGGAAGATGTTTTAGGGTTACGAGATATTTAACGATGAATAAATTTTCTGCAGTTGTGCTAGGAAGCGGTCTGGCTGGTCTGTCAGTAGCATTGCGTTTAGCTGATGCAGGACAAAAAGTTGCTCTTGTCAGCAAGCGTGAACTAAGTGAGTGTAATTCTTTTTATGCTCAGGGTGGTATTGCCGCAGTTGTCAATCAAAATGATTCTTTTGAAAGTCATATTCAGGATACATTAATTGCAGGGGCTGGTTTATGCAATTCTGAGACAGTTAAATTTATTGTCGAGAATGCCCCAGCTGCAATCGAGTGGCTGATGAAGGCTGGTGTAAATTTCACGCGTGAAAAAAATGATATTCATTTAACCCGTGAGGGTGGGCATAGTGCTAGAAGAGTGCTGCATGTCGCAGATGCTACTGGTGCAGCAATTATTCGAGCTTTAGTTGAACGTGTTTCTACGCATAGTCTCATAACTATCTGTGAGCATCATATTGCGGTAGATTTGATTACTCAGTCAAACGATAGTTCAGGTAGTAAAGAGTGTGTTGGATTATACGTTTTTGATATAAAAACTAATCAGGTTAAGACATTTAATGCCTCTAATGTAGTGTTGGCAACTGGTGGAGCTGGTAAGGCCTATCTTTATACAACTAATCCGGACGTGGCAACTGGGGATGGTATTGCAATGGCGTTTCGCGCTGGTTGTAGTGTTGCCAATATGGAGTTCATTCAGTTTCACCCAACTTGTCTCTATCACGAAAAAGCTAAGTCATTTTTAATCTCAGAAGCGGTGCGCGGTGAAGGTGGTATTCTTACATTGCCCGATGGTCGGCGTTTTATGGAAGATCATGATCAACGTTTGGAGTTGGCACCTCGGGATATTGTAGCTCGGGCAATTGATTTTGAGATGAAAAAGTATGGTGTAGATCATGTTTGTTTGGACATTTCACATAAATCAAAAGATTTTATCTTAGAACATTTTCCCAATATTTATGCCAAATGCCTGTCTTTGGGGCTGGATATTAGTCGAGAACCTATTCCTGTTGTACCGGCTGCGCACTATACTTGTGGTGGAGTTGTTACTGATCTGGCTGGTAAGACTTCAATTGAAGGTCTCTATGCGGTTGGTGAATGTGCATGTACTGGGCTGCATGGAGCTAATCGTTTAGCGAGTAATTCCTTACTAGAGTGTCTGGTGATTGGTGAAGCATTGGTTGCAAATATTTTGGCTGAAAAGCGTGATATTTCACCTGAGCTTATACGCTGGGATGAGTCCCAAGTTAGCGATGCTGATGAAGAGATTGTGATTTCACATAATTGGGATGAGCTGAGACGTTTGATGTGGGATTACGTTGGTATTGTACGGAGTAATAAGCGTCTTGATCGTGCATTAAGAAGGGTTTGTTTATTACGTGACGAAATTAATGAATACTACGCTAACTTCAAAATAAGCCCAGATTTAATAGAGTTGCGTAATCTAGTGCTGGTTGCTGAATTAATAATTAAGTCAGCAAAAATGCGTAAGGAAAGTCGAGGTTTGCATTTTAGTTTGGATTACCCAGAATGCGGTAATGAAATATCTGATACGTTGTTGCGCTAATTGGGTGGTTATGGTAAAATCCAACGCTATGGACGTTTGTAATCAACCATTGAGTAAATTTTATATAATAATAAATAGTGAATGAGGTGCAAAAAATGCAAAGAAAAAGATCTGGTTTCACATTGATTGAAATCATGGTGGTTTTAGTGATTTTAGGAATTATGGCTGCTTTGGTGGTACCACGGGTGCTTGGTCGTACGGATGATGCACGTAAGGTTGCTGCTCAAGCAGATATTTCAGCAATCGCTAACTCATTAAAATTGTACAAGCTAGATAATATGCGCTATCCAACGACACAACAAGGTTTAGATGCGTTAGTTAACAAGCCTTCAATTGCGCCAATTCCTAATAATTACAAATCTGGTGGTTATTTGGATAAATTACCTAAAGATCCATGGGGTAATGATTATCAGTACTTAAATCCAGGTAAGCATGGTGAGATTGATGTCTATACTTATGGTCCAGACGGTCCTACATCTGGTGGTGATACTGGTCCATCGGTGATTGGTAGTTGGCAATAAAGTTATTTTGAATAACTACTCTCTTATTTTACACGAGTTGATTTTATCAACTCGTGTTGTTTTGCACTGCTGTATTTAAATGAGAGCAGCCCACAACAGGGGATTTACCCTAATTGAGATGATTATTGTGATTGTAATAATCGCAGTAATGTCAGCGGTGGTAACTCTAAATGTTGGAGCTCCGAATTATTCGCGTTTTATGGCAGGTGTTGAGAAATTATCAAGCACCATGTCAATCTTATCTGATGAGGCCATTTTTACCAGTAGTGTAATTTCTTGTGATGTTGACATGACTTCGGTTAGCTGTAAAAAATACCGAGATGGTGAGTGGAATGACTTAGAATTGCGCCGCTTGGTTTCATGGGGTTGGCCAACTGGTTTTAAGATTTCGCGAATAACGGTAAACGGAGTCCCTCTAAAAGATAAGCAGCCGATTAGATTTCTTCCGAGTGGTGACAATGGTGGTATTTCAATAGAGGTTACCAACGGAGAATTTTCTGCTTGGATTGATAGTGATCTGTCGGGAAGATTTAAGGTTGCAAATTAATTGAAGAAGCAAAATGGTTTTACTCTAATTGAGTGTTTGGTAGCGCTATTTATTGTTGCCGTAGTCTTGGCATCTGCTTCAAGAGCAATAGGTTTGATTATTAGTGATGTTCATGACAGCTTTGTTCGTGAGGTAGCCACTTGGGTCGCAGAAAATGAGTACAATCAGTATTTGTTAGATCAAAAATATCCGGATCTAGGGATAGTCAAGAAGCAGCTGAGCTCAGCAGGCGTTGATTTTAACGTTACAGAAACCGTTTTGCAGACACCCAACCCATATTTTAGAAGACTTGAGATTACAATTAGTGAAAAATCAACCCCTGATCATATGATTTATAAAACGGTGAACTTCATTGCGCAATATTAATCGACTAGGCTATCAATATAAGCGGCAATCCGGTTTTACCTTGATTGAGCTGATGGTTGCTGTTATTATCTTCGCTTTTATCTCAGTGGTCTCTTACCGAATTATAACTAGCTTGGTTACTACCAAAGAAGTGGCAGGTGCTGCACAGACTAAATGGGGTGATTTGTCTTTGGTTATGTCTAACTTTGGTGGAAGTTGGAACCGGGTAATTCCGTTAGTTGCTAGAGATCAGGATGGTAATGTTTTGCCAGCGGTATTGGGGAGCCCTAAACTGAAAGGTATGTATGATTCCCAGTTAGAGTTAACTCTTAGTGGCTATATTGGAGATCAGGTTTATGGTACTTCTCCACCAAAGCGGATTGGCTATCGTTTTTATAACGGTAGTTTATATTTAGTAACGTGGCCAGTGTTAAACCGAGTTTTGAGTACTCAGCCAATTATTGACTTATTGATTGCCAATGTACAGCAATTTGAAGTCTTATACCTTTATCCCGATAACCAGTGGCGGGATAGTTGGCCTCCATTAGGTGGTGATCCAACCGTTCTACCAACAGGCATTAAAATTACTTTTCAGCTTAAGACTGGTGAAAAAATAGAACGGAGCTGGTCGATATAATGAAACATAATCGGGGTGCTGCACTGGTAACTGTGCTGGTAATTGTCTTTATTGTAATGGCAATTGTTGCTAACTTAACGGTTACTAACTTTAGAATGATTAAACGCTTGGAGAATCGCCAATTAATCGAGCAGGCCACTACCATTGCTTATAGCGCGATGGATTTTAGTCGTGCAGTTTTGGCAACCAGCGGTGCAACTTCAAGCACTGATACACTTAATGATGTCTGGGCAAAAGGTTTACCAAAAACTTTGCTTATGGATGAAATTTATATGAGTGGCTATTTGCTGGATGAACAAAGTAAATTTAATATTAATGATTTGGTTGCCAGTGGTCAAGTAAACCAAAACGTTTTAAATCAATTCACAGCGTTACTAGGATATCTTAACTTACCACAAAGTTTAGCATATAATATTGCTTATTATATGGCTGCTCCCCAGTTTCAAAGTGATATAATGCAAGAATATATGCGTGGTAAACCAGCATATCGTCCTGCCGGTAGACCGTTAGTTGATTTATCTGAATTGATTCTGGTAAAAGGAATGACACCTGAGATTAATCAAAAACTGGCACAATACATAACTGCGATTCCAGTGAATGGTTATGGCTTGACGGTTGAAAGTATGGAAAGTGCAATACAGAATAACAAACAAGCGACGCTTCCAGTACCGACTGGCTTTGGTTCAATGGTTAACGTTAATACTGCCTCTGCTGAAGTTATAGCAGCAAAAGGTGGGATACCTCTAAATGTCGCGCAGCGTATGATTAGTTATCGTAATTCTCAGCCGTTTAAGACAGCACAAGATATTACGACGTTTTTGACTACAAATGGAGTAAATACAAATAGCAGTAATACTCCGAATAAAAATGGTCCAACTTTAAATGTGGGCGGGCTAGGTGTGAGTTCTAGTTACTTTACTATCCATGCAGTTGTAGATGATCAGGCTGATCAATTTCGCTGGGTAGGATTTGTTTATCGACAAAACCGTAGTGGTCAATGGCCGCAAATTTTATGGCAACATCCTGAATGACAAATTTACGTTTATTTATTCATACTGAAGATTTGCTTTCTGCTAGCTGGCAGAGTATTGAGCAGAATGATATCCACGATAGTGGTGAGGGCAAGGTTGCGGATATTTTGCAATTTGAATTTGAAAGTGTTGAAATTTATCTGGCACCGACTCTTGCTACGATAATCAAGGTTGAGCTTGGTTCGGTTAGTGATCGCCGGATTAATGATGATTTTTTATTAAGCTTGGTTGAAGACAGTTTGGCTGAAGAGATCGAAAATTGTAAACCTATTTTATTACGGTTAAATGACGGAGTTGCATATGTCGCAATTGTTAACCGAGTTTTCCATACCCATTTATTAGAGTTATTAAGTGAGCAGATAAAAAAAGTACGTTTTATTCAACCTTTTCCATATTGCATTCCGCTCGAGCGTGATGGTGTTTGGGTTGTTTATCTTATTGGGCACAATAAATTCGTGCGAACATCTCAATATGAGTACTATTTGCTTGATGATCAAAAGCCAATTCCAGTGGTACTTGAGCAAATGTTACAAAATTATGAAGAGACGACAATTACGCTTTATACTGATGATGAAACTGTTGCTGATGAACTTAAGGCTACGTATAAATTAAATTGTACCCTGCAGCATGATATATTGTATGGTGTTAGCAATTGGAATTTTTATAATGAGAAGAGTAAGCGATTTAACTTAAAGTTGCAGTCTGAGACTTCATCTAGTATCTTGAGACTTGGACGTTATTTAGGCTACTTTGCAATTATCTTTGTTATTTATTGGTTATTAAATTTAGGTTTCATGCTAATTGAACGTTCACGTTTACAGTCGCAGTTAGGTAGTGATTTAAAGGGGATTACAACTAGCACTTCTTTTAGTCCACAGCTTCTTTCTCAAGTTGACGATAAATTAACAGCATTGGCTCATACTAAAGGTGCTTATGCTGCAAGTGATATGGTTAGTTTATTAGATATTTTTTTGCGCACTATGCCTGATGTTAATAGCTCAATGATTGCTGGTATTCAGTATTCTGGTAGTCAGTTAACGATATTTTTAAATAGTCAGTTTGATCCATCAGGATTTCCAAATGACCAAATTATTTTGGCAACTAAGCGGATTGGTGCTGATATTTATGATTATAAAACCTATCAGGCTGGTCAAAATACCAGCAATAACCAAACTAATAATGGTGGCGGGGCTTTAGCTGATAGCAGCAGCTCTTCTAGCACCACTAACGCGGCGGTTATGCAGGATGCGGCTTGGGTGATTAATTTACAAATTATTTCCAGAATGGATAATTTAGATGAACGCAAAGTTAAGTAAGCAGATTGAAAAGCTAAACGACTTAATTGGTCCTAAGCTTCAATTACTCAAAATGAAATGGTTGCAACTGCAACCACGCGAACAGCAGTTGGTCGGTCTGATGGGCGCTTTCATTGCTATTTTAGTATTATTTACGATGGTAACTAGCATAATTAGTTTTAACCGCAATTTATCACAGTATGTAAATAATTTATTTAAATTTTCAGTTTACTCTAAACAAGCTGCCAATACGTATAAATCGATTAACAAGATTGAGGCCAATAGTTTTAATCAAGCTAATTTAGAGCAAGTGAAGGGTGATGTCTCGCAAGTATTAAAAATTAAAGATCCCGATATTTTGATTCAAGATGGGCAAATGACGGTCAACGTGCCAAATGCTGAGTTTACTCAAGTAATGGCGTTGTTAGAGCAGTTTCGTCGTAGCTACGGTATATTTCCATCTCAAGTAAATATTGTGCGTCAAACAAGGACGGGCTTTGTTTCTTTTAATGCAACTTTTTGGATCAAACAATAATGAAAAAATGGCATAAATTTTCTTTAATTGGCTTGTTTGCAGTGAGCTTCATTTCCAGCCTTGTTATTAATATGCCTGCTTGGTTAATGGGAACAATTATTCATCATTATTCTCAAAACCGCCTGGATGTGATTAATGAGCGTGGCAGCTTTTGGAACGGGCGAGCATTGCTGATTGGTGAAGATGCTAGTGGCAAGAATGCGATACCTTTGATGATGGTTAACTGGAAAATAAAGCTTGGAATCAGTAATTTTATTAACATAAATTTGAGTTCTTCAAGTCAGACAATTGCTAATCTAGACTTAACAAAAAATGGTCTGCAGCTATCGAAAGTAAATTTATCATTGTCTTTGGATCAGCTATCACCATTTTTAGGTAATTTAAATAGCTTAAATCTTTCTGGAAATGTTCATGTTACAGCAGATAAGCTTCTAGCTGGAAAGAAAATGGAAGGAATGATTATAGTTAAATTAGATGATGTTGGCTCTGGGATGTCTCCAGTTAATCCAATTGGTTCTTATAGTGTTAATTTTGATCTATCTACAATGGGAATAAACATAAGCAGCAATCCTAATTCAGTTATTGATGTATCTGGTAATGGTAGTGTAAAAAGTTTAGTTTTAAACTCTAAGGTTCAACCAGACAAAAAAGAGAAGTTATTGCAGTTTATGACGATGACTGGTATTCCGCAAGCAGATGGATCTTATCAGATGAAGGCATTCTAATGGCTGATCTAATATACGGCTTTCATAGTGTTAGTCCGCTGCTATGGCAAAGCCCTGAGAAAATAGCGGTTATTTACTTAGATAGCAAACGTCAGGACAAACGGGTCACAGAATTATTGCAGCTAGCAGAAGAGAAATCTATTGCTATTGAGTTGGTTAATTCAACTAAGTTAGACAAGTTGTGTGGTAATGGTAAGCATCAGGGTGTAGTCGCTGAGTTAAGTGAAGAAATTGTTAAAAAAAGCCTTACTTTAAAAGCAGTATTGGCCGAGTTAGCTGACAAGACTGACTCAATACTGATGGTTTTAGATGGTGTAACTGACCCACATAACTTAGGTGCAATCATCCGTAGTTGCGATTGTTTTGGGGTGGATGCGGTGATTATTCCTAAGGATAATTCGGCAAGCGTTAACGCTACCGTTGCAAAAGTCGCAGTTGGTGCAATTAATAACCTGCCAGTTATCATTGTCAATAATTTAGCGCGTAGTTTAGAAGAAATTAAAGATGCAGGCTATTGGATTGCTGGTACAACGTTGGCTGAGCGTTCGGTAAGCTTATTTGAGTTCAAACCAGATCGTAGAATGACTTGGGTTATGGGTGCAGAAGGCACTGGTATTCGCCGCTTGGTTGCAGAAAATTGTGATTATTTGGTTAGTATTCCGATGTATGGAAAAACCCAGTCATTGAATGTTTCGGTAGCAACAGGTGTTGTTTTGTCATATAGTAAATATACTCAAGAAAAATTGTAATAGTTAAGGAAAATTAATGGATATTCAGCAACAGTTAGCAGTAATAAAAAAAGGTGTTGATGAGATACTACTTGAACAAGAATTAGTTGAAAAATTAAAATTAAACCGTCCGCTACGCGTGAAAGCTGGCTTTGATCCTACTGCTCCGGATTTACATTTGGGGCATGTGGTGTTATTGACTAAAATGCGTCAACTGCAGGATTTAGGTCATCATATTATGTTTTTAATCGGTGATTTTACGGGGATGATCGGTGACCCAACTGGTAAAAATGCCACCCGCCCACCTTTGACTCCGGAGCAAATTAAGATAAATGCCGAGACTTATACTAAACAAGTGTTCAAAGTCTTAGATCCAAATAAAACAGAGATTTGTTTTAATTCTAAATG
This sequence comes from Neisseriaceae bacterium, assembly GCA_003963245.1. Taxonomy (GTDB): domain Bacteria; phylum Pseudomonadota; class Gammaproteobacteria; order Burkholderiales; family UBA11063; genus Aquella. The sequence goes on from RXJX01000007.1 coordinate 125,199, forward strand.
GCTAAATGAGCTTGGCGCAGCTGGAATGCTAAAATTAGCTGCAAGCCAGACGGTTGCGCGGATGTTGGAGCGAGATGATTTTTCCAAACGGTTTAAGAATAATCAATCAATTTCAATTCATGAGTTTATGTATCCATTGTTGCAAGGTTATGATTCGGTTGCAATGCAAGCTGATATTGAGCTTGGTGGTACTGATCAACGTTTTAATTTACTAATGGGGCGTGAATTACAAAAGCAATATGGACAAAGTACTCAGGTTCTAATTATGTTGCCACTTTTGGTTGGCTTGGATGGCGTAAATAAAATGTCTAAGTCGTTAGGCAACTATATTGGCATTGCAGAGTCACCAACCGAGATTTTTGGTAAAGTAATGAGTGTGTCTGATGAACTAATGTGGAGCTATTTTGATTTGGTCTCACTATTAAATACAAATGAAATCGAGCAGCTTAAAAAGCAAGTACAAAATGGTGAAAATCCACGTAATATCAAAGTTAAATTAGCTATGGAATTAGTTGCCCGCTTCCATGATCAATCGGCAGCAGAAATGGCATTGGCTGATTTTGAAACCAAGTTTAAACGTAATGAGATTCCATCTGATCTCGAGTTGCAGGAATTTGCTTTAGAAAATACGACGATTGGTCTTGGTGTACTATTAAAGCAAGCTGGCTTAGTTGCTTCAACCAGTGAAGGGGCACGCATGATCGAGCAGGGTGGAGTTAAGATTGACGGCGAAAAAGTAGCAGATAAAAATCATCAGTTGGCTAAAGGTGATACCTTTGTTGTTCAGGTTGGTAAACGTAAATTTGCTAAACTTAAACTTAACTAAAAGATTCATAATGCTAGAGCCAACCTAATTCGGTTGGTTTTTTTGACTAAAGAACGCAAATACCATGAAGAAATCTATCTTTATTGCCGCATTAGGTACTTTGATTGAGTACTATGATTATGCTATTTTTAGTATGTTTTTACCTTTTCTAGCACCCACATTTTTTCCGGCAAATTCAGCATACGATGCTCTTATTATGGGGTTTTATGCTATTTTGATTGCTTCAATTGCTCGTCCATTGGGTGGGATTGTATTTGGTGCTATCGGTGATCGCTTTGGACGCAGGAGAGCATTACTTATATCTCTATATGGAATTGCCATAGCCACTTTAGTAATCGGATTTTTGCCGGGTTTTAAGTCAATTGGTCTGGCAGCCATGATAATTTTAACTTTGGTGCGTGCAGTACAGATGTTATGTTACGGTGGTGAATATAGTGGTGCAGGTATTTATGTAGTTGAACTGGCTAAAGCGCGTTATATGAGTTTAGTTGGTGCTGTGCTTACTGCGATGGCATTGGTCGGTTCAGTTGTTGCCTCATTAATTGGAATGCTTCTTACTTGGCATGATCCGACTAATCCCAACTGGCGCTTGGCTTTTATTTTAGGCGGAGTAGTCGGATTAATTGCAATATACTTCAGACAAGGTATGGCAGATTCAGTTAATCATGAAGATCTTACTAAGCGTGAATCATTGGTTAAAATTATCGTAACTTACCCGAAACAATTATTTGCTGGAGTTTGTATCGGCGGATTTTCAACTCTCCCATTCACAACGGTACTCTCATTTATAAATCCAGTTTTAAAGACTAAAGGTTATTTTAGTGGTTTTGCATTTATGACCTTACAGTTTGTTCTGTCAAGTATCGCGGTTATTGTTCTTATCAGTTCCGGATTGATTGCAGATCGTGTTACTCCAGCCAAAGTTATGCGTTATGCAAGTATTGCATTGCTAATCTTATCTGTTCCACTCGGATTTATGCTGCAAAGCTATTCCTTATGGTTGATAATCTGTGCCGAAGTCATCTTAGTCGTGCTAAATGAATTATTACTTGGACCTTCAAATGCTTATTTAAAGCAGTTATTTCCTGTCAATTGTCGTTATCGCGGTGTAGCATTTAGCTTTTGCTTGGGAATGTCACTAGTTGGTGGTTTAACTCCACTGATTGAAAATTGGCTATATCTAAATACTGGTCATATGGCTGCTATTTCTATTTGGTTAATACTCATCAGTGGTTTGACTTGGTTTTCACTACATAATATTGTACCACAGTTGGTTAATCCTGAATTAAAGCAAGAGTAACATTATTGTGATCAAACGAATATTAATTCTATTTGCGCTTTTTAGTGCTTGTATTTCTGCTAATGCGTTACAGTTAACGGCAGATGAGAAATTAACTTTACAGGCTGAAAGTTATATTGCTAGTCGACCAGCCGAATCGACAATGTCTATTTTAGAAGTGTTTAATAACTATCAACGATTGCAGCAGCGCTGGATTGGACAAGATAATGCAGGCTATAATCAAATCGTAATTGCAACTAATCCATTGTTTGCTAAAACGCAACTGTTTAATCGACAGAATTTAGCAGAGTCAGAGGGTAAAATTACTTTTGTACGCCTTAACTACACGACCAATGCACTACCAAATTCTCCACAAAATGTATCTGGATTATTAATTTTACCTCCAACTAAATCACCGAAAGGTGTAATTCTATTTTTTCATTCTACAATTAGTGGCAAACTAAATGTTCCATCACTTCATTTTGAAGATTATAAAGCTCAGATGCTAGCTGCTATTTTTGCGGCTAATGGATATATGGTAGTTTCACCTGATTATATTGGTTTAGGGCGCAATTTTGCAATTCCTCATCCATATATTCTTTATCCTCGCTATAATGTTTCAGATGGTAGAGATATGCTCGTTGCCACACATGAGTATTTGCAAGCCAAGAAACTGCTTTTACCCTTGGATAATAAAACAATACTACCCTTGTTTGTTAGTGGCTATTCTGAGGGTGCTTCGTATGCATTGTGGTTTAGTCGGATTTATCAATCAGAACCTGATTTTGCAAAAACAGTTACTCAATTGGGACTGAAATTGCGTAAAACTGTTCCAATTGACGGTGCGTATAATCTAAGTGGAGTAATGTTTCCATTTTTATTAACTAGTCAAGTAAATGACAGCAATAATGCTTTTCAGATTCAAAGTTCTTTCTGGGGCTCATTGCTTAAGCCATCTTTATTAACCAATGTAAGCCTGGCTTTTGCGTATTATAATCAACGTTCAATAAATAGTTTTCTTAACCCCGATTTTTTTCATGGAGAGTGCTCAATTATCCCAACTAAATGGTGCCGTGCGAGCGATTTTTCATCGGCGAATATTAATGATTTATTATTTACACCAAGTAAAACTATGACCTTGGTATTAAAATTATTCTGGGCTGCTATTTGGAAAAGTTCAAGTGGTGTAATTTATTCCCCGCTGTTTAACAGTGTTGCGCCATTGATGCGCGACGGAGCAGCAAGCGATCATGAGCTTCTTGCTCAGGCATCGCAAGCTGATATCTTAAACTGGCAAAGCCATAATCCAATTACATTAATTTCTTTAGCGCATGATTCTTTAGTGCCAGAACAAAATAGTGCAGATGCTTATAATGGTATGATTCATGCCAATTCAACTAATTTAAAATACATTAAGCTTGCTAACTCACAATTGCATGCACGAGCATTGTTTGGTGCTAACGTAGTTGATCACGTCAGTTTTGAGCTTTATGCCTTGTTAATTGCGCTGAATGAGTTCGAGGATAGCCAACCTTAAAAGTGCTTAGATATGTTAAAATCCTAGGATTATTAACGATAGGGAAATTATAAAAATGCTAAATAGTAAACATTTATTGGGATTAATTTTATCATGTGGTTTTGCTTCTGCTTTTGCAGCACAACCAGTTGCATCCGCTTCGGTAGCTTCTGCTACATCAATACCTAAACCACCAAAGATTGAGTCAGTGCCAATCTTGGTTGAGCAGGTGGATCTGCGCCAGTCTATGCCAAACACTCTACTATTCAATCTTGGTGAGAGTAAAATTAATCCACAGTTTGTACCAATTTTAAGTTGGAATGCGACGTATTTAAAAGCTTTTCCTAACGCTAAGGTTGAAATTAGCGGAAATGCAGATGATTATAAGAATGCGGCAAAAAATGATAGCTTATCATTACAGCGTGCCAATAATGTAAGAAGTGCTCTTTTGGATTTAGGTGTTCCAGATCAGCAAATTGAGGTTTACGCCCTTGGCGACAGACGAGAAGTATTTAAAAAAGATTCAGATGGACATCAACCGCGTAATCAACGTGTTGACATCTTTTATCAAAAATATGCACCCAAAGGTTATCATGTAGAGAAAGTTCCGGTAGTTATTACAGATACCTATGAACAATCGGTAATTCCTGAACCAGTGCAGTAAATTACCATATTGATTTCCTTTTATTTTGTATTTCCTTTTTTAATAATCCTTTATCTGTCACTTGTATTATCCATTTCAGACTATGGGATAATATTATTTTAGTTATTTAGTGAATTTGTTTTGACAAAATTATTATTGTAAGAAAATGCTGATAAAGAGCTTATGGGAAAGAACTAACAGAATAAACACTATAGTTTTAATATCGAGTTTATAATGTTCCGTAGAGTTTATTGTAAAGTAAAAAATTAAAGCTAAACTAAAACTAAACTTACTTTGGCAAAATATTGTGGAAGCCCTCAGTTATTAATTGAGTTAATAAATCTTGAAGCAGCAATATCTTAGGGAGAGAGTCTACGTTTTTTTGTATGTCGTATGGGCATAAGCAGTCGATAATTTATAAACGAAACTTTATAAAACAGTCAGATTATATTTGGAGAAGTAGATGCTATCTGTAAGATTATCTAAGTGGAAGAAATTAGTTAAATTTATACATGAAATTGATAGCGATTTTAAGTACAAATTTCTGATGATTTGTAGTATGTCTATTTTTATGTCTATTCTCGAAATATTTTGTTTTGCATCGTTTTTACCATTTATTAGTGTTATTTCTAACACTAGTTTATTACATACGAATAAATATTTAAATTATTTATATGTTTTGATGAGATGTAATTCTAATGTGACTTTTTTATTATGGATGAGCATTGCAATTGTTAATTTATTTCTGTTACGTGGACTATATACGTTATGGTATCAATGGAAGTTAAATAAATTTATATTTGGACTTTCACGTGATATAACAATTAAAATGTATGAGAAGTCAGTGAAGATGTCTTACCGTCAGTTTCTTGATACGAATACGTCCAAAATTAGAAATTTGGTATTAGGCGAAACTGATAACGTTGTACAGATAGCGTCACGAGCGCTTTCAATGGTTACAGAAACATTCACAGTACTTCTTATTTATTTCGGGCTATTAGTATTTAACCTTAAAATAACTTTAATAATTACAATTTGTTTTATTGTAATTGTATTGATCTTAATTCGATTTATTTCACGATATTTGAAAAACATTGGAATAAAAACGCAGAAATTACGAATTGTTTTGTATGAGAAATTACATAATACAGTCGGAAATTTTAAATTAATTAAGCTTTATAGTAATGAAAACAGTCTAATTAAAAAGTATTATGATGATACAAAAGACTCAACAGACATGTTTACAGTAAATTGTACCTTTCAACAACTTCCAAGAGTTATACTGGAATTAATTGGTTTTACGTTGTTAATTACGATAGTAATATTTTATAATATTACAGGTAGGGAAGTATCATCTGTTATTCCAATTTTGACAATGTATGCGTTGTCATTCTATAAACTTCTTCCATCCATAAATATCCTATCTTCTGGCTATAACCAAATTATGTTTCTTTCATCATCTATAAGTCTGTTATATAGTGAAATGTTTAAAAGTGTGCCGTTATTAGGTGACGATAAAATTACATTTTCTAAAGAAATTAAAATCACTAATCTTAGCTTTAAATATGATGACAAGTTAGCTTTAGATATGATAGATTTAAGTATTTTACGTGGTAGTAAAGTTGGATTTGTTGGCTCAAGTGGAAGTGGAAAAACAACGTTAGTGGATTTAATAATGGGTATTTTGCCTACACAGTCTGGTGCTATTCATGTGGATGATGTAGAACTGAATAACTTAAACATAACAGATTGGAAAAATAAAATTGGCTATATCCCACAAAATATATATTTATTTGAAGGTACAATTGCTGAAAATATTGCTTTTGGACATGTCATGAATGAAAGCAGAGTCATTTATTGTATGAAATTAGCAAATATTTATGATACATTTAAGGATAGAGGCGGTGCTGAGTTAATGATAGGGGACTCTGGAATAAACTTAAGCGGTGGTCAAAAACAACGAATTGGAATTGCTAGGGCGATCTATAAAGATCCAGAAATACTCGTTTTGGATGAATCGACATCTGCACTTGATATGGAAACAGAGCAAATGATTATGGAGGAAATTTATAAAATTAGTAGTAATAAAACACTATTAATTATTGCACATAAAAAAAGTACACTTAGCCAATGCAATTATATCGTTACATTAAATAAAGGAAAGATAAAGAGTGTTATTAAGCAATAATACAATCAAATTTAATGCTCTTTGTGGTTTACTACGTGGTGTGTGTAGAAAGTTAAAAATACTAAGATACTATCGCTTGAGACCTGAATTTGAATCACTTAGGTTTAAAGAAGTCAATAGAAATAATTTATTTGTATTCAGCATTGCGTTCAATAATTATTTTGTAATTGAGTATCAAGTCAAATTAATTAAGGCAAATTTATTAGGCGAGTACACATTGCTAATAATAGATAGTTCAAATGTAAATGAAGTTACTTCTAAAATTAGACAGTTATGTGATTTAAACAAAATATCTTATATCAAAGTTAAACATTTTGCTTCTGATCAACCATCTGATTCACATGGGGTGCTACTAAATTGGGTATATAGAAATATAATAGAAAGGTATCATATATATAAGTTTGGATTTTTAGATCATGATATTTTTCCAATAGAGAAAGTTAACCTCAATGAGAGAGTTAGTAATAGCTTAGTAGGGCTACACGGCTTAAAGCAATATAGAGGTGATCGCTGGTATCTATGGGCTGGGTTTTGTTTTTTTGATTTAACCAAGTTATCAGTTAAAAATTTAGATTTTCTACCTATCAAAGGTTTAGACACCGGAGGTGGTAATTGGCAAAACTTGTATAATCACATTAATCATGATTTAATTAATTGTAGCTATGATAAACGTAATTACGAGAGTAGTGGAGAGAGTTCAATCCATCAAATAAATAATTTTGAAGTCATTGATGATTGTTGGATACATACAGTAAATGCTTCAGGATGGTACATAATGGATGAAGTTTTAGAAGTTGAAAAGCATGATAAGATAAAAAGGCTTCTAGATTTTTATTTTAACTTATATAATAGAAATATCTGATTAATGAAAATTGCGATTCTTTATATTTGTACTGGTAAATACGATATATTTTGGTCTGATTTTTATTCGACATCTCAAAAATATTTTTGTACAACTGAAGATAAACACTATTTCGTTTTCACCGACTCTGAGCAGATCAAGGCGGATCATAATGTTTCCGTCATTTATCAAGATAGCCTTGGTTGGCCGTTTAATACCCTATATCGCTATCGAATGTTTCTTAGAGTACAACATAAGCTGTCTAAATTTGATAAAGTTATTTTTTTTAATGGTAACTGTACTTTTGTGGATCAAATTGATTATGAAAATTTTTTTGGAAGAAGTTCTACCTTAGTTGCTTGTTTGCATCCTGGATTTTTAAATAAAAATTGTGAAGAATTTACTTACGAAAAAAGAAAAAACTCACTGGCTTTTGTAGGGAGTCCTTGGAAGTATTTTGCAGGAGGTATAAATGGTGGAAATGCCAATGAAATTCTAAAAATATTTCAAATTTTGTCGCATAATATTGAAGATGATCTAAAGAATGGTATTGTCGCTATTTGGCATGATGAAAGTCACTGGAATGCTTATTTAAATAATAATTATGAAGTATTGAAAGATAAGCTACATATATTATCTCCCGAATATTTATATCCTGAGGGGTGGGATTTACCATTTGAGAAAAAAATTATTTTACGGGACAAAAATCAGTACGGGGGGCATAATTTGTTACGTGGTGCTGCGCAACATAATTTTCCTAATACAATAAAAAAAATATTAAAGAAGATCATATGCAGATAATATGGTGTTCTGGTGGTTTAGGAAATCAAATGTTCCAATATGCATTTTATCGACGCTTACAATTAGATGGGAAAAGCGTAACCTTGGACATTTCTGGATTTAATGATTATGGATTACATAACGGTTTTGAACTAGACAAAATATTTCCTGTGAAAATTAATTTGGCAGACGAAGTACTGATAAATAATATCAAACAAAAAATATCTCATCTGAGTTTGTTAAAGAAAATTTGGTGGAAAGTATTTACTAATTTTCGCCCAGTAATTGTTCAAAAAAATTTTGGTTATAGTTCAAGATTGAGTAATTTGCAAGGTTTGAAATATCTTGAGGGATATTGGCAAAGTGAGAAATACTTTGGAACACATTCTGATACTATTCGTAATGATTTTAAATTTCCTTTATTGGATATAAAAAATAAGGATTATGCAGACAAAATATCACAAGGTGAAGCTGTTTCAATTCATATTAGAATGGGGGACTATGTTAATCATCCCTTACATGGTGGAATATGTACTTTAGAATATTATAAAAAGGCTCTATCTTTAATTGAAGAAAAAGTTGAGAGTCCGTTATTTTTTATTTTTTCTAATGATATAGAATGGTGTCAGAATAATTTAAAACTGGATAAAGCTATTTATGTAACTGGCAATGAAGGTAAAAATAGTTTTAGGGACATGCATCTAATGAGCATGTGTAAGCATAATATAATTGCTAATAGCTCATTTAGTTGGTGGGGGGCATGGTTAAATAATAATCCTGATAAGGTCGTTGTTGCACCAAGTAAATGGTTTAATGATAAGACTATTAACACTAAAGATTTATTGCCCGATTCATGGATACAAATATGACAAGCCCAATGATTTCGGTAGTGATGCCAGTATATAACGCTGAAAAATACGTTGCTGAAGCTATTGAGAGTATATTAAATCAGACTTACGGTAATTTTGAATTTATTATAATTGATGATTGCTCTACCGATAGTAGTTATGAAATATTACAAAGTTATGCAGCTAAATATCCTCGTATTAAATTATTCAAGAATGAGGTAAATAGTAAGCTACCTAAAACATTAAATTTTGGTATATCACAGGCAATAGGTAAATATATTGCTCGTATGGATGCGGATGATATTTCCTTGCCAGCACGTTTTGCAAAACAAATTGAATTTATGGAATCTCATCCTGAAGTAGGAGTGTGCGGTACTTCTGCTATAGAATTTAATTCAACCAGTTCAGATTTGCGAGTAATGAAAGTGCAAACAATTCATGAATTAATTAAGCCGTATAGTTTTTTTGTTTGCTGCAATATGATTCATCCATCTATAATTGCTCGGCGAGAATTATTTGTGAAGATCGGACATTTTTCATTCAATGAAAATCTTGGTGGATTAGCTGAAGATTATGCTTTGTGGACTGAAATGTTACATGATGGGGTGATTTTTGCTAATTTAGAGCAGGCATTATTAAAATATCGTGTAACATCCTCTCAAACTACTAATGTTTTGAGATCGCAGATAGAAACTTTTGCTGTAGAATTACTTGAAAATAACTTAAAAAAATTATTTGGGGGTCGCTATCGTTTAAAGTTACTAAAAAAACATATTTTTTATATTCAACATGCTAGTTTCTTTAAGCTGCTACTGCATTATCTTGGGTTTTATTCTTATAAAAAGCAATTTACTAATGCAAACCATATAACTAAAGTTTTAAGCAGTGCGGAAATTAATATGTTCATGAGTAGAGTTGACCCATTACCTAAGTTAGTTTATAAAATAAAGCATGTAGTAAAATTAATATTGCAAAAATTGAAAGCTCGTTGATATTATGATTAATACTCCTAAAATCTCAGTGGTAATGCCTGTTTATAATGCTGCTCCTTATCTTAAAGAGTCGGTAGAAAGCATCCTTAATCAAACATTTAGTGATTTTGAATTTATAATAATAGATGACTGTTCTACAGACAATAGTTATAATCTCTTGCAAACTTATGCAAAGAAAGATCTGCGGGTTAAACTGTTTAGAAATGAGAAGAATGAGGGGTTGCCAAAGACTTTAAATTTAGGAGTATCTCTATCTTCCGGAGAATACATTGCCAGAATGGATGCTGATGACATATCTTTGCCAGTACGATTATTAAAACAATTAGCCTTTATGGAAAAAAATCCTACTATTGCAATGTGCGGTTCTTGGTACGCTGTATGTGATCAAAATCTTAATAAAAAATATTTTATCAGAACTCTACCATGTGAGTCTGAAGTAATTAAAATTTATTTGCACTTACTGTATAATCCGTTTGGGCATAATACCGTAATGATTCGGAAAGATGTTTTTTCTACTCTACAATATGCAGACTCAATGAGAGACAATGCCGAAGATTATGATTTATGGTTACGGATGATCGATGCTGGATATGAATTGGCAAATATACCAGAAGTATTTGTCAGATACAGAACTTCAATACAATCATCATCACAAATATTTCAAGATAGTATCGGCCGCACGATTCGTGATATTCATAAAAAATATCTTTCAAGATTATTTGGACAAGCCTTTAACAAAGAGCTGCTAGAGAATCATGAGGAACTCATATATAAGAGTAAGACATTATATTTTTTTCTTAAAAATATAGGTCGTTATAAAAAGCATTTGACTTTATTGAAACAAGCAAATGATAAAAATAAAGTATATCCACCACGCATATTCAATGAAGTGATTGAGCAGCTATCTATAAGAAATAAAGTGTTTAATAAGTTAAAGAAATTTTTGAGAACTATGATGTTTGCATTTAAATGTGGATAAGTAATAAGTTTTCTATGAGTTTTAGTTTGACTATTATTGAGTAACTTAATTTTAATATTATTTATATCGGGTTTTTAGCGCATGGTTGATAAGATGGCAATTACATTTGAGACGAAGTGTTGGGAGCAAGATTGGGAGTTTTTACTAAAAACTAATTACCTCCATGAAATGATAAACAGGAATCAATTTAAATTTGCGCAAAAAGTTCTATTTATTAATAATGTAAAAAATCTTGATTTAGTAAAATTCTACGCGGATAAAAAAATCAAAGAAGGCATAATTGATAAATATTATGTCGTTGCAGATTATGCAGAAGATGTGTTGAACTTTTTTGGTTTAAGCAGGACAGATTTTTCAGGTGGATATTATTATTCAATTGCGGAGTTAACTTCGATATATCTTTGTGAAACCGAATTTTTATTGCATTATTCAAGTGATGCGATACTATCAAAAAATTTTAATTGGTTAGACGATGCAATTGAAGTCTTAAATAGCTCAAAACAGGTTGTGGTTGCAAATCCATGTTGGAATAATAAATATCAAGAGGCAAAAAGAGAATCATTTGATGAGAGTAACAAGTTTTATATCGGATACGGATTTTCTGATCAGTCTTATTTGATTCGTGTAAACGATTTTCGTAAAAATATTTATAATGAAATTAACGAGGCTTCTTCACGTTATCCAAAATATGGTGGTGAACTATTTGAAAAGAGAGTCGACTCTTGGATGCGTAATCACGAATTTTACCGAATAACGCACAAAGAAATTAGTTATATCCATCAAAACTTTCCCAAAAATAAATTGTTACGTTTATTAAAACTATGGAAATGGAAAAAATGAATGCTTTGTCAGTATTAATTAATACTTATAACGAAGAACATAATATTCGGAATTGTTTGGAGTCAGTGTCTTGGGCTGATGAGATAGTCATTGTTGATATGTATAGTACAGATAATACGGTTGCAATTGCTAAAGAGTTTTCCAACGTCAAAGTGTTCTATTTTGAAAATTGTGGTTATGCCGATCCTGCTAGAGAGTTTGCATTTAACCAGTCTACTCACGATTGGGTTTTAGTCTTAGATGCTGATGAAATGATACCCAAAAGCGTATGTACTCAAATAGGAGCAATAATAAAGGAGGGTAAATTTGATGCTATTTCTATGCCAAGGAAAAACTATATGTTTGGTGAGGAAATTTTATGTGGAGATTGGGGTACTGAATCAATTCTACGTGTGATGAGAAAAGAGTCAGTAATCGGATTTAATCAGGCAATACATAGCCAATTTTATCTGCTAAAACCTGATGCTAAAATTACCTGTCTGCCGCGAGAGTCTTCTTATATTATACATTTCAACTATACTAATTTAGAGCATTTTCTTGCAAAGTCTAATCGTTACACTACTATTGATGCTGAAAATGCATTTAATAAACTTAAAAAACCATTAAGTAAATTTAAATTGATTTTAGCTGCTTTTATCTTCATTCCTAAGTTTATGATGCAACAAAGAGGTTATAAGAATAAATTTACTGGCTTAACATTAGCAATATTAATGTTGAATTATCATTTTAGTCGCTATTTAAAGTATAAACTCATGCAGAAGTATCATACGATTGATACTGAAGCCGCGATTAAGCAGCAATACAATGAGATTGCCAAACGCATTATAAAAGAATATAAGTGAATAAGCTAGGAATTATTACCGTAACCTATAATAGTAGCGCAGTTATAGATGAGTTTTTGGTGTCATTATTTGAACAGGTTGGTACAAATTGGCATTTATATGTTGTGGATAGCGCCTCTCAAGACGATACTTGTAACAAAATTAGCGCTTATAATTCTGAAAGAATTACATATATTCAACAAAATGAGAACGTCGGTTTTGCCAAAGGAAATAATATTGGCATATCAAGGGCGATTATTGATGGTTGTGATGACTTATTATTAGTAAATAATGACACTGTATTTGATGACTTGTTTTTAAATAAACTACTTAAGCATAGAGATAATTATCCAGATGTAGTACTCACGCCTAAAATATATTATCCAGATAAGGCAACCTTGTGGTGTGCAGGAGGAGGCTTTAAACCAAACCGAGCTTATGCGGCATATCATAGAGGTGAAAATGAGATTGATAATGGTCAATACAATCATGATTGTTATTGTGATTTCGTACCAATGTGTTGCGTGATGATTCCTATCACCATGTGGCTTAAAGTTGGTCAGTTAGATGAAAAATATTTTATTTACAGTGAGGATGCAGATTGGTTTTATCGAGCTAAACAACTCGGAGTGAAATTACGATATTGCTTTGAACCATCACTAATTCATAAAGTCAGCAGCCTCACTGGAGGTGCAAAATCAAAAACTGGTGCGTGGTATGGTTCTCGAAATCGAATTTATTTTTTACGTAAGCATTTTGCTGGCTGGCCGCGATATAAATTTTTAGGTGTTTATTGTGGCGGTATGTTAATCAAGTTAATTCTCCGTCAATACTCATGTAAAGAATTTTTTTGGCGAGTTAGTGGGGCAGTCCTAGGGTTTAAATTATGAAAATATTATTGATTAAACGTGGAGCAATTGGTGATTTATTAATGGCAACACCGCTAATTCGCCAGCTTAAGCAACGACTAAGTTGTGATTTGGATATTGTAGTTGGTAAATCTGCAAGCATAGCGTTAATTAATAATCCTTATTTAAATGAAACGATTATCATTCCTGATCAGAATTTTGCTTTAAAAGGCATACTGAATTTATCGCGAGTCTTATTAGGGCTACGAGGAAAGTACGAATATGTTTTTGTCCTTGATAAGCATTGGTATTTTAATTGGATGGCAAAACTTATTGGAGCCCCGGTTATAGGTTATACTCGTGATATACTTTCTAATTTGGTGTTACATAAATCTGTTGTTTATCATGATATTAATCGTTATCAAGGAATGTATTACTTAGATTTACTTTGCGCTAGTCAACTTGCTTGTGTAGATTATACTGATCTGAAGTTGGATTTAACGGTTATGACAGCTGATAAGCTAGTTGTTGAGGAGTTTATTTTTCAAAATAAGCTGACGAATTATGTAGTGGTAGTTAATAGTGGTGGAAATAATGCCTATGAACATGATGGAATAAGAATGCTGCCGCTGGCAAAAATAACTGAGTTGGTCCGACTGTTACTAGACAGAGGTTATGAGGTTGTCCTGCTTGGCTCAGGGGTTGATATTAACCATTATCAGATGATTTGTGCATCATTTTCAAATAGTTCCCGCTTATTTAATTTGGCTGGTAAGTTTCAGTTAGTTGCGAGTAGCTATTTAATATTTCGTGCGCAACATTTTTATACCACTGATTGTGGTGCTATGCATCTTGGTGTTGCTGCTAACGTTTTGGATAATATGACTGCTTTTTTTGGTCCAACAAATCCAGCTCACTTTTTACCTGATGCTTGGCGTAGTAAAGTTGCTGTTTGGCATGATGAAAGCATCTATTCACCTGCGTATTCACTTAAAGGTGCTAGACAAAATCCAACTCCTGAATACTTTACACATATTGAGCCGCGACAACACCTATACTAAGTTCGCGATAAGTAGGTCTAGCATTTGTGGTATAATAAGCTTGGTTCCATTGTTCGTATAATTGATTGTATAACTGTGCGCAGATGCGCAATTTTTTTGTGGTATCATGAATAAGAATTTTTATAAAATGCTTGGATTGGCAATATCCGCAACAATTATCGCAGTCATATTTAAACATTATGACTTATCGTTATATCTCAGTATTGACGGATTTAATCATTATCATCAGCAGATTTTAGATTTTGAACAGGCGCACTTAGCAGAATTTACAATTATTTATATTATTAGTTATATTGTATTAATTGCTTGTTGTATTCCTGGAACCATTTTATTTGATTTACTCGCTGGATTTATTTATGGTCCAATTATTGGGTTTCTGTTAGTTATATTTTGTTATTTAACAGGTGCAATTGTTAATTTTTTACTGGTGCGTTATTTGTTGCATGATTTATTACATAAACGCTTTAGCCATTTACATCATTTAGTTGTTAATGGCAGTGGTGGGTTAAAAGGAGCTGCATACAATTTAATAGCGCTACGGTTTATTCCGGTAATTCCTTTTTGGATTTTAAATATTTTAGCGGCAGTTCTGGGGATTCCGCTATCTATTTTTGTCATAACTACATTTATTGGTATTATACCTAGCTCATTAATTTGGGTGCTTATTGGTGGTGGTGTTCGTAGTCATATGGCAGAACACCAAATGTTAACTGGTGCTATTTTTGCGGATCCTAAATTTTGGGCACCATTGCTTGTGCTGACCTTAATGGTTTTAATACCTAATTTCATCAAAATGTACCGTAATAAAAAATAAATGATTACTTGTCTATGTATTTGAGTTTAATTTGAGTAAGACTAATCTTCAACGTTTTGCCTTAATTTTGGCTGATCTATTAAGTATGAGTATAGCTTTTTTAATGGCTATCACTACTACACGCTTCTATCATCTTGACTTATTTTCTAGCCCATGGAGTAATTTTTTTCATTTTGGAACATCAAAAGTACTTGGTCTAACGATAATAATTCTTTTTTGGTATCAAGAGCAATATATTAAACGGCGTCCTTTTTGGGAAGATTTATTACAAATTTACCGTACAATGAGCTTATTGTTGTTGATTAATCTTGGGTTATCATTTGTTTTAGCCAAGGGATCGCTTAAAATTTTGATTGTGAGTTTTTGGTTGAGTTTTGCGGTTGTTTTACCTTTAATGAGAATTGTTGTTAAACTCTTACTTCATCGTCTGCAGTTATGGCAACGCGAGGTGTATATTTTGGGAGTTGGTGAATCAGCGAGTAATGCATTTCAATTATTAATTCAAAATAAAATGATGGGATATCATTTGAAGGCGTTTGTGCGTATTAGTGTACAAGATAAAAATACACCTAGTTTAACTTTGGCAAATCATTCTATTATTAGTCAGCAAGAGTTGATTCAACAGTTAAAGGATAATCACGAATGTGAAATAATTGTTGCATTAACACAAAGCGAGTTAAACCAGCAAATCGGACTGATCAACTTTCTACAGCATAATTCATTAGCGGTGCTAGTTCTGCCCGAGATTAGCGGTTTAGCGCTTTATGGTGCGCAAATTGAACATTTTTTTGGTAATGATCAATTGGTGTTGCGTTTGAACAATAACTTGGCGCGTAACGTTAATGCATGGATTAAGCGAGCTTTTGATTTAATTTGCGTAATTTTAGGTTTGATTATTCTATCTCCAGTATTTATAGTGATTGGTGCAATCATCAAATTTACTACTGGAAATAAAGTGTTTTTCAAGCACCAGCGCATTGGGCGCAATGGCAAGCTTTTTTATTGTATTAAGTTTCAGACCATGTATCCCAATAGTGCAGAATTATTGGCTCATATTTTGGCTACAGATGAACACGCTAAAGAAGAGTGGGAACGTGATTTTAAGCTAAAAAATGATCCAAGGGTAACTAATATTGGTAAATTTTTACGTAAAACTAGCTTGGATGAATTACCACAGCTTTTTAATGTTTTAGTTGGTGAGATGAGTTTGGTTGGACCGCGCCCGATTGTTTCGCAAGAAATTGAGCGCTATGCCGATGGATTCTATTATTATCAGTTGGTCACACCAGGAATTACGGGTTTATGGCAAGTTAGTGGGCGTAATGATGTTGATTACACTAACCGTGTACGTTTAGATGAGTGGTACGTTAAAAACTGGTCATTGTGGTACGATATTGTTATTTTAGCCAAAACGTTTGGTGTTGTTTTTAAGCGTAGTGGCGCTTATTAATCCATGTTTTTACTTATCTAACTTACTCTTGAGGCTTGTCTTCCATTACGCTAAATAGGCGAATTTGTAACCATGATTGCAAACGAATAAATGGGTTTCTACAGAGATACGCGATACCTAACATTGCAACTATAATTGGAATTAAATAAGTATCTTGTGGCAAAACATGATGACTTACCGAAAAAATTACGCTTATTATTCCGATAATTACTGCAATTGGCAATGTTTCAAAAATTACTCTTCTTCCTTGATAAGTATGTTTCCCCAACCAGTTCTCATGAATTAAAATTTCTGCAAGTATCATACCTAGTGCTTTGAGCTTACGATAGGCCGCGATGAGAAATGGTAGTGATAGCAAAATAGCACAGCTAGTTATAATGCTTTTGTGTATTTGTGGGTCAATGATAATACCTATTCGTGCGAGTAGTCCTTTGTTTAAATGATCTGCTAAATAAGCCCCAGCAATAAATACGGCCATTACGAGGGCACAGTTTACAATTACTTGAGCAATAATTTTGGCAACCATTTTAACTATTAGAGCACTGTCTCCACGTGGATGTAAATCACCGAGCCAACGAGTATAGTGATGCGATAGACTAATCATTTGTCGTGGTGCTTTTACTCGTATAAACGAAGCAAAGGGATCCGCCAGATTAATCAAATATGGTGTAGTTAGGGTTGTAATAGCAGATACGGCAATTGCAATAGGGTAGAGGAAGTCTCCAGTAACTTTTAAGCTGGCACCCAATGCAGCAATAATGAATGAAAATTCACCAATTTGCGCCAATCCCATTCCAACTTTTAGTGAAGTCCCGGCTTTTTCTCCTGAAACAAAAGCACCGATAGTATTACCAATTATTTTACCTGCAATTAGGGTAATAGAAATGATAATGATTACCGAGAAATTTGAGACTAGGATTGATGGATTAAACATCATGCCAATCGTTACGAAGAAAATAGCACAAAACATATCTCGTAATGGCTCAATCAATTTTTCAATCAGATGCAAAGGACGAGCTTCCGCAATAATTGCACCAACAATAAATGCTCCGAGCGCGATACTATAGTTAAGCGCTAGTACCATTAGGCAGAAACCAAAGCATAGACCAAGGACTGAAATTAGCATTGTTTCGTGACTATTAAATTTAGCTACATACTCTAGTAATTTGGGGATTGTAAGTAATCCGATAGTTAAGGTTACAATGATAAATAAAGAAAGCTGCCCGACAGTATCAAAAATATCGTTACTTTGAATTGAACCAGTAGTTGCAATTCCTGAGAGAAGGGCAATGATTGCAATGGCTAAAATATCTTCAACGATGAGAATACCGAAAATAAGTTGGGCAAACTTATGCTGTTTTAGTCCCAGTTCGCCCAAAGCTTTGACAATAATCGTTGTTGAGGAAATTGCCATCATTGCACCTAAGAAGATGCAATTCATTTGCGACCAGCCAAAATAATGACCGAGGTTGTATCCAATTACTATCATTAGACTAGTTTCACAAATTGCGGTAATGAAAGCAATTGCGCCAACCTTAGCTATCTTTTTTAGGCTGAATTCTAGCCCGAGGGAAAACATTAGAAATACTACACCCAATTCTGCCAAAATTGAGATGGTTTGTTTGTCATGAATTAAAACAAACGGGGCAGTGTACGGACCAATTATAATACCAGCTGCCAGATAGCCTAATACAACAGGTTGCTTAAATCGGTGAAAAATTAATGTTACAATACCAGCAACCAGCATAATGGTTGCCATATCATGAATAAATATTTCACCATGCATTAATTAGATCCTCTTTAATTTGGCGAAAGCTGCTGCCATGCTACTATTATCAACCGCTTGAGCACGATTAAAATTTTGGCGTGGCTGTTGATTATTATAACTGTTATTGTGAGATGTAGTCTTACGCTGACTTACTGGAATATTTAGTTTATTTAAGCCTTTCATGGTCAATGCAATCCGTTTACGCTTAACGTCAACTTCTTCGACCCGAACTTTAACAATCTGTCCAACTTTTAATACATCATTGGGATTTGCCACGTATTGATCAGCAATTGCTGAAATATGCACTAAGCCATCCTGATGAACACCGATATCTACAAAAGCACCAAAATTGGCTACATTAGTAACTATTCCTTCTAATTCCATACCAATTTGTAAATCACTGATCTCATTTACGCCCTCTTTGAAGGTCGCTGTTTTAAACTCTCCACGCGGGTCGCGACCTGGTTTATCTAATTCTTTAAGAATATCAGTAATAGTAGGTAGACCATATTTATCACTAACAAAATCAGTTGGTTTTATACTATTTAGTAGCTGAGTATTGCCAATCATTTCTGTTAGAGAAACCCCTAGTTTTTGTGAGATAGTCTCAACTAGCGGATAACTTTCGGGATGTACTGCTGATTTGTCTAATGGATTATCACCGTCATTGATTCGCAAGAACCCTGCGCATTGTTCAAAGGTTTTATCGCCAAGGCGGCTAACTTTTGTTAGTTGCTTACGGTTGGTAAATTTACCATTGCTATCACGGTAGCTAACAATATTGTTGGCAATAATTGTATTTAACCCGGCTACTTGTGCCAATAAAGGAGCTGAAGCGGTATTTACATCTACTCCAACGGCATTCACGCAATCTTCTACCACATTGTTTAGGCTACTTGCCAGACGGCTTTGATTGACATCATGCTGATATTGACCAACGCCAATTGATTTAGGATCAATTTTTACTAATTCTGCCAGTGGATCCTGTAACCGGCGTGCAATCGAAACAGCTCCGCGCAAACTGACATCCATATCTGGAAATTCTTTAGCGGCAAACTCAGATGCAGAATAAACTGATGCTCCTGCTTCTGAAACAACAACGACTTGAACACTGATATTTTTATATTCCTTACAAATATCTTTAACAAATTGCTCTGTTTCACGAGATGCAGTTCCATTACCGATACTAATTAATTCTGCTTTATAAGTGTCACATAATTTAGCAATAGTTAACATTGCCTCTTCACGGTTTTTAGTGAATGGATAAATTACGGTAGTATTTAATACTTTACCAGTGTTATCGATTACTGCAACTTTTACCCCAGTACGAATTCCAGGGTCAAGTCCTATCGTGGTTTTACTTCCTGCTGGCGCTTGTAAGAGTAAGTTATGTAAATTAGTAGCAAAAACTTTAATTGCTTCTTCATCCGCACGTTCACGCATGCTGGTAAGTAGCTCATTTTCTAAAGATGGGAAAATTTTGGCTTTCCATGCTAAGCGGACGCAATCGCGTAACCAACTACCTGCATTTTTGCTTTCATCAATCGCAAATTCATCATTGATCAATTGATCATATACTGAAAATTCTCCACGAGCTAGTGTATGTTGTTCAGGATACTCAATTGCCATACTCAAAAAGCCTTCGTTATTGCCACGCAGTATTGCCAATGCACGATGTGATGGAATGTTTTTAACTAATTCCTGATGTGCAAAATAATCAGTGAATTTAATGCCTTCTTCTTCCTTACCTTCAATAACCTTGGCACAAATCAATGCTTCATGACTTAACCTTGCGCGAAGTTTAGCTAACAGGCTAGCATTTTCGGCGAATATATCTAATACTATATAGCGTGCTCCATCAAGTGCATCTTGTGCGGTATTGATATTAGCATCTGGATTTAAATAATCATTAGCTAAAACTAACGGCTCATGATCTTGATTTTCCAGCAATGCTAATGCCAGCGGCTCTAAACCTGCCTCTTTAGCAATTTGCGCTTTAGTACGGCGCTTAGGTTTATATGGTAAGTATAAATCTTCCAATGTAGTTTTATTATCTGCGGCTAAAATCGCTTGTTCAAGCTCAGGAGTAAGTTTTCCTTGTTCCTGAATTGATTTTAAGATTGTTTCGCGACGTTCATCCAATTCACGTAAATAGACTAGTTTTTCAGCAAGTAAACGCAGTTGAGTATCATCTAGTCCACCAGTTGCCTCTTTACGATAACGTGCGATAAATGGAACAGTTGCACCCTCATCAAGGAGTGTAATAGTACTGTTAACTTGATATTCATTGATGTTTAATAAATTGGCTAAACGGGTTGCGATACTTAATAACATTGTCAAATCCTAAGATAATCTTTAATACAGGGCTTAATTGTAAATTATTAGTGCGGTGCTGTGTGTACTAATTAGCTAAACCGAGCGCTTAGCTCTTCTAAACTAAGTACTTGTAGTAGCTCTCTGAGTTTCTGTGCTGCAACTGGATTGTCATTGCGTACTTTTTTAGCTAAAATCAGCTCGTTTTTCATAGAGTGTTCCCAGCCAACCAATTCAGTAACTGTAACGCTATATCCATGAGATTCAAGTTGTAGTGTTCGTAGTACATTGGTAATGTGACTGCCAAACTCTCGGCTATGAATCGGATGGCGCCAGATTTCGGCTAGGATATTGCTTTCTTTAATCTTAGTATAATTTTTCTTTAAAATTGCTGCGACTTCAGCTTGACAACAAGGAACTAAGACCATGTATTTAGCCTTCTTGTGTAAGCCAAATGCAATTGCATCATCGGTAGCAGTATTACAAGCATGAAGTGCAGTTATAAGATCAATTTGCGGAGGAAGTGCTGGTGAGTTAATTGAATCAGTAACCGAAAGATTAAGAAATGACATATTCTTAAAACCAAGTTGGGCAGCTAGCCCTTGTGATTTAAGCACCAGCTCATCACGAGTTTCAATTCCATAAATTGTCGAGTTATTGGTTAATTCTTTAAAGAATAAATCATATAAAATAAAGCCAAGATAGGATTTTCCTGCACCATGATCAACTAGGTTAAATGTTTCTTTACTTTTTTGTAATTCTTGTAATAAAGGTTCAATAAATTGATAGAGGTGATATACTTGCTTGAGTTTACGGCGACTATCTTGATTTAACTTGCCATCACGGGTCAGAATATGCAGCTCTTTAAGTAATTCAATTGATTGTCCAGCACGAATTTCGTGTTTCTGTTCAGATGTGTCGGCTGGTGATTTTAATTTCTTAGTCATTTTGGGTATTTCTCCGTTGTCTAGAAATGAAAAAAGCGATAATCCTTTGATCATCGCTTTTATTTTTTGTATTCATCTCGAATGCATTTGGCGGAGTGGACGAGACTCGAACTCGCGACCCCCTGCGTGACAGGCAGGTATTCTAACCAGCTGAACTACCACTCCACGTGGTGGGCGCTACAGG
>RXJX01000007.1:147186-148232 GCA_003963245.1 Neisseriaceae bacterium
ACTGAGCTAAGCGCCCACTTATTACGCAAGACGCCTTGCGTTGTGAGAACGGTATTATGCCATCAAACAGTAGTTAATTGCAAGTATTTTTCACCTGACCTAAGTTGTGGCGTTACTTGCTTTAACTAATGTTTTGATATAGAAGGGATATTGTTGAGTGGTGTTATGGTTAATTTTTGTTGCTATCTGGAAGTTAACGCTATTTTCTCTGTAAATGAAGATGGTGTAACAATTACGCTTGTTTCCAAAAGGTGCATTGCCAGTGTCATTCATTGGCTGATCTAAAGATAGCTCATAAAGGAACACACTATTGTACACTCTATTGTCTGAATTATAAGCGCCACCAGATATAGTGGTGGTAAAATTAGCATATGATATGTGTTATTGGGAAGGAGTGTTGTGATGAGTGATTTATGGAGTACTGCGGAATTTAGCTTTGCGTGAGAGCGCTGCTCAGATAAATAAAGGCTTGATTATTGTTGAAGAAAGTATTAAACATTATACCATTAACGGAGAAATTGATTGGCAGAGATTGAGCCGCGTTTTGAAAACATTCAAAATTTCCCATAGTGAATTTGGGAGAGAATGGGCGGAGCGTAATTTTTCTGTTGAAGAACGAAAGTTTTTTGGTGGAAAAAATTTTCAGAAAATTAAAATCAACTATGAACAGCTCTGGGCAGATATTTTTGCTGAAGCTAAACGGTTTATGCTTGAAGGGAAAGATCCCTTGTCAGATGAAGTTCAGGTGTTGGCACAAAAGGGGATTGATCTATGGGCGGAACTATCTAAAAAACAATATCCAAACAATCCGGAATTGGCAAATAAAATGTGGGAATTAATGAAAGCTGGAGATATTCCTGATGACTTAATCGCTGGTTATCAACACCAAGTAATATTGTATTTTAACGAAGCTATGGAATATCGCGAATCTTTAATTTTGTAGACAACAATGGCGGAGTGGACGAGACTCGAACTCGCGACCCCCTGCGTGACAGGCAGGTATTCTAACCAGCTGAACTACCACTCCACGTGGTGGGCGCTACAGG
>RXJX01000007.1:148282-154347 GCA_003963245.1 Neisseriaceae bacterium
TTTACACTGATTCTTGGATATTGCTTAATTTCCTGATGTGTAATTAATAATTTTTGTAGTTGATTGGATAATATTTGTAATTATGTTGCATATTTCTGCAAATTTTGGTTAAAATCCGCCTGTGAAACAATTTAAAGAAAGTAATTATTGTGAATCTACGTCCCTCTAATCGTCAAGCTAATCAACTTCGCGAAATTAAATTTACCCGTAATTATACTTGTCATGCTGAAGGATCCGTGTTGGTGGAATTTGGTAATACCAAGGTAATTTGTACTGCAAGTGTTGAAGAATCTGTTCCTGCTTTTTTAAAAGGCAAAGGCGAGGGTTGGGTAACTGCTGAGTATTCTATGTTACCGCGCGCTACTCATACTCGAAATAAACGTGACAGCACGCAAGGTAAACCTAATGCTCGCGCTCAGGAGATTCAGCGGCTTATCGGACGAAGTTTACGTGGAATTGTTGATTTAAAAGCTTTAGGTGAGCGGCAGATATTAATTGATTGTGATGTGATTCAGGCAGATGGTGGTACAAGGACGGCAAGTATCACTGGAGCATATATTGCGCTTCGTGATGCGGTTAGTTATTTAATTGCTGGTGGAAAATTAACTAAAAGTCCATTAATTGAGGCTGTCGCAGCCATTTCCGTTGGAATTTATCAGGGCGTTGCCGTATTGGATCTTGATTATGTCGAAGATAGTAACTGTGATACTGATATGAACGTAGTTATGACTGGATCTGGCAAATTAATTGAGATCCAGGGAACTGCTGAAAATGGAGCTTTTGATCGTGCAGCATTAAATCAAATGCTGGATTTGGCTGAAGATGGTATTAAACAGCTGATTCAGTATCAGTCACAGGTTTAGTTATAGCTCCCGTACTTGATTCAACTATCGGTTGTGATGCGCTGATAGTTGGCATAGTTTTTACTTTTACTGAAGCAGGCGATTCTGAACTAATTGCAGACTCGCTGGCTTTCAATGCTAACGGAGTTGTTGCCAAGGCGGCATTTTCTTCATCAATAATGTTATCTAAGCTAGAATTAGTATTAGTTTTAGTTGGTGTGCCATTTTCTTCGTCAATAAGATTATCTACCGATTCTGATTCACTTCCCTGACTTTCGCTTGGGTATTTATAAGCGCCCTTTCTTTGTAGATAAACATCACGAATGGTCGCATAAGGGTCCAGAGTTTGAGTAAGTAAGTTATCTTGACCTAGGTATTGAGAGCGTTGGTCAATCAGATTTATCGCAAAGATGCTATATGAAATCCAAGGATCATGAATAATCCAAAACAAAGGATTGAAATAGACATCAGGTATAATTCCGAGCTGGTCGCGGAAAGTACCTGGTCCAAGAAATGGTACCAGAAAATAGCTACTATCTTGCCATCCCCAAGTTTTCATCGTATTACCAAATGTATTGGTATATTGTGGCAACCCAAGGCTCGATGAAACGTCAATTAAACCCAAAAGCCCAAAGGTAGAATTTATACTGATCCGCATAGTGGTTTGCATTGCATCAGTTCCATCAAGCTGTAAAATATCATTAGCAAGGCTGACAAAGTCGCGTAGATTGTTATAAAAGTTACTTACCGCATAACGAATTGGTTCTGGGATATAGGTATAACCCACGGCAACTGGGCGCAGCACATAGTGATCCAAGACCATATTGAACGTGAATACGCCACGATTATAATGCTCATATGGGTCATTAGGATTTTGGCTAGTAGCGCAGCCAATTAATAAACTGCTGCTAATTGCAAGCAGCGGTCCGGTAATTTTTTTAGAGAACATGTTAGATTTTTATAGTATAAAGTTCGCACAAAGCGCGAATTGAAGGGCTTATATTCTGAAGAACTAGGGATTTATTTTGCTTGAGGGTAACTGTTTTTAACTCAAGGAGCAGCGCAATTCCTGCTGAATCAATCTTGACTACCTGACTGCAGTCAAGATTCAATGATTCAGCAGTTTTTAGTTGTGCCAATATTTGATCAAGAATTTGATTAACATTGGCATTAGTTAACTCTTGAGGGAGAACAAAATCAAGCATTAGTTATTTATTGCCTTTGAGATTATTAACTTTGGTTTGCAGTTGAGCTATGAGTCCATTAATTCCATCTTTTTGTATCTCATCACCAAACTGAGTGCGGTAGGTAGTTACAATGCTAACTTTCTCGATTTTTACATCATATATTTTCCAAGTTGAACCAATTTTGGCTAAATCGTATTCAACGTTAATTGGCTGATTATTGCTATCGCCATTATTTGGCATTTTTAATGAGCTGTTTACTACTGCTTTGTTTTGCTTTTCACCACTAATTGTGCTGCTGCTAATTGATACTTGAGCACCTTTTAATTTAGATAATGCATTGGTATATGAATAGACGAGCATTTGCTTAAATAGTCCAACGATTTGGGTTTGTTGATCTGGTGTCGCCTGTTTCCACTGTGCTCCCATAGCCAGACGAGTCATAATCGTAAAGTCAATTTGTGGCACAATGCTATTTTGGATCATGCTCACTGCTTTTTTCTCGCTGATGTTTTGATTTACTGCATCGCTGAGTATTTGTGCACTTGACTTAATCACTTCGCAAGGTGTTCCATCAGTACAGCTTCCCGCGCTAGTAGCAACTACAACTACGCTTTTTCCTGCTTTGCTTGGGCTGCTTGTTGTGTCACTGTCATCTGTAACAGGTGCACTGGCACTTGTTGCCGCTTGAGATATGGAGCTAAAACCTAGAGCTAATAATAAAGTAATAATTTTTTTCATAGAAATTCCTTATTTTGAAGACATATTAGTCATAAATTTACTGATTAACTGTTCTAATACCATTGCTGATGAGGTTAGGGTAATGGTGTCACCATTTTTTAGATCATCTACATCACCACCAGATTGTAAACCTACATATTGCTCACCAAGTAGTCCGGTAGTCAAAATTTCAGCCGAACTGTCGGTAGTAAACTGATAGTGTTTATCAATTTGCATTGTTACTTGTGCTTGGTAGGTCTTAGGGTCAAGACCAATTGAAGTAACTCTTCCTACGGTAAAGCCAGAAACTTTTACTGGTGCATCGTTTTTGAGTGAACCAATATTGCTAAATTTGGCATAAAGAGTATATGTTCCATTGTTGCTCGAAGAAAATGAAGTTATATTGGCAACTTTTAGCGACAAAAAAACAATACAGGCTAAACCAATAACTACGAAAATACCAACCCAAAAATCAATAGTGCTGCGTTTCATTCTATTTCCTAAAACATAAAAGCGGTAAGTACAAAATCTAATGCCAAAACTGCGAGCGCTGAATGGACAACGGTACGCGTTGTTGCTGAGGAAACGCCCTCGGCTGTCGCTTTAGACTGCAGTCCCTGATAAACAGAAATTAAGCTGACAACTAATCCAAAAACTAAGGCTTTAATTAAGCCGTTAACAACATCATCATGAAAGCTTACGCTGCTTTGCATTTGTGACCAGAATGTTCCTTGATCTAATTTTAAAAGTGTAACTCCAACAAAGTGTCCACCCCAAATACCACAACAATCAAATAGCGCAGTTAGTAGAGGTACTGAAATAATTCCGCCAATAAATTTGGGTGCAATTACACGTTTAATCGGATCAACCGCCATCACACTCATTGCATCAAGTTGTTCTGTTGCTTTCATTAGCCCGATTTCGGCAGTCATTCCAGAACCTGCGCGGGAAGCAAATAAGATTGCGCAAAGTACTGGTCCAAGCTCGCGAAGCAAAGATAGAGCAACTAAAGAACCCAGCACACTCACAGAGCCAAAGCGCTGTAGGGTATTATAACCTTGTAAACCTAAGACCATGCCAACGAACCAGCCTGAGACTGCGATAATTAATATTGACAATACACCACTAAAAAATACTTCTTTTATAATCAGCTGTGGGCGTTTTAAGGCGTAGCCAAGACCACTGATAATATACGTAAATAGTCGTGCACATTCGCCAAGCATAATAATAAATGAGCTTACCGGATGCCCGATATAACGAATTAATACGTTAATTTGTTTCATTGAAGTCCTAAATAATGCTCGTAACTGTATTGGCTGGAGTATTTAAATGCAAAGGGACCACTAACTGCGCCATTGATAAATTGTTGTACTGCCGGATTAGTACTGTTTTTGATTTCTTCAGTTGTGCCTCCAGCGATAATTTCACCGTTTGACATAAAGTAGATATAGTCTGCAATCTCCATTGTTGCTGCGATATCGTGAGTTACCAATACTGTCGTTTGTTTTAACTGATCGTTAAGTTTCTTTATTAGCATTGCAATTGTATTAAGTGATATTGGGTCTAAACCCGTAAATGGCTCATCATAGAGCATCAACTCAGGATCTAGCGCCATTGCACGTGCAAGTGCTACCCGTCGTGCCATTCCGCCGGATAATTCACCGGGCATTAAATCTTGCGTGCCAGTTAATCCGACCGCTTCAAGCTTCATGGCTACGATGCGCTCAATAAAGCTATTGCTTAGCTTCGTATTTTCACGCAATGGAAATGCAATATTTGCTGCAACACTCAGATCAGTAAATAAGGCACCAAATTGAAACAGCAAACCAAGTCTGCGACGCACATCATAAATCTGGCGGTAGTTTAATTTTGTTATGTCTTGCCCGAAGACTTTAACCAGCCCTTGCTGAGGTGAAATTTGTCCGGAAATCAGACGTAGAACAGTAGTCTTTCCACTCCCGCTTCCACCCATGATAGCAGTAATTTTACCTGCGGGGATTTGCAGCGAGATGTTTTTTAAAATCGGCTTATTTTCGCTATACGAAAAAGATAGATTTTCAATTTGGATTAGATTTTCTGGGTTCATTTCACGGCAAAAAAATATTAAGGTAATATTATACTAAAAAGCAAGACTATTTTTTTATAATTATATAGAGTTTGATTAGTGAGTGATTATAGAACAAATGTTTGAATTGCGCAAGCGGATTTTACGAGTTAGCTTATATATCCTAGCACTTATCTTATTTTTAACTTTTGACATGTTGTATTAATACCAAATTTAATTGCATGATTTGTCTGTTTATATCCCTGCGACTTAAGATTTGGCGCGATGGTGTTTTTGTGTGATACTAAAAATCCGGAACTCCATAGCATACTTTGCTAATAAAAACACCTATGTATTACATAGGTGTTTTTATTTCTGAAATCGGTTATCCTTACCCTTGGCTGAGGAAAAGCAAGGTTTAAGTATTATTTAATATGGTGAATTATTGTTGTGTGGAAAATATAGAGCAACCTAATCACTCATTGTAGGAGGTATGAAATGCAAGCATATGAAATCTATCAGAAAATGTCTAATGATGTTTATATCTTAAAAAATGGCGGAATGCTAACAGATATATCAGGTTTACACGGTGAAATCTGGATTTTGGAGAAGACTTATTCTGCAAATCAAAATACAGGAGTAGAAAATATTTACACCGTAGATGGTTATTTTGGAGTAATTTATCAAAATGATAAAACTGGCGAAATAGTTGTAGTAAATGGTGGTACTGATGTGACCGCATTATCAGAAGTCAGCCATAATGGCATAGAAAATAATGAGATGATAAAAAGCCTTGTTTCTCAGCAGTATAACTCAGCACGTCAGATAATGCAGGATGCTCTTTCGTTGGCAGCTAAGCATAGTGGCACAGTTTCAAGCACTGGAGATTCTTTGGGTGGCGCATTATCTCAGATGCAAGCAGTTGAGTTTGGCGTGCACTCAGTGACATTTAATTATCAGACGTTTTTGGGCGGCGCATTACTTAAGTAGTTAATCTTAATGGTGCGATATGGTGAATTTAGCAACAATAATTGGTTGTAAATAGGGGTATTGTGTTGTATGATTTGCTTGAGTTATAGATTATGTATTGAAAATGTAACGTTATGCTGCGTATTGTGGTAAAGTTGGTGTAAAAATCGATCCACTTGCGATTGATTTAGATGGTGATGGAATTGAAACCGTTTCACAAAATGCTGGAATCGTCTTTGATACTGATGCTGATGGACTAAAAACAGGTACTTCATGGCTTAAAGGTGATGATGGCTGGTTAGTGCT
>RXJX01000007.1:154397-154608 GCA_003963245.1 Neisseriaceae bacterium
ACTAAAAACACTAGGCGAAATTGGCTTGGTTGAACTAAAAGTCGGTAGAACTTCAAGCGCAGCAACTAATCTAGGTAACGGAGTTGTCACCAATGGTGGCTCAACTACGGTAATTAATGGAGTTGAGCAGCAAACCGGAGCACTAAACTTATCACAAAATACATTCTATCGCGAGTTCACGGATAAGCTGGATACCAGCAGCGTTGCTGAT
>RXJX01000007.1:154658-157572 GCA_003963245.1 Neisseriaceae bacterium
TGAATTTGCTGCTTTGTGTGTGAATTATTGCATTGCAGAATGATTTTGTTCTTGCTGTTGAGATATAATCAGAGTTTAGTGAGTAAGAATGTAAATAAAGGGATAAGTTATGGATGATTTAGAATCAAAGAAAAAGAGTGACGGGACTAGTGATCTACCCGCGTTTATTAAGGTTAAGCCACCACAGAAAGTAGATGATAATGGCTCTATATGGAAGAGTCTTGGTATTTTATTTGGCGGTATTTCAATATTGTTTATATTAATACTAATTTTAGTACCTGGAGCAGGGATTATTTTTGTTATGTGGCTTGCTTCTGCGCCACAGTCATTAAGGCTTCCCTATAATGCAATTGACTTTCAAAAGATTGCTTATATTGATAATCAATTTGTAATGTATGGAATTGATTATGATAAAAGTAAGGCTAAGCAGCTAGTTATCTTTAATTCAGTGGATGGCAAAAAATGGGATAAATCCAAAGTAAAGATTAGTGATTATAGAGATAATAGTCTAATTTTAATGTACGGGACATTTGCATATTTTAAAGGTAAATGTTATTTGATTGGTGTAACTAATCAACCTTTAGTTTCTGATGACTGCAGACATTGGCAAACAACAGAAATAAATGTATTGGAGAGTAGCAGTTATTATTTATCCCCAGCGTATAGTTCTGTAGTTATTAACAACAAATTATATGTAGGTGGAAATAAAGGTATTTATGTTACCGATGATGGAGCACTCTGGCATAAAGAAGTTGTGAATTATCCATATCCAGAAAGTCCAGATTTGCATGCTAAGCTTGACTATCAGGGTTGGGCTAAGTACGAAGAAAGTGCAACGCGCTATGAGAAACATTTTTATAATATGGCAGCAAGTAATGATAAATTAGTAGCTACTAGTAATTGGAAGCATGATGGTAAGTATAGTAGCTTGATTTTTATTAAAGATTTAGTTAACAATAAGTGGAGTGTTGAATCATATCCGGAGCGAATATTAAATCTTGCTCGTGGTAAAGATAGGTTTGTCGCTATGTCTGAGAAACCAGGTAAAGATAGGCTTGTTGACGATACTGAGGACACAGCATCGGTTTTAGTTGATGGTAGTAATGATTGGCGCAGTTTTTCACTAATGTCTGCTTCATCCGAACTAGTTTTTGGATTGGATAATAAATTTATAGGCATTGGTGGAGTTAATCTTTCGTATGATGGAATAAAATGGGATCATTTGAGATTAAAGTATACTGGGTATGATAATCATAGCCCAAGACACTTAGCATGCAGCTCAAATACATGTATCGCTGTAGGGCTCAATTATAAAATTGCAATATCTCACGATGGGCGTAATTGGGTAAAAGGTGATTTTAAGTACGAAAATGCAAAGCCAGGTTGGTGGCGTAGATTTTTTTAGTATTATTTCAAATAAATGCACAATTAAAATTTAAGGGGTAATAAAAATGGCGTATCAAATTGATCAAAATTTAGCAAATGGCGTTTATCAAAACGGTAATGAAATTAAGGTTGGGGTTGATGCTGATGGTTATGATATAATTTGGAAAAAAGCTGCCTTGGAAAAAGATGCAGATGGTAACATAACTAAATATTTGGAGTACAGCAACCCATCAACAGGCTATTACGGTGCAGTTTACACAGACGGTAATGGTAAATACATTCTTGCTAATCGTGGTACAGAGATTACCCGAGCTAGTGATATCCATGCTGATATTAATATGTGGCAAGGTAAAGTCCCAGCGCAACTTGCTGATGCGAAGAAGTTAATGGATCAGGCGGCTAGCAATGGATTTACTATCTCTGAGATAGTTGGACATTCGTTGGGAGGATCATTATCGCAAATGTTAGGCGTAATTTACAACATTGCGACTGTAACTTATAATGCATATAATACTCGCGAAATTTTGGATAATGCTAAGTTATTAAGTGCTGAACAACGCTCCGAATACAGTGATAAAGTTGCTCAATTAGGTAGAGAGCTTGCAGCTATGCCAGCCTCAGATCCACAACTGACAATAATGCGTAAAAACGCACTAGACGAGCTTTCAAGTTTAGAGAACCAATTAGCTGAAGACAGTTTAGCACAAGCTTGGCAAAAGGATTCATCGGGTAGTAATATCGTTAATTATCGCATGGTTGGAGATCCCGTTAGTGGTTATGTTAAAGAACCACAAGTAGGTGAAGACATTACTATTTTGAACGCTAATGGTAACGCGGAAAACACAACCGCAATGCTGGAGGCTATGAATGCAAATAGTTTAGCTGGTGAGATTGCTAATCTTGCGTTTCATTTTATGGACAATTTCTCCATAGAGAATTTAATGAGTAGCGGTAAAGATATAACTATCAAAGATTCGCTAGGGACTAATAGTGATGCACTACTTGAAATAGCAGCATTCTTCAAAGATAAAAGCAATTTTGAAATAGATCAAACTGGCGCTGGCTCAATCAAGATTGCTCATGATCACGAGCTGTACGTTGGCTTTGGTAACAAATGGGTATCTTCAGGAGATGATCGCAGCCAGCTAATTACTGCGGTACATGATTCGATTTATGCTAATGCGGGATATAAAAGCAGTGGTAGTTTATCTCAAGTACAAGCGATGGTCGAGCGGATTCAGGCGCAGTTTGCCAATAACAAATACTTTTATGTCAAAAGCGTTGAATCGCCAGATTTACAAACCTATATGCTAATCGCTCCCAAAGACCCCATCATAGACCCCAATACCAATAACTATCTCACCAATGCAGAAAACTGGCGCCCACCCCGCGATCCACTTGCGATTGATTTAGATGGTGATGGAATTGAAACTGTTTCACAAAATGCTGGAATCGTCTTTGATACTGATGCTGATGGACTAAAAACAGGTACTTCATGGCTTAAAGGTGATGATGGCTGGTTAGTGCT
>RXJX01000007.1:157622-157926 GCA_003963245.1 Neisseriaceae bacterium
TCACGATGGCATGATAACTGCTGCGGATGCTAAGTTTGCTGAGCTTAAAATTTGGCAGGATAAAAATCAAAATGGAATCTCAGAAAGCAATGAACTAAAAACACTAGGCGAAATTGGCTTGGTTGAACTAAAAGTCGGTAGAACTTCAAGCGCAGCAACTAATCTAGGTAATGGTGTTGTGACTAATGGCGGTTCAACTACAGTAATCAATGGAGTTGAGCAGCAAACCGGAGCACTAAACTTATCACAAAATACATTCTATCGCGAGTTCACGGATAAGCTGGATACCAGCAGCGTTGCTGAT
>RXJX01000007.1:157976-159750 GCA_003963245.1 Neisseriaceae bacterium
GTTAGATGAGCTAGCAAGTGACTGGGCGGCTACGTCTACACTGAGTACGTCTAAAAATCGTCATACAGAAGCACATACTGATTTTTATTTTAGCGGGATTGATAGTAGCAGCAATCCCAATGCACAAAGCGAGATGCTGGATAAATTAGCCATAGTTGAAAAATTTAATGGACGTCGGATTAATGCAGGCAATGAAAGTCAAACTATAATTTATAAACGCGACATGTATGGTAATGTGTTGCGTGATGGGAATGGTAGTCCTCTGATAAGTTATATTCAAACAAATGTAAGCTTTAGTGAAGCACAAACTAGCTGGATTTTACAGTCGTATAATTCAATTACCAATAGTATTGATAAAGGACTGAGTGTTTATACCGATGTTTTCTCACAAGTGAGTAATCTTGAGATGGTATTGGATAGCCAAGGAAATGTATCTCTTGACTTAACTAAGCTATACGCAAGCTTGGAAAGTAAAATATCTGCTAATCCAGAGATGGGTATGCATGCTACATTTGAAGCTTACGCTTATATAAAAGAAGCCTTTGCAGCTACTCTTACAGAATCTCAGAAGTTTGAATTTATGACATGGACGGCAGATCATTCAATTGCAAATAATGTTGATCTACGTAAATATTGGACAGATATCTCTAATGTGTATGCTGGCACAGTTAATAATGACCAAATTAATGGAACTAGTGGTAACGATTATATGCGTGGTCTTGCAGGTAATGATGTTATTAATGGACTAAATGGTAATGATATCATCTTTAGCGGAGCAGGTAATGATGTGTTATCGGGTGGAGATGGAGATGATATTATATTTGGTGAATTAGGAAAAGATAGTTTGCTTGGTGGTAATGGCAATGACTCTTTGTATGGTGGAGACAGCGATGATATTTTAAACGGAGCTAGTGGGGCAGATAAGTTAGATGGTGGTGATGGAAATGATGAACTTTACGGCGGTAACGACAACGATACGTTATATGGTGATGCTGGTGAAGATAAGCTTTATGGAGAAGTTGGCGATGATGTAATGGATGGTGGAGCCGGTAACGATTATATAAGTGATTATACTGGTTATAATACATTACGAGGTGGAGCTGGTAATGATATTTTAAATGGTCAAGATGGTTCATGGGAACATGAAGGAGGAGCAAATAAGTTTGAAGGTGGTGCAGGTGATGATACCGCGATAGGGGCAAGATGGGGCGATGTATATCGTTTTAATGTCGGAGATGGAAATGATACGATAATAGATGATGGAAGTGGACGATATGGAATTGGTGCAGATGCTCGTTACAACGCTTTAGATGCGATAGAATTTGGAGCCAACATAAAGGCAGAGGATTTGAATTTTAGTAGCGATGGCAATGATTTGATAATTCGTTATTCAGAGCAGGATAGTATCAGAATAAAAGATGCGTACACAAATAATATGCGTTATATAGAGAAGCTGTCATTTAACAATGGCGCTAGCATATTGAATTTGAACGATCTAATGTATTCGAAGTTAGGTAGTAATGATAGTGAAACTCTTAGAGGTATGATTACCGATGATAAGAT
Source organism: Neisseriaceae bacterium (assembly GCA_003963245.1). GTDB lineage: Bacteria > Pseudomonadota > Gammaproteobacteria > Burkholderiales > UBA11063 > Aquella. Next base: position 159,540 of record RXJX01000007.1, read on the forward strand.
AAATGCATATGGTGGCGATGATAAAGTATATGGCTGGTCAGGGAGTGATACACTTTCAGGTGGTGATGGAAATGACGAACTTTACGGCGGTAACGACAACGATACGTTATATGGTGATGCTGGTGAAGATAAGCTGTATGGAGAAGTTGGCGATGATGTAATGGATGGTGGAGCCGGTAACGATTATATAAGTGATTATACTGGTTATAAT
>RXJX01000044.1 GCA_003963245.1 Neisseriaceae bacterium
TCTAACTATCTGTGTCTAACCTTATCTCTAAGGTCAAACTTTTTTCGTATTTCTTCAATACACTGATAGCTAGATGCCTCACATTTATTGATTGTTTTTTTTGTTAAAGATCTGTTTTAATTTCGTTTTTCGCTACCGCTCTCTTTGCGGCAGAACGGTATTATCACACAACTAAACCTATAACGTCAAATATTTTTTGCATATTTTGAAAATATTTTTCATGTAAGCTCGATGTTGCCCCTAAATATATTCAAATTTACCAAAGCATTACCTACAATATTACGTAAACAAAGTAACCAATCATTTCGTGAAGAATCTTTGTAGTTTGCTCTAACGCTGTATTATTTGGCAACAATCTTTTCCACCAGACGAGATTATCAATTGAATAATTATCCCATGCTGGGTATGCAATAGCATTAATTCCATATTTATTGAACAGCGCTAATGAACGCCACATGTGTGAAGCTTGCGTTACCAAAATTACCTTATTAATCCCCAACTCTTCAAGTTTAAGTGCAGTATATCTTGCATTCTCATTTGTATTTAGTGACTGCGATTCCAAAATACTAATATTTGCTAAGGAATAATTATCCTTAAGATAATTACTCATTCCATCTGCTTCACTATTAACCCCATCTGTTATACCACCGGATAAAATTAGCGGTAAACTAGGGTTTTCGAGAGCAACTTTAGCCGCGGCACGAACGTTTAATAATGAAACTTCATCGACACAAGCCTCAACCTTTCCCATATAGTCGACGCATGAAGTAACTCCGGCACCTAGCACCACTATCGCCTGAGGCTTTACTTCCAACTCATTATAAGGAGAATCTAATTTAGGGTAAATTGAGTTCGTAAGTATTTTAGCAAATAACGGAGTATACTGAAGGTAAGTAATTATTAACCCACAACACAAGCAGATTAAAACAACTCGTCGAGTACGCCAAAACATCGCACCCAATAAAGCAAAAATCCAGAAATTAACTGGAGGTGTTAACCAAAATTGCGCCGATTGATGAATATTGGCAGAAGAAAGTAAACTCACTAACTATAATCCAACGTCATAGATATAGCCAAAAATTTCATGTAAAACACTTGATGTAACCATCATGGCATTGGCAGTTGGGACAAACCATAGAATAGGCAGCTTATAATATCCCAACGAATAAAACCCGGTTGGTGCCGCAATTACCTTTATTCCGTTACGCTCAAATAATGCACCAGCGCGCTTGATATGGCTTGCGGAAGACACTAAAACTACTTTAGAAATACCGTACTGCAACAATATCCGAGAAGTATATTTAGCGTTTTCGCTGGTAGTTTTGGAATCTGGTTCTAAATAAATTGGATTTTCCACTTCAAATTCATTTTGTAAGGCTTTTTTCATTAAACTTGCTTCTGAATCATTGGTATCAATAGCACCGCCTGAAACAAAAATCGGTAAATCTGGGTTTTTCTTTGCAAGAAATGCCGCATAGCGAATCCGTATAAATGTATCACTATTTGACACTGCATTTACATTATATTCTCCAGCATAGGTATTCACTCCTCCACCAAGCAAAACAATTGCTTGCGCCTGATTCAAGCTAACAATCCGCATTGGTTCCGGAGATAGCCAACGGTTCAACTTATAGGCAAAATACGGCGTTGACTGAATGTATAAGCTAAAGCAGCCAATCAGCAATATAATCCATCCTCTTGTGCGGTGCACCTTGAAAAAATATGCGCCAAGTAATATAATAATTAGCGAATTAAGCGGAGGTAATATAAAGCTCTGCAGTAAGCGGTGTAAGAAAATCGTTATCATATTTTATTTTGCGGTTTATTTCATAAAAAAGTTGGTTGAAATTTAAAAGTTTTGACTTATTTAGCAATATTTTAACTTAAAGGAGCGCACTATGGCGAAAATTGCATTAGTTACTGGTGGTATGGGTGGTATTGGGACAGCAATGTGTAAAGCTTTGGCTAAAGATGGGCATAAAGTAGTAACTACCTATTTCGTAGATGGTTATGATCCGCAAAAATGGAAAGATCAAGCAGATGCTTGGGTTAAACAAATGAAGGCAGAAGGCTTCGACGTTGCAGCTTATCCATGTGATGTTGCTGACTATACATCTTGTGAAGCAGCTGTTGCACAGATAAAGAAAGATTTGGGCACTGTTGATATCTTGGTAAACAATGCAGGGATTACCCGTGACTCAATGTTCAAAAAAATGGGCAAAGACAAATGGGATGCTGTAATGCATACTAACTTGGATAGCGCATTCAATATGTGTAAACAAGTTCTAGATGATATGGTTGAAAAAGGTTGGGGACGTGTAATTAATATCTCTTCAATCAATGGTCAAAAAGGTCAAGCTGGTCAAACTAACTATTCTGCAGCTAAAGCTGGTATCCATGGTTTTACTATGGCATTGGCGCAAGAAGTTGCTAAAAAAGGTGTTACTGTAAATACTATTGCACCGGGCTACATTGCTACTGAAATGGTAATGGCAATTGATGAAGAAATTCGTAACAAGATTATCGCGGGTATTCCAATGGGACGCCTAGGTAAACCTGAAGAAATCGCAGGATTGGTTGCTTATTTGGCTTCTGATATCTCTGGTTTCATGACTGGTACTGAATTAGCGATCAATGGTTGCCAACATACTATGTAATCATACATGCTACTGTTAGCTAACTTAAAAGGTAGTCATTGAGGCTACCTTTTTTGATTTCTAACTGCGAAAATTTAGAATTTTCTATCCATTGGTAACACAATTCGCAATAATCCCATTTTTACAATTTGTAGCCGGAGCAGGATCTTTGATAATTGATTGAACCCAGTCGTAATATGCAGAAACGTTAGTTGCCCCATTTGGCAAATACGAATAGAACGTTCCACATGCACCGCTAGGACCATAAGTGTGCTCAGATAATAATAACCAATTTGTTCCATTCCAGAATAAATCACCGCCACCAGAGTCACCGCCACAAATTAGTGAAGTATAGCCTGTACCAGGCGATGTTCCGTAAGTAGTATTAGATGCATCAGCATAAAAGCTGTTATATAGGTAATGATACCCTGTTGCATCTTGCTGTAAATATTGATAATTAGCTGTATAGAACATTGTGCCACATGGCTTAGTGGATGTCCCACAACTTGCATTAGAATTAGGACTTTGAGTGTTGATTCCGTAACCAATTGAAAAAACAGGTGCCATGGTATATGGAGTAGGATATTGTGAGGCTGTAGCTAACTGTGGATAAGACTCAGGATCTGCATATTGACCTGTAACCTGAATTACCGCAATATCATTACCTTGAGTGCCTGCTCCACTATTTGGCGTAAAGTTAGGGCATTCACCACCACTAGCAAAGGTTGAATTATAGCAATAATCCTGACGGAGATAAACTGCAGTTACCGGGTACTGGTTCACCCACCCTTTAGCCTGGCTTACACCATTATAAACGGTGAGAGAAGATGTTGGTAAAAGATTACCTGAATATAGAGTTGTTGGAGAAGTTTTATTCTGTGCAAAACAGTGTGCCGCACCAATTAAGAAAGTTGTGTTACTACTTGACTCATAATGGACTGGTGTTGCTGAACAAAGAGAATTCCCCATGGTAACGTAAGCTGTCAAATTTGCAATCTGCGATTCGCTATTATTCCCATAGGCGATCTGTAATGCATTATGCAAATTATTTGGCCAGAACGCACTTGGGTAGTTTTCAGTTAACCCTGTTGGTTGTCCTAGTGCAGAATATGCTGTGCCATTATATGTCCCAGGTGTCGGATATGGCGATGCTGGAGTTGGATCATCTGCAAAATTTGGGTCAATTGGTTGGTTGGAAGCCGAGCCGCCACCGCCGCCACCACAAGCAGCTAAAGCAAACAAACACACAACCCCAATTAATCTTCTCTTCATGAATTATCCTCTGTATAAAAAAATAGGTATGCTATATTATACACATACCTACTTATGAAATAAAGCAAATTTATAATAATTATTTACGTTTTGCTAGTTCTACGTAATCTCTGGCAGTATAACCAGTATAAAGTTGACGTGGACGACCAATTTTGAAATCAGCATCTTCAATCATTTCTTGCCATTGTGCCAACCAGCCAACTGTTCTCGCTAAAGCAAAAACAGTAGTAAACATCTCAGTTGGAATACCTATTGCATGAAGAATAATACCAGAATAGAAGTCAACATTAGGATAAAGTTTTTTCTCAATAAAGTACGAATCTTCTAGTGCGATTTTTTCCAACTTCATAGCTAATTTAAATAGCTTGTCATCACGTTTACCTAATACGTCTAGAACATCATTACAGGTTTTACGCATAATGCTAGCGCGTGGATCCATGTTTTTATATACACGGTGACCAAAGCCCATTAAGCGGTATTTTTTATCTTTAACACCCTGCATAAACGCATCAACGCGTGACTCATCGCCAATTTCATTTAACATTTTTAGAACTGCTTCATTTGCACCACCATGAGCAGGACCCCATAGACAAGAGATACCCGCAGAAATCGCTGCAAATGGATGTGTACCAGAGCTACCAGCCAAGCGTACAGTAGAAGTCGAAGCATTTTGTTCATGATCAGCGTGCAATAACAAAATACGATCAAATGCTTTAGCAATTACCGGATTAGGTGTATAAGCCTCGCATGGCGTTGCAAACATCATATATAAGAAATTAGATGCGTAGTCTAAATCATTACGCGGATACATAAATGGCAAACCTTGATTATAGCGGTAGCACATTGCAACAATGGTTGGCATCTTAGCAATCAAACGGTGAATACCAATTTTACGGTGTTCAGGGTTTTTAAAATCAAAATCTTCCGGATAAAAAGCAGCCATTGCACTAATTGCACCAGCAAGAACAGCCATTGGATGTGAATCACGGCGGAAGCCTTTGAAAAAGCTCAAAAACTGATCATGCACCATATTATGACCTAGAATTGCACCTTCAAATTCAGTTTTTTGTGCTTTATTTGGTAACTCACCAGATAATAGTAAGTATGCCCCCTCAAGATGAGTAGAATGCTCTGCTAATTGTTCAATCGGGTAACCACGATAGAATAACTGTCCTTTGTCTCCATCAATATAGGTAATCTTAGATTCACAAGCTGCAGTTGATAAAAATGCAGGATCGTAACTCCACATTCCTGATTTGCCAAACGTCCTAAAATCAACTACGTTCTGACCAATCGTTGCTTCATAAATCGGATATTCAACTACTTGTCCATTGCCAAAATCAATCTTTACTGATTTAGATTTTAACTCTTGTTGCGTTTCAGTCATGTTACACTTCCTTATAAAAATTTTGTTGAGCGATTTTGTTGACTAAATTTTGTAACTCAGGGTCTGCTAACTCCCCTTTACCTTGAAATAGCAAGAGCAAGTCAGCATCATCCAGAGTGATTAAATGCTGATATGCAAGCAATTCCGTTTCATTTAACTCAGCAAAACCGCCACCACTAATAAAGCGCTCGAAATACAGGTCCAGTTCCAACATCGATCGTCTAGAGCGCCACTTCAACTTCTCCACTGCTACATAATCCATAGCGTTACACCATTGTCCAAAATGCGTGAGATTAACTTTACACCATCCGAGAAACCATCATTTCCTTGATTTTGCCGATTGCCTTGGTTGGATTCAAATGTTTTGGACATACATCAACACAATTCATAATCGTATGACAGCGGAACAAGCGGTAAGGATCATTCAGGTCATTTAAACGTTCATTGGTTGCCTGATCACGACTATCAGCCAAAAAGCGATAAGCGTGCAATAATGCTGCTGGTCCTAAAAATTTGTCTGGATTCCACCAGAAAGATGGGCACGAAGTCGAGCAACATGCACATAGAATACATTCAATCACACCGTCCAACTCTTTACGATCTTCAGGTGATTGTAAGCGCTCATTCTCAGGCATTGGTTGTTCGTCAATTACATAGGGCTTGATTGAGTGATATTGATGAAAAAATTGTGTCATATCTACAATCAGATCACGAATAACTGGTAAACCCGGGATTGGATTTAGTACTACTGGCTCTTTCAAGCTATCCAAGTCAGTTAAACATGCTAAACCATTGCGTCCATTGATATTCATTGCGTCTGAGCCACAAACACCTTCACGGCACGATCTGCGGAACGAAACCGAATCATCCAACTCTTCTTTAAGTTTCACCAAAGCATTTAATAATTTTTTATCATGTTCACCTAATTCTACCTCGTAATCTTGATAATAAGGCTTTGTATCGGTATCAGGGTTATAACGATAAATTGAAAATTTCATTTTTTTTGCCATTTGTTACTCCTAGTAAACACGTTTTGCCGGTGGAATATAATCCACAGACAATGGCTTAGTATGCACTTCTTTATATTCCAGACGATTACCGTTACTGTAATATAAAGTATGTTTCATCCATTTTTCATCGTTACGATCCGGATAATCTTCACGAGCATGCGCACCACGTGATTCAGTACGTTCACGCGCTGCAACCATAGTGGCAACCGCTACTTCAATAGTATTTAAAAATTCTAATGCTTCAACCCGCGCTGTGTTAAATACTTTTGATTTATCATCAATGTATAAATTTTGTGCACGTTTGTAAACGTCGAGAATATTTGCTACACCTTCATCAAGAACTTTTTGTGTTCTGAATACTGAGGCATGTTGTTGCATACAAACTTGCATATCACGACGTACGTCAGCAAGCTTCTCACCGCTAGTTGCAGCTTCAAGTTTTGCCAGACGAGCAAGAGTAAATTCGGCAGCATTCTCTGGTAGCTCTTTCGGTTCATCCATCGTTTTTACATATTCAATCACGCTATTACCAGCTGATTTACCAAACACTACTAAATCCAGCAATGAGTTAGTACCTAAGCGATTTGCTCCGTGTACGGAAGCACAAGCACATTCACCTGCAGCATAGAATCCTTTAACAATTTTTTCATCCACGCCATCAATTACTTCACCACGATAATTAGTCGGTATACCACCCATCATATAATGACAAGTTGGCACGACTGGAATTGGTTGTTTTACCGGATCAATGCCTAAGAATTGAATTGAAATTTCACGGATACCCGGTAAGCGTTGATCAATTACTTCCGCGCCAAGGTGATCTAATTTCAATAATACATGATCTTTACCTGCGCCACAACCACGGCCTTCGTTAATTTCTACTTGCATTGCGCGCGACACTACGTCACGAGAAGCTAAATCTTTAGCTGTTGGTGCATAACGCTCCATGAAACGCTCACCATTCGCATTTAATAAGTAACCACCTTCACCACGGACACCCTCAGTAATCAAGACACCAGCGCCATAAAGACCAGTCGGGTGGAATTGCCAGAACTCGATATCTTCAACAGGTAATCCGGCACGTAATGCCATCCCGACACCGTCACCAGTGTTAATAAATGCATTGGTTGAAGCTTGGTAAATTCGTCCAGAACCACCAGTGGCAAATAAAACAGCCTTAGCATGAATAATGTAAACCTGACCAGTTTCCATTTCCAATGCAGTAACCCCAACAACGTCGCCGTCTTTATCGCGAATCAGATCCAGCGCCATCCATTCCACAAAGAAATGAGTTTGCGCTTTTACATTGCGTTGATATAATGCGTGAAGCATGGCATGTCCGGTACGATCGGCAACTGCACAGGCACGACGCACTGGCTTTTTACCAAATTCCGCCATATGTCCACCAAATGGACGTTGGTAAATTTTACCATTTTCTAAACGGTCAAATGGCATACCATAATGCTCTAATTCAGCAACTGCCTCAGTCGCTTGCTTACACATAAACTCGATTGAATCCTGATCACCAAGCCAATCCGCGCCTTTTACGGTATCATACATGTGCCAATGCCAATTATCTTCTTCAGAATTTCCAAATGAAGCAGAAATTCCACCTTGTGCAGCAGCGGTATGAGAACGAGTAGGAAATACTTTTGACAATACGACCGTTTTTACTCCAGCTTCAGAAAGTTGCAATGCAGCGCGTAATCCTGCGCCGCCGCCGCCGACTACTACGGCATCAAATTTTAATATTGGAAGACTCATTAATTAATCCTTTTTCTTATGACCACAAAATTTGTGCTGAATAGATCAAACAGCCTACTAACCATAATATAGTTCCGGTATGAAGAATAATCCGGGCACCTGCTGATTTTACATAATCTAACCACACATCACGCATCCCAATCCAACCATGAATCACTACAGCAATGAAAGTTAACTGTGCAAATATTTTAACAAATGTGAAACTAAAAAACTGTTGCCAACTAATAAAATTAGCATCAATAACCTCGTTCGCTATGAACATGAAGACAAACACTTCAATAATTGCGATTGCCATAATTACAGCGGTAATTCGTTGTTGTAACCAACCGTTAATCCCGTGTCCGGCACTTAATGATTTACGTTTTACCATATTAAAGCTCCCAAAGCAATAGTTAACAGTAAGCTAACAACGATAACCCAACGTGCAGAACGCTGCGCAGCAATACGATCAATTCCTTTGTGCATATCTAATAAGACAAAGCGAATACCCGCACACATGTGATGCATAATCGCCCAGATTAAGACAATATAAATGATCTTCATTATTGGTAATGAGGCAATTGCATAACAGCTTGAATAAAATTCGGCATTAGTTAATGACTTGTGAAAAAGACTGAGAATAAAGGGCAAAGCTAAAAACATCAGGACGCCTGACGCACGATGCAAAATAGAAACTTTAGCGGTAATTGACATTTTGGAACCAAGCTTAGGAATGTCCAAATAAATCGGGCGCTTTTGTTGTTTATCCATATAAACCTCTGAAAACGTGAGTTAAATAATTACCATATCATTAAAACTATGATCTAGCAACTACCAAAATTGCCCTAATTTTATCATACTGACTTATGCGCCTAGGTATTAAATGCTTCAGAATAGTAAAAATATCTATATCCCTTTCTTAGCTTCTGAGCTTTATTATCTCTTAAAAAAATTCATTGAATGAATAAGTGATTTATAATAGATGGCTTAATTTAACAGAAAGTCTTTTATGTTATACGTTTGCGCTACACCGATTGGAAATTTAGCTGATATTACTTTGCGCGCCCTAGAAATACTTAGGAGTGCAGATATAATTCTCTGTGAAGATACGCGCAATAGCCAGAAATTACTTAGCCATCATGGAATTATCAATAAAAAATTAGTTGCATTTCATGAACACAATGAAAATGAAGTTAGTCAAAATGTTCTGCAGTGGTTGGAGCAAAACTTAACAATTGTCCAAATTAGTGACGCTGGAACTCCGGGTATTTCTGACCCTGGTGCGCGGTTATGCAATATTCTCTCAGCTCACAATATTTATCCGCACCCCCTACCCGGTGCTTGCGCTTATATTACATTACTTTCGGTAAGTGGCACAGTCAACACGCCGAGCCTATTCTTTGGTTTTTTACCAAGCAAAACCTCACAACGCCAAAAGCAATTATCCGTATGGCAGGAAGTGGACTACACGGTAGCGCTTTATGAGTCACCACATCGGATTTGCGACAGCTTAAAAGATATTATTCAGGTTCTGGGCGAAGATCGAATGCTGGTAATGGGACGTGAGCTAACCAAGCAATTTGAAACTATTCGCAAATGTAGTGCTGGAGAGTTGTTGCAATTTGTTGAAAGCGATCATAATCAGCAACGCGGTGAGTTTGTAATTCTAATTCTACCACGTATTCTAGAAGACGCTTCAGTTTCTGATGAGCTAACTGCAGAACAAAAATCCACAGTTGTGTTACTCGCGGCTGAGTTACCAGCCAAAAAGGCAGTTAATTTAACCCATAAATTATGTGGTGGAAATCGAGATACCTTGTATAATTATCTGCTAACACAAAAGACTTAGTTTACACACGTTTATTATCATCCGCAAAGAATAATTACTTCTGCTTTGTTTATATATTGTTTTTATTGAATATCAATCAAATTTATTTTTATTCATTTTAGAAGAAAGCAGCAATGTATGCCTCACTCTGTCAAACACCCTAAAGGTCTGTACTTTTTATTTTTTACTGAAATGTGGGAGCGTTTTAGCTTTTATGGTATAACTGGAATTTTGGTTCTATACCTATCTAAGGGCTTAAATGTCTCAGAAAGTGAAGCAGGCTTAGTATCTGGTGCATACATGGCATTTACTTTTCTTGCTCCAATTTTAGGCGGTTGGGTAGCAGATAAATTGATTGGTTATGTCTGGGCGGTAACAGTCGGCGGCATACTAATCTTGTTGGGAAATATTGTCTTATCTTTGCCATTAGATTTGAATGCAGTCTATCTTGGTCTCGCAATAGTTGCTATTGGTACTGGATTTTTAAAATCAACAGTTTCAGTTTTAGTTGGGCAGCTTTACCAACCAAGCGATGTACGGCGTGATAGTGCATATACGCTATTTTATATGGGTATCAACCTAGGTTCAATTTTAGCCGGGCTCATTATTGCTTATGTAGCAGAAATGATTAATTGGCACTATGGATTTGCTCTTGCTGCTATTGGAATGGCTTTTGGTCTTTGCCTCTTTGGCTATGGCTATAAAAAGGGTTACTATTCTGAAAAATCAAATATCGTTAAATCTGCCAACTTACGGCGAAAAATTGGATTATTTAATGGCGCAATTTGGCTAATTATAGGCGCGATTGCCAGCATTGCAATAATTTTTGTACTTTTGAGTGACCCGGGAAATACTAAAATTGTAATTACGGTGATTAGCTTTGGATTATTGTTTTACATTGCCTTTTTAGCATTCAAGAGCCAAACCACTGCAGAACGTAATCAATTGTTGTCCATATTAGTCTTTATCATTACCGCGGTATTTTTCTGGTCGCTCTATAAGCAGATGTTCAACTCATTAGCTTTATTTATTGACAAAGATATTCAACGCTCAATTATGGGACACACAATACCGACTGGAATGTTTGTATTGGTTCCTAATTCAGCATTTATCATAATATTGGCTTCAATCTTTGCCAAAGTATGGATTCTTCTGGATCAAAAGGGTAAAAATCCCTCTTCACCAGCTAAATTTCTAATGGGCTTATTCTTCTCTTTGGCTTCTTTTTCAACTTTGGCACTAAGTGCATACTTAGCCTACACTACAGGAACAAAAAGTTCAATGTTATGGCCACTGGCTGGAATCTTTCTTCTAACTTGTGCCGAACTATGTATTTCACCAGTTGGTCTATCAATTGTTAGTAAGATGTCACCACCTCGTTTATCAGGATTTTTAATGGGTTCGTGGTTCTTAGCCAGCTCAATCGGCTCATATGTTTCAGGCTTATTATCCAGTTTTGTTAAGATTCCCAAGGGGCAAATTGCAGTATCTATTAGTGCACAAGCTTATTTTGGATTATTTTACCGCTGCTGTATCGGAATGGCAATTGTAATTTGCGTATTTATTATATTTTTACCGGTGATTAAGCGTCTTACTGGCGAGCATAGATCAAAGGATATGGCTTAACTCTATAAAAAGTAAGCCACATTTATGGCTTACTGATTAAGGAATTTGGTGATTTCTTGATAGGTTTTATTGCATTCTTCAGTACACAGGTTTTCTAACATTAGATAGGCATGAACCACTCCATCGACTTTCATTAATTCAGCGTTAACCCCGATATTAACTACATTACTATAATAAGCAGCTCCCTCATCTTGCAATGGGTCATATGCAGCAGTAATTACCATGGTTGCCGGCATAGCACTATAAAACTCGCCATATAACGGAGAAACAGACTTGCGATCCTCACCGTTTTGTAGATAATTATCAAAATACCATGCGACTTTGGCTTTATCCAATAAATAACCTTCGGCGAATTTATCCATACTAGGCGAGGTTAAAGTATAATCAAGCGAGGGGTAAATTAACACTTGTTTGGTGATTTGTTCAACTGCCACAAATTCTTTATCCATAACAATGGAAGCACAAACTGCCCCACCACCGCTATCACCGATTATAGTAAGTTTGCGATCACGGTATTTAACTTTACGCTCATTCAAAATCGAAAAAATCCCACGAATGGCAACTTTACTATCCTCTATTCCCGTTGGATAAGGAAATTCTGGCGCCAAGCGATAATCGATTGAAACGATAATGTGATTGGTAGTTTTTGCTAATTTACGTACGATGTTATCGTAAACTGTAATGCTACCACACATATGCCCACCGCCATGGATAAACGCAGCTACAGGCAAGGGTTGGCTTAAATCAGGAATATAAATCCGAACTGGTACTGGATACCTGCCATTATAAACCACGTCATCAACGGCAAAAACAGTTGGATCAAAGTCGGTCATATAAATCCTGGTTAAATTTGCCAGTCCTTCGCGAGTATTGGTTTGATTTTGTTTAAAGCCCACTTCTGCTAATTTGATTTTAATTGCTGCTAATTGGTCTAATAGCCCCTGAATTTTAGGTAGTACTGCCATTTTCATTCTCCTAGTTTAGATATTATACTGTAGTGTATTTTAACAAATTTCCTTAAGAAAGAGAATGATATTTTCTGAGTGATAGAAGGTATAGGTGCTATAACTCTCACTTAGTTTGGTATGATACAATACTGCAATATTAACAGGTAATAACATAATATGAAAAAGCTTCTCAGCGCCATGTGCGTATTTCTAATCAACAGCTCCTTTGCATCATCTCCTGATTATGCACAAATTTTTGCGGGTAAGAATGCTTGTTTTATTCTCTACGATGCCCAAAAGCATAAAATGGTTGAAGAATATAATCCTAAACGCTGCAGTGAAAGGATTCCTCCTAATTCAACGTTTAAAGTTCCGCTGTCATTAATGGCTTTCGACAAAGGAATAATTACCGAGAGTACTGTATTTAAATGGGATGGTAAACAGCGTTGGATGGAGAGCTGGAATCAAAATCAAACCCCACGCAGTTGGGAACAATACTCTGTTTTATGGGTATCACAACAATTAACCCCACAAATTGGCATGAAATCTATCAAAGATTATTTGGCTGATTTTAAATACGGTAATCAGGATTTTAGTGGTGATGCTGGTAAAAATAATGGTTTAACTAATGCATGGCTAAGTGGCAGCCTAAAAATTTCAGCGCTAGAGCAGTTGCATTTTTTAGAAAATATGCAGAATTATCAATTAAATATCAGCCACGACGCCGTTGATAATACCATGCATAATATCTACCTAGGTAAAATCGATGGTGGTTGGGATTTATACGGTAAAACAGGTAGTGGCTCGCGTAAATATTTGAAAAATGCTAATGCCAGCCAATTGCGCGATGGTTATTTTATTGGCTACCTCAAAAAAGACCAGCAAAGTTATATTATAGTAACTAATTTATCTGACATTAAGCCACCTGCATCACAAAACAAAGAGTTTGGCGGACCGTTGGCGAAAGCAGCGAGCTTACAAATTATTCAACAATTACAATTAAAAGCGAAATAAACATGTACACCCCAAAAAACTCAGAAGAGGCCAATTTACATTTAGCCGTGTTGATTGATGCAGATAATGCACAAGCTTCGGTAATTGAAGCTTTACTCGCTGATGTGGCACGCTATGGGGAAGCAACCGTTAAGCGGATTTATGGTGATTTTACCTCTACCCACAGCTCACAATGGAAAAGCGTGCTGAATAAATTTGCGATCAAGCCAGTACAACAATTTGCCTATACACGCGGTAAGAATGCCACCGACAGTACGATGATTATTGATGCGATGGATTTACTTTATACTAAACGCTTTGATGGTTTTTGTATTGTATCCAGTGATAGCGATTTTACTGGACTAGCGATGCGCATCCGTGAAGAAGGCTTGTGGGTATATGGTTTTGGTGAAGAGAAAACTCCGGCATCATTTCGCAATGCTTGCCATAAATTTATCCGTACTGAAAACTTACGTCTGGATAATAAGGGCGACGATGATATATTAACCGCAGAAGCCGCACATGAAGATGCAGTAATAAGCAAAAATCATTCAAATGAAGATAAAGAAGCTCCTAAAAAACGCTTTCCATTAAAGTTAGCAGCAAAAGCTGTTGAAGAAGCCAGTAGCGATGATGGCTGGGCAAACTTAGCTGCGTTTGGGTCATATTTAAATCGGGTGCAGCCTGATTTTGATCCACGTGATTATGGCTATGAAAAGCTCAGTGCGCTGGTAAAAGCACGGAAGAATATTTTTGAGATTGAAGAGCGCGTTTTACCAACTTCAGGCAAGAAGCATTTGTATTTACGCATGAAAACTAAACGCTAGACGTAGGCACCGACTTAAATCAATAGAAATATGGATTAATATTTAAATTTAACCAATAATGGACGCGTTTATTATGTATGAGTTACCGCTCCTCCTGTTAAATAGTGCTGCTGTTATTAAAAATGGTTATGAATTTTTGGTAACTGCAAAAGGTGCTTATGATAGCTACCAACAAAAGAAAACCAAATTATTTATTGAAGATGTTTTTAGAAATGCAAAAAATGTAACGATTCATGATGTGCACAAAAACGATATTTTGCATAATTTTTATATGACGCTTGATTGTATTCAAAAGGTGCGTAAACAAGAACAATTGAAACATTTTGCGGAAATATTACAAACTTATTTGCAAGATGACAGATTGCAGTTACCTGATTATAATGATAACGTCCATAATAATTATGAACTGGTTATGAATATGTTGACAGGATTGTCTTATATCGAATTTGAATTATTGATTTTACTGTATAAATTCGAGAGGCCATATCATGATGCTGGTATTAAGGTCAAAAGTAAAGAGTATTGGGATGATAAATTTATGCCAGAGGTGCAAGCTAAATTCAACTTTGATTTTGCGGTTACCTATAGTATTTTCCAAACCTTACATGCTAAGGGGATGTTTTATATTAATGGTTCAGTAGGGTTTGGTGATAGTGATACTAGAGTTGGGACATTATCTAATTTATTTATTATGATAGTTTCTTATATGCCAAGTATTAAGTAATTGCTAATTATATAACTAACGGTAATTTATGGAAACGGTATTAATTACTGGCGCTAATCGCGGTGTTGGGTTTGGGTTTGTTAAAGCATATCTTGAGCATGGTTATCAAGTTATAGCATGCTGTCGGTTGCCTGATACGGCTATAGAATTGCAGTCGCTGAGTACTGAATATAGTGATCGATTGTTGATTGAGCAACTTGATGTCACGAACAGTACAGATTTTGATAGATTGAGTGCAAAATATAAACATTTTAAAATTGATATTTTAATTAATAATGCTGGAGTTATTTCCAAATATTTTGATAAATTAACTTTGGTACAAACTAATGTAGAAGAGGTCTTAAAAACGTTGGAGATAAACGCGCTTGGTACGATGCGTAGCATTCAATGTTTTGAGAGTAACTTAGCTTTTAGTTCTAATCCTCGAATTATAAATATGGCAAGCTTGGCAGGGGCAATTAGTAGTGCTAATGGTTTTGGTTATGCTTATCGGATGTCTAAATGCGCACTAAATATGTTAACCGCATGTTATGCAAAAGAAAATACAAAAGTAATCAGTGTTGCATTGCGCCCAGGCTGGGTAAAAACAGCAATGGGTGGCGTGGGTGCTAATTTGGAAGTTTCTGAAAGCGAGGCTAAAATGATTACGATAATAAATAATCTGCAATCTAGTGATTCTGGAAGGTTTATTGATTTGGAGCTACAAGATAGTCCATGGTAATGCGCAAATTGCATGCTTCAAATAATTGAACACCAATTAGTTAAAAATTAAAGGGTTAATCTATGTTTAAATTCACTACAATCATTTTTTTAATTTTGTCCAATACCTTTATGACTTTTGCGTGGTATGGACACCTCAAGACATTGAGCAATAAACCGCTAATGATTACGATACTTATCAGCTGGGGAATTGCCTTTTTTGAATATTGCTTTCAAGTACCCGCGAACCGGATTGGTTACAACAACGCTGGATTTACCTTAATGCAACTCAAAATTATTCAAGAAGTTATAACGCTAAGTGTGTTTATAGTATTTGCAGTTTTCTTTATGCAGCAAAAGCTCAGTTTAAATTATCTCTGGGCGAGCCTCTGCATTTTTGGCGCGGTATATTTTATTTTTAAAACATGATCTTATAGACTTGAATATTTCATATGATTAAAATGGGAAGGTAACCAAAATGCTTACAATAACTAATGTACTTATGCCAGATGAAACGCGGCAGACAATAACTCGTGACTATCATGAGGATATTACGTTTGATGGTAGCGATTTGCTAGCGCTACCGGGTGCAATTGACCCGCATGTACATTTTCGGGTACCGGGAATGGAAGATAAGGAAGACTGGCAGCACGCATCCAAAGCAGCGTTAAAAGGTGGTGTAACCACAGTTTTTGATATGCCAAATACCAAACCAGCTACAACCACACAAGAACGATTGCATAACAAATTTGCGATAATAGATTCTCAACTTGCTGAAGTTAATCTACCTTTGCGCTATAAATTATTTTTTGGCGCAGATAAAAATCAATTTCATGAAATCGTCAAAGTTAAGGATGAGATTATCGGACTAAAAGTTTTTATGGGTGCTTCAACTGGTGATTTACTAATGGATGATGAAGCATCATTGCACGCAATTTATGCGTTAGCAAAGGCGCACGGATTGTTAATTGCCCTACATGCTGAAGATGAGCTGATTATTCGTGAGAACGCTGCCAAATATAGCAGTGAAACTGATTTTAAATATCATTCAATCATTCGCGCACCAGAAGCTGCAGTTAAAGCAGTTGATTTAGTAGTCAAATTAACTGAAATCTATGGCGTGCCCTCTTATATTTTACATGTGAGTACTGCAGGTGAACTAGAATTAGTGAAACAAGCCAAAGCGCGTGGCTTACCTGTTTATGTCGAAACGTGCCCGCATTATTTATTTTTAGATGATAGCATGTATCCCAAGCTTGAAGGGCGTGCGAAAATGAATCCACCATTACGTAATAAAATTGATCAGGATATCTTGTGGCGTGCGCTAAACGAGGGTGTAATTGATACGATTGGTTCAGACCATGCACCACATAAACTAGGTGAAAAAGCGCAACCCTTATGTAAATGTCCATCAGGTGTGCCTGGGATTGAGACAACCTTACCGCTAATCATTAGCGCGTGGAAAGAGGGCAAAGTTAAATTGAGTAAAATAGTTGAATTATTACATAGCAATCCACAACGAATTTTTAAACTTGAGAGCAATGATGATCTAGTTTTGGTGGATATTATAAATTATCGCACACTTAGTGATGAACAAATGGCAAGTAAGTGCCAGTGGACACCATTTATTGGAATGAAGCTAACTGGCTTCCCGCGCTACGTGTTCACGCAGGATCGCCTAATAAAATGTGCAGAGCTATAAAATTTAGTAATAAATTATGCTATCATTTTTTTTGGGATAAGTAAGTGGCAACAATATCAACATTAGCAGAGGAATTAAAATATCTGTCCAGAGTATTGTTCCTGCATTACCGGGGTTAAAGTTTCCGCTGATAATAATCTGATAAATATGTCCGGTTGCAGCCCCCCAAAGGAATACAGTTGTAACTGTTACTACTCCGGCACGGTATGCCCAATTAGCAAAAGCAGCAATTATTCCGGCAACGCCAAGAGCCAAATTAGCCAATGCTACTTCAAACTCAAAGGGACTTGCTTTCCAGCCAATATTATTTGATGCAACTGAATCAAAGAAAGCGTGCATAATGAAACCCCAGACACCGCCAAGACCAACAGCGAAAAAGAGCAAGCAAGCAAAAAAACGTTGATTAAATTTATTATGACTAGTTAGTGCGATTAGTAGTGATAAAATACACATGCATAATGGAAAATTACTGAGAATGAAATATAAGACTTTATCAAGCATTTTGCTACTCCGATCTTCAAGAGTTGGAAAAAATGGTATCAATCTGGGGTTAGTATACACGATTATAGTGCGCGACTAAGTTAAATCTACACTGAAGATACTAAGTTAATTATTGACTTTTGCTAAATAATTAATAAAATGTGCAGTAAAATGGCTATCAGTGTTTTGAATTTGATTAAATTTATTATTTTGTCTGCCTATTAATGTTTTGTTGTAAAATAGTACGTTTTAAAAAGGTTTATCGTGAATCCACAGTTTCAAAGTAAAGTTTATCATTCTATTTTACCATTACTTTCTAAGTTGCCAGCTCATTGGCAAATCCACCTCGCTTCATGGGGTAGGCAGCAATTCATGCATAATTTCAACCAATATCAACCTAAAAATAGTATTATTCCGCAAGCGAAATACGGTACAAAGATGTGGGGAATTGAATTTCGTGCACCATTAGCTAATTCGGCTGGAATGTTTAAAAATGGCGAAGGTTATGATACTGTTGCAGCTTTAGGCGCTGGAGCATATATTGGTGGTACAAGCACTGCGAATCCTCGGACAGGTAATCTGAAAAACGGGATTGCATTACCATTTATTGGTTTGTATGATTCAAAAGCTGCGATTAATTTTTTGGGATTACCTAATTTAGGTGATGAAGTTTTATCACAAATAAATATCACATCCAATAAAATCAAAGGTTGCCCTATCGGTTGGAGTGTAATGCGTTCACCAGATTATGACGAGAGCGAGGGTTTAAATAAATTAATTGCTAGCTTATGGTTATATCATAATCATCCACAAATTGACTTTATTGAAATTAATGAGTCTTGCCCCAATATCAAAATTGGTGGCGGTAGTATTATTCCTCGTTTACAAATTATTGCTCAGGAGTTTTTAGGTAAACGCACCCGCAAACTTCCGGTCGTAGTGAAATTGTCTACTGACTTGACTCCTGAGGGGCTTACTCCGATTTTACAAGAACTAATCCGACTCAAATTTGATGGAATTAACTTAGGAAATACCTCAATTGACTATACAAATATTAAACCCCAGCTTAACTCTAAAGATACACAGTTATTTGACTACTTTACGCAAAATTTCGGTGGTGGTGTTAGTGGGCTACCACTGAAAAATAAATCATTGGAATTATGTGCCGAAGCCTCGCGTTTATTGAGCAAATTAAAACCGAATCATGAATTTCATATTATCCGTAGTGGCGGAATTGATTGCTTAGCTGATATAGAAGAATCACGAGCACATGGTATCTCATTTAATCAATGGTACACAGGATTTTTTAATAATTATGCCCGTGATGGCGATAAAGTATATAGTAAGCTTTTTTCTGAAGCTTAATTTATGCCAATTTCATGGAAAAACAATAAAAAATGCAAATTGTACAAAATTGTCTATTGTAAATAATTTTACTAGGATTTATAATAACGTCATTGATTTTCAATAGGGCAGCAATCCTGTTAAGATCCATCAATATTAGGAAATGGAGTTTTCCTTCAAATGTCAGATGACTAATGACTCCTACAAGTTTCTATTTGGTTAAAATAGGAATTAGTGGAGCAAAATTTTGTCTGCATCACAATTATTTCTATCTTAGCTTTATAGGTTATCAATAAATTTGATTCTTGTAAAGGTTTCTCTCATGAAAAAAGCTAAATTAATTTCTTTATTATTTATGTCTGTTGTTGCAGCCAAAAGTTTTGCATTTACTTCAAGCGCACATGTTTGCAATAAAACTCAAAATACGACTTTCCATTTTCAGCTAAATTATAAGCATGATGCTGATGTTAACACTTCAAATAGTTATGACTTTGTACTAAACCCTGGGGATTGTAATACTATTGGTTTTTATATGCAAGATGAAGACGCAGATTTGATGTTTACAGATTTAAATAACACTCATAATTCTTTTCATATAAAGAATTATTATTGGGCAGCAGATTCAACGACTTATGGCGTATATATTGACGTAAAACAATTTCACATGCATGAATATCAGCTAGGTTCGGATTACAAAGAAGGTAATGCAGATTCGTCAGAGCCTGAAAATGATTTATATTTTAGCTTGGAAGATTACGTAGATAATGCTCCAGCTAACCCGTCAGTTACAACGAAAGATGCTACTACAAATCAACCCACATCACAAACAAAGAAACCCGCACCAATAGCACAAACCAGTGTTGGATTCTGGTAGTTTTATATTTAGCCTCTTCCTTAATAGCGGTCGTTTGACCGCTATCTTCTTTTATAGCTAATTATTTACTTAATACCCCGTAATTTTTGGGAACAGGCAAGCTGCGTGCAGCTAACATTGAATTGAGCTGTGCAGGATCATCGGTAATTATTCCATCCACGCCCCATTTGATTAATTTATCAACTAAAACAGGATCAAATGCAGAACCAGAATTCTCAGGCCATGTCCAAACTACTACCTTCAGACCCAATTTATGAGCTTCGTCTAAATCTTCTTTAGTTAAAGCTGTATCTTGTGGTTCATAGCAAGAGCCGCCGAGAGCTTTAATCATTTGTGGAATTGAGTTATTGTAGTCTTTCAGTAATTTACCTCCGCTCCATAGTCCAGCTTCTTTAGTGTCGTTAGAATGCATACGCTCGATATCATCGCCACCAACTAAAAAAGCTAATTTAACTTTAGGATTTAGCTTGTGTAATTCATATAACGGCTTCCAGTCAAAAGATTGGATTTCTGCTCGTTCAACCAGATCATTTTTAACTAAGATATCATTAACTTTTTTGGCAAATTCGTGATCAGAGACTGTCCATTTAGGATGAGTCGGATCATTTTTAATTTCAATTTGAAAGTTAACTTTCTTGTCAGTGGCATAATTAACATAATCAATTATCTCTTGCAAAGTAGGCATTGGTGTATTGTTTACCGGATATTGCGTAGGGAAATATTTTGCATACGGACTATTAGGATTTAACATTCCTGCATCGTATTGCTGCAGCTGTGTAACCGTAAGATTTTTAACCAGATATGGTTGAATATTTTTGTCGATTCCACCGGGTGCACTCTCTAATTGTTTATAAAATTCTTGCTTGCTATTTGCCCAGAATTTACCATTTTTACGTAAAATATCAGGGTTAAGCCAGATATCATGATCAATTAGAATCACACCATCTTTGGTAATACCAATATCCATATCAACCCAGTCTGTGCCAACCGCTAAACCAGTTTTATATGCTGGCAAGGTATTTTCAGGGGAAAAACTTCGTGCTCCGCGATGAGCATAAACTTCAACATAAGATTCATTACTTGCGTGCGGAACCCCGGCAATTATTGGATAATCATTAGCAAAACTCATTGCTGCAGCTACTCCTAAACCAAGACTCAAAAGAATTTTTTTCATATCTTCCTTTTTTCCAAAAAGTTAACCAAAATTTTAGTCTAAATCAAGAAATCGTGATTCTTACCGGAACAAATATCAATGATATAGGCTTTGGCTTCTAATTTACTAAAAAAATAACGTGGCAATTTATCTTCTATTTCATCTTTATAGATTATCTCTACTTCTGGATTACCTAAACCTTGTTCGTGCATTACTGTATAACGCGCTGAAGCTAGCTTGATTAACAGCATTCTACCGTATTGCTTGACAATTAGACTACGGATACTGGAGTTCTTATAATGATGATATAGATAAGGCGCAATACCTTTGCGATCTTCAACTTTTTTTGACTTACTCAAAAGGTATTCGTCTCCATCATTTCAGCTTAAACAAAAAATAAGATCAACTTATAAACACCAGCAGAGATTAAGGCAGTGATGGGTAACGTCAAGAACCACGCTGTTACCATCGAGCGTACTACTATCCAGTTAATTCCACGTCCATTATAACCAGCACCCATAATCGAACCTGATGCAGCTTGAGTAGTACTAACTGGCAATCCAAAATGCGATGCCGCCAGAATTAAAGCACCTGAACTTAACTCTGCAGAAAACCCATTGGCAGGTTTTAATTTGGCTAAACGACTACTAAGTGTTTTAATAATCTTCATTCCTCCGGCAAGTGTTCCGGCAGCCATTGCGATCGCACAGATTATTACAACCCAGCCTGGAATGATTTTAGTTGAACTTACCAAACCAAAACTAAATAATGCCAGTGTAATCACCGCCATTGTTTTTTGCGAATCATTTGAACCATGACTAAATGCCAGCAAACTTGAAGAAAGTACTTGGATCTCACGAATAAAATTATTAGTTTTACGTGGATTCGTATTATTGCCCAATAACAATGTGACTACAACCATAATTGTCAATGCGACAAAAAAGGCAACAATAGGCGATAAAACCATCGGCAGGATAACTTTACCAAACAATCCTGACCATTTGATAGCACTCCAACTACCGTTTACCAATACACCACCAATTAGCGAACCAATTAATGCGTGTGATGAACTAGAAGGAATTCCCAGCCACCAAGTGATCAAATTCCAGCTGATTGCAGACAATAATGCTGCTGCCAATAAAGTATGAGTAATAAAACTAGAATCAAACAAGCCACTGGTAATGGTTTTAGCAACCCCAGTACTGAAATATGCACCAATAAAATTAAAAATTGCGGCGATAATAATTGCTTGGTAAGGAGAAAGTGAACGCGTAGCAATCGGCGTTGCTACTACATTGGCGGTATCATGGAAACCATTAATAAATTCAAAGGCTAAGGCAATCAAAATTAACGTGACTAAAAACAGCGACATAGCCATATTACATATCCTTGATAGAGATTTGCATTACCAAATCAGCGATTGATGCACTGGTATCAATTGCAGATTCAATGCTTTTGTAAATTTCTTTTAGTTTCAGGATAGTCATTGTATCATAGTTTCCTGAATACATTTCTTTCATTGCCCGACGTAAATCTTCAATTCCATTTTCATCAAACTCATCAGTACGTTGTTCATCTTTACTGATGCGCTGATAATTACCAGCTTTTAAAGCATGCATAATATCAACCAGAACCTTTGTGATATTTTGTAGCGTAGTAGCGCTACCAATCAAGCAGTCATCCGCTTTGATATCAATTGCATAAATTTGTAATTTAGAATTAGTTTTAACGATGCGCTTAGTTAGCTTTAATAATAATACAGAAAGTTCTTGAATATCACCACGATCTAGTGGTGTAATAAATTGGTTGTTTAATTGCACCATAACTTTTTTCTCAATTTCCAGTGCCTTTTGTCTTTGTTGGCGTAGTTCGCTGGATAGCTGAGTTTCAGTTGCTTTGTCTTTAGCACTAATGATATTGGCAAAAATATTGGCTGTTTGATGAACATTCTCTGCGCCTTCAACAAATAGATTGAAGAAAATCTCACCGCGAGCAGGAATAATTGCGCGAATTATTTTTCGTAACATACATGACCCCTATGTCAAATTAATATACTCTTTGCCTTTAAGTCTTAGACTTTGTCGGATTTGAAAAAAGATTCCTTATGTAGCGCTACACACTGCGTCGTATTTTTTATCAATCCTTCGCGTCTAAAAGTCAAATACTGTGAGTCTAGATTATTGTTTAATACAGAGCGGATTATAGCGCTATCATCAGATAGTGTCGAAATTTTGCAAGTTACAAATTATTTTTAAAATAAGTGTAATTAATACAATGTAATATATCACAATATGCTAAATATTTATTACATAAATTTATTTGTAATATAACTAGCTAAAATGCGCTTTCCAAAATAATAGTAACCGGACCATCATTAATCAGCTCGACTTGCATATCTGCTCCAAAAACCCCTGTTTGTACAGTTATCCCCAACCCCCTTAGCTCTGCAACAAAAAGCTCGTATAACGTATTTGCAAATTGCGGTCTTGCAGCCGCAATGAATGAAGGACGGTTGCCATTGGCTGCATCGGCATACAAGGTGAACTGTGAAATAGCCAAGACTGCCCCATTGCAATCCTTTAATGCCAAATTCATTTTGTTTTCAAGATCATTAAAGATGCGTAATTTAGCAACTTTCTGAGCTAACCATTTAACATCTTTTTCGCTATCGCTATGGGTTATACCGACGAAAATTAGCAATCCACGATCAATTTCACCGACGATTTTATTGTCCACCCGTACATTTGCTGAAGTTACTCGCTGGATAAGCAGTTTCATAATTTATTCTTTTGGTGCTTTGATTAGTTTTTTATCGGCGCTACTAGCTGATTTGAGCTGGTTTGCCCCACGAGTAACATTAAAAATACTGACATTAAGGCTGGCTGCAATTTCACGTTGAGGTTTTTTGCCATGAATTAATTCTGCAAGAATCATATAACGCGCCGCGATTTTTTCGCGTTCTGCTGGCGTCAGGGTTAATTCAAAAAATTTAGCTAAATCAGCGGTAGTGTTGATTGTATTACAGTTTTCAATAAAATTATTCCACGCGGAGGTATTTTTCATAATTTGCCAAATCAATAGTTATTAATATTCCATAATAATACCACTATTTACTTAATATAACAGAGTAGAAATATAGGTAAAAAAATAGCAGCCTGTTAAGGCTGCTCAATTCTAGGGGAAACTTACACCTGATTAGCTAGCTCGTCTTTAAAGGGTAGGTCAAAATCTAAGCGATTCGTAGTAGGTAAGAGAAGAAAACAAGCTTCTGATAAAACCCTCAAAATAAAACTGGCTAGCTAATATTTTGATGCAAGTGCGTAATGATACCGTAACTTAATTGCAAAATGCAACAATTATTCAAAAAATATTTTAGTTATAAATCAATGAGATAACCACACTACCACTGTTAATGTTGACGATAAGTCGTTGTTGAGCAATGAAATATCTTGACTTATTATTTACAATTTACCCAATATATCGAAGATAAATTAAAAGAAATATATTTATGGAATAAACGAGGATATCGGTCAATTTTGTTATAATCGCTGAATAAACTTTTAGTGGAGACATTTATGGATCACGATTTTTGGCATCAAAAATGGAAAAACAATGAGATTGGGTTTCATCGTGAAGAAATTAATGAGTTTTTGCAGAAATATTACCCATCAAATCAGTTATCTTCCAAAACCAAAGTATTTGTTCCGCTCTGTGGTAAAAGTATTGACATGCTATGGCTTAATCAGCGTGGCGCTCAGGTTGTTGGTTCTGAACTAAGCTTACTAGCCTGCCAACAATTTTTCACTGAGAATAACTTAGAAATGGAACATTCTGAAAGCAATGAATTTATCCACTTAAAACATAATTCGATTGAACTATTAAGTGGTGATTTCTTTAAGTTAAGTCTCGCTCAACTAGGAAAAATAGACTTCTGTTACGATCGGGCTGCTTTGGTAGCTTTGCCACCGGATTTAAGAATACAATACGCAAATAAGATGGCAGAATTGCTACCAACTGGAGCTTTATATTTGCTCATTACTTATAATTATAGTAAAGATAACACAATTGGTCCTCCATTTAGTGTAGATAGCAATGAAGTAATTAATTTATTTGGTGACAATTTTACAATAACCTTCTTGGAGCAGCAAGCGGAAGATCCAAATAGTCTCCCAGCACTTGCAAAACGCGGTATTAGTCAAATCATGAATCAAATATATATGTTAAAGCGAAAGTAAAGGCACGCAAATGAGAAAATATATAGCCACTATTGTAATGGGGCTGACGTTGGCTTCCTGTGCAACTAATCCTAATAAAATTGAAAATCAAGTGAAAAGTATTGGTAAACCAGGTGATGTAGAAATTACCAATCTAACCAAAACGCATGATCGAGTAACTGGTAATATTATTGTGCGTTGGGATTTCACTGCAACTGGTGATAAACCAGAGCAAATTTATTGGCGCTGCGATTACCTAGATGCCAATGGATTTACTATAGGTGAACCTGAACGTTATGTTCAAGCAACGATTTATCCAGAGCAGCCAAGCTCACAGACTTGTACTTATCCATCACAGAAAGTAGTTGATTTTAGAATTAGTTTTCAGAATATTGCTACCAATATGATCATTTATAATTGATAAAGCAATGCGAAATATTTTAGTTCTTATGTTGTTAATTTCATTTGGTTCAATTGGTGCAGTATTTTTTACTCCAGGATTGCCTGAAATTGCACAATATTTTGCAATCAGCAATGCTACCGCAGGTATGACGGTTACTTGGTATTTAATTGGTTATACTTTTGCGCAATTACTTTATGGACCAATGGTGCATACTCTCGGTAGCAGAAACACAATTATTATTTGTGGCGTGCTAGCGTTATTAGGATCACTACTATCCATTTTTGCAGGTATTCACCATTCATTCGCACTACTTCTCTTAGCTCGTGCAGTTATGGCACTAGGCGCTGGCGGTGGACTTAAAATGGCATTTACACTAACCTCTCATTTATATTCAAAGAATGAATCTGCACGAATAATTTCACTACTCACAATGGCTTTTGCTATTATGCCAGGCTTAGGTGTCTTTATTGGTGGGTTATTAGTGCATAATTTCGGCTGGATTAGTACTTTTTACCTGATGGTTGTATATAGTTTAGTTATCATTCTGGTAAATTTCTTGTTACCCGAGATGTATCTAAAATCTGAGCGACATCAATTTCATTTTCGTGAAATGTTAACTAATTATGCACGAATGTTCGGTAGCCGTGCAGTAATTAGTGGAGGCTTGCTTCTAGGCACTTGTAGTGGTTTAATTTATGCTTTTGCGGCACTAGCACCATTTATTGCAATTGAAATGATGGGGATTACACCCAGTGCATATGGCTCGTATAATTTGATTCCTGTAATTGGTGTAATCAGTGGTGCTTTGAGCTCGAATTATGTCGGAAAATTTTGGCAACCACACAGATCATTAAAATTTGGTTTAATGGTTATTACTGCTGGCATTGCATTCTTGCTATTAGGACTAATTCTGTGGAACAAAGCTCCTTTGGCGCTATTTGTGCCGATGGTTATTATTTATTTGGGCTCGGGCTTTGTTTATGGTAATACTACCGCTTTGGCATTACATAGCACTGAAGATAAAAGCAATGCTTCTGCAGTGGTGAGCTTCCTAAATATGGCATCATCTTGTTTATTGGTGCTGGTTTTGGGTACACTACAAATACAAAGTGCATTAATTCTACCTGTTGTTTATATTGTATTGGTATTTTTAGGTTTATTATGGTCACGTTTCTTGATAAGCGCTACCTAGAAGACATTAGTAGAATTATTTAAATTTAAGGACAGTATGACAAGTTATAAAAACATTGCGATTATTGGTCGGCGTAATTCCGAGCATCTAGTTACACAAGTTACTAAATTAGCAGAATGGCTACAAGATTTTGGTTGTCGCGCTTATTTAGATTCTAGCGTTGCTAATGATTTTTATTGCCCTGGCTACCGCTGTGGAAAATTAAACGATTGGATTGATGAAATTGATCTGGCAATTATCATCGGCGGTGATGGTACGATGCTTGCAGCTGGACGGAAGATTGTCAATCATGGGATTCCTTTAGTCGGAATTAATCAAGGTCGTTTGGGATTTATGACGGATATTGCGGCTAGTGAAATGCTGACAGTAATAAAAGATATGCTGGTTAACAATTCATACATCAAGGAAGAGCGAAGCCTGTTGCAAGCTAAGATATTGCGTGATAATCAACTTGTCCATGATTCGCTGGCTTTAAATGATATCGTAATCTCTCGCGGCGATATTGGTAGTATGATCGAATTTGAAATGAGCATCAGTGGTGAATTTGTCCATGCTCAAAAATCAGATGGCGTAATCTTTTCAACCCCAACTGGTTCAACTGCATACTCTTTGGCTGCTGGAGGTCCAATTTTACATCCTCATTCAAAAGTATTTTCAATTGTACCAATTTGCCCGCAGTCAATGTCCAATCGCCCGATTGTAGTTTGTGACGAAGTTGTGATTGAGCTAACAATCATCAAAGATAATACGACTATTTTGCACTATGATGGGCAAGAATACTGTAATTTAGCTTATAACGATAAAATCATAATTCAGAAAGCCGAACGTCCACTACATTTGCTTCATCCGACTAATTATAATTACTACAACACATTGAGAAATAAATTAGACTGGGCTAAGCGAGTATCTTAGCCTAAACACACGGAGTTATTATGCTATTAAATTTGCAAATAAAAGATTTTTTACTAATCGAACAACTGGAGCTGGATTTCTTTTCTGGCTTAACTGTTATTACTGGTGAAACCGGAAGTGGTAAATCAATAATAATTGATGCCTTAATGTTAATTTTTGGGGCAAAAGCCGGAACTGATTTAATTCGTAGCGGACAACCACAAGCGTCATTTAGTGCAAGTTTTCAAGTGGACAACCCAAAAGTTAAAAACTGGCTCCAAGAACGAGAATTTATTGATAATCATCAAGAAAATTTGATTATTTGCCGACGGGTAATTGACATAAATAGCAGATCAAAGGCATATATCAATAGCCAGCCAGTAACTCTTGGTACACTCAAAGAATTGGGTGAGATGTTATTAGATATTCATACTCAACATGCTTCAATTGCACTGCTTAAGCCAGATACCCAACGGATCCTCTTGGATGAGTTTGCAGGCGCTGCAGATTTGGTTTTGAAATTAGGCGAACTTTACCGTAAAGTTAATCAGCTAAGTAATAAATTGACTCAAGCTCGTGAATTTAGTCAGGATTTAATTTTAAAACAAGAAATTTTGAGCGAGAAAATCCATGAATTAGAGGCATTGGGTTTAGGCGATCAAGAGTGGGAAACATTGCTATTAGAACAAAAACAACTGGCTAATGCCAATTTTGTTTTACAAGAATTGGGTTTTGTTGCAGATTTAATTAATGGTGAGGCTAATTCCCTAACCGATTTATCCGCAACAATGAGCAATCGCTTGGCTAAAATCAGTGAGTATTTACCAAATGCAGATCAGGTAATAAAATTAACAGAAAGCATTGAAGCAGAAATCGGTGAATTAGAACATGAATTAAATTTGGTAGCCAATAAAATTGAGGTAAACCCTGAGCAATTAGCAATCGTTGATGGACGGATTGATGAAATTTACTCGTTGGCACGTAAGTATCGGATAATGCCGGAAGAAATCTTACCCCAATTGACTCGCTGGCAACAAGAATTGAGCCAGTTGGTGCAAGATACTGATTTGGCAGCGTTGGACGCTGAACTTAAGCTTGCGGAAAATGATTATTTAGTACTAGCTCGGCAAGTTTCACAAAAACGACAAGCCGCAGCAGGTAACCTTAGTACTAAAGTGACTGAATTATTGCATAGTCTGGCAATCAGCGGTGAATTTAAAGTAAATGTCGGTTTAACTGAAAACTGGAGTGCAAATGGGATTGATAATATTCAATATTTGGTTTGTTTTAATCAAGGCATGACTTTACAACCACTAAATAAAGTTGCTTCAGGCGGGGAGCTATCGCGGGTAGCCTTGGCTTTATATGTTACTTTGAGCATTAATAATCCTCCAGAACTTATTGTTTTTGATGAAATTGATGTTGGAATTGGTGGTGGCGTTGCCGAGGTCGTAGGAACATTACTGCGTCAATTGGGCATATCAAAACAGGTTATTTGTATCACTCATCAACCACAAGCTGCTTGCTGTGGTGATCAGCATATCTTGGTTCAAAAACAAGCTAAAAGTGGACAAACTCAGGCTAAAATTGAGTATCTTAACCAAGAGATGCGTATTGGCGAGATTGCACGGATGTTGGGTGGCATTAATATCACAGCAACTACTACCAGTCATGCAGAAGAGATGCTTAACAGCGTATCTCCCTCTAGAAGCCAAGTAGAGAATTAACCCGTGTGCTACCATCCGCTGGTGGTGCATAATTACTTAGCTCATTGCTAACTTGCCATGATGGATTCGACTGGCTAAGATTACACACATAAACCATTCCAGCATTAGTTCCGGCATAGAGTTTATTAGCATAATAAGTCAAAGCCCAAATAGGGCTGCTATTTGGAACATTAGCTTGGCACAGGCGTACCCAACTAGGTGCCCCCAAACTGGTATCATATTTAAATACACCGCCATTCTGAGTACCAGAATAAAGTACACTACTTTCTTTAATTAAAGCATAAACTGAGCTTCCATCGGGCTGGCTACTCAAATTGCTCCAAGAAGATCCACCTGTAATAGTATTATAAGTACGAATATCGCCCACATATGATCCGGCATAGAGCTGATTCCCTATAATGACTAAGTTATAAACAGAGATGCTTGCAACTGAACCACCGCTAACCGCCTGCCAAGCAGGGGTAGCACTACTGGTATCATATTGATAAACATAAGCCAACGTTCCCTGCCCTAGTGCTGTGTAGATTTTGCTACCGCTTACATTCAAAGCATAAATAATATGTCCCGAGTTAAAGCTAGCACTGCCAAGCACAGTCCAACTTGCACCGCTTATGCTGGTATCATAACTATGCACCGTACTATTACCTCCGCCAGCAATAATTTGGCTACCGAAGACTGTCAACGAATAAATTCCGTTTGGGTCAACGGTTGCCCCAAGTTTTTGCCAGCTAGGACTGCTTTCAACCAAGCTGTAAGAATAGAGGTTTTTGTCAGTAGAAACAGCATAAAGATTATTATTTTGGCTAATTAATGCATTAATCGCAGAGTTACCATTAGAAGTTGGGTTACCAATACTAACCCAACCATTATTAATTGTTTGAATATTACTCCAATAAATGTTACCATTAGCACAGCCAGCATATAGATTATTAGAAATTACCGCCAGCGTATAAACAGTGGTACAGATATTAAGCGCGTTATTTAATGCAGCCCAACTATCTCCCAAATAACCCTTACTCATATCATAACGATAAACCTTGCCCCCGTTGGCAACATAAGCATAATTATCCTTAACCTGCAGATTATTCACGCCACCAAGACTAGTCGACAAAGTATTAAAGTTACCACTGAGAACCGCCCAGCTGGTTGAACTGTTAAGATCATAATACTTCACCGAGGTAGTTGCTGTAGGAGCAACTAAGAGAGTATTGCCATATGCGGTCATACTGCTTATACTCCCTGGATTGTTACTTCCTAGAGGATTCCATGTAAGTCCACTATCAGCAGTAACATAGACCGTGTTATTGGCTGCAGCATAAATTTGATTATTAAGTACAAGTAATGCGGAAACATTGTAAGTATAAATCTCCGCATTATATTGATACCAGCTATTATTAGTGCCACTCAGACTGATTTGCCAGACTCCTTGTGAGGTAGCAGCATATAAAGTATTTCCCAGATTAACCAGTGCACTGATTGTTGCCACACCAAGAGCAGCATCACCTACTAAATTCCAAGCTAGAGAACTAACTCTGGTATCATAGGCATAAACATTACCATTGGCAGTACCAACATAGATTACCCCATTGATAATGCTTTCAGCCGTAACAGAACTATTATCAGGACTAACCGCAACACTTCCTGGCAAAGTAGTACTCGACTCATTAAATACAAGCCCTTTTGCACTTGCGGCATAAACCTGATTTACCAGCAATGAGGAATAGCTAATACTTTGATAACTACTGCTATAGCTAATCTGATTAGCGAAATTATCACTAAAACTGGCGAGGGGATTAAAGTCAAAACTAGTTGGCTGATCAATTGCGCTAGGGGTATAAACTATACCAATATTACAACTGCTTTCCGCCAGTAAATTTTGACTACCATCAGTTGCACAAAGTGGTGAAGCTATTCCACTCGTAGTATATTGTAATGACGAAGATATTTTTGCTAAATTTGGCAGCATCAGATTAGTTAACGTCACATTACCGGCATTAGCAAGGGTTAAAATAATCGTTTGTTGACTACCAACAAAAGTATTCAACAAGCTATTGCTTACACTAATTTGTAAATTTGGACTGCGTGAATTAGCACTATAACCAAGACTGAGCGATGCAGAATTATTCACACCACTGCCGTCATCATAATTAATGCTAATTGTGTTCTGCCCACTGCTGGAGCTGGTATTACGTACATTGAAAGTACAAGTCAATCCGCTTGCCAGTTGATTACCGCAATTATTATCACTAATTTGTAGCGGATTAGCCGCAAAGAAATTGATATTGCTTGCCGTTTGTGTACCCGAATTCATCAATGTAACCGTACCAATACTTTCAGTTGGAGTAAGCATTGAGTTCGCTACACCAACAATTAAATTCGCGATATTGTTTAAAGTGGTATTCAGCATAATTCTAGCGCTTAATTTCATACCATCTGAAGTGACTGAAGACAAAGTTAGTTCCTGCTTTAATGGTTGATCTGTCAATTCAATCAACGCGCTACACAGCTTACCTGCTCTAATAACATTAGTTCCATCTTCACAGATAATCTTGTTAGAAGAACCGGACAATTGTAAATAAGACAAATCAATAACTGAACTAAATGGAATTGTGATACTTGCTTGTTGCCCCGGACGCTTAACGATCTGCGAGGGTGCTCCACCTAACAGCAACGAATTGACTGCTACAAGCTTATTATAATGCAATAACTGCACTACTGAGTAACGATGCTGATCAGCCATTGTTACCATTAAACGGAGTAACTGGCTACCTGGCTCAAGATTTTTTGGCAGTGTAATAGTTAATTGACAGCTAGATTTAGCAGCCAAATTACGACAAGATGATAGATCCGCCAAAAATTGTTGCTCAGGTTTATCACCCGAGGTAACGAGTGTTATATTAGCAACGCTTTGATTATCATCATTATGTAATCTCAGATAAATTTCATGTCGGTTGTCATCAACAATTGGTATAACTCCAATACTACTTAAACTAACCATTTGATTTTGCAACTGTAGAGAGTCCTGCTTATTCGCGCCACCATTACACCCAAGGAGAATAATGATGTTCATAACTAAGTAAAATTTGCATAAAAACTTATACACCGTCAAACTCTATAACAATAGTCATCAATTAAATAAAGCATGATTTAATAAAAAGATTGGTTTTGGGACAACACGAACCCAAAACCGACTAAATAGCAAACTTTTAATTCAGAGTAAAACTTAGCCTAGCACTATAACTGGTAGTTGGATCATAGCCGCTGGTTACCGTGTACGGGAAGGTATAAGTACCAGTTGGCATATAATTAGGTACAGTAATACTTAGAGCCCGGCATGTTAAAAGTGGAATATTCCAGCTATTCGGATTAATATTCAGCGAAGAACATCCCGATCCTGCTACTCCACCTCC
Organism: Neisseriaceae bacterium; assembly: GCA_003963245.1. Classification (GTDB taxonomy): domain Bacteria; phylum Pseudomonadota; class Gammaproteobacteria; order Burkholderiales; family UBA11063; genus Aquella. The sequence goes on from RXJX01000044.1 coordinate 33,083, forward strand.
TGATGTAGAATATGATTCAAATGCTGAACCCCAGTTGCTATAATCGAGATTCACAATCGGATTAGACTCATTTGCAGCAAGACTAAAAGAACTAGGTCTAATAACTAACCACCAAGGATATGTTGACTCAGAATTAGGAGCATAAGGACCGCCCGGAGCATTAATTTGCCAAGTATTACTAAAGAAAAGTTCAGCATTAATATATGTCATCGTATCGGAAGTTGGTGTGTAGCTTAATAACAGATTTTTATGCACACCAGTATTCGGGCTGGTATAACTGATGGCTGGTACATTGATATTCAATGAACCACTAATATACGCTGCGCCATTGGCATAAATTGCTGATTTACTATAATCTACTGTTTTCAATACCACATCACAGCTACTACCAATATTCAGCGTGGCAACATTAGCGCCATATGAACAAGTAGTTTTTCCACTAACAATACCATAGGCTGCAGGAATATTATTCAAATTAACATTAAAACTTAACGCTGATTAGGTTCCATTGTTTAGGTAACTATACTTCAAATAAACGGGGTATGCCTGATAATTCGTAAAGCTTAGCGGATTAGCACTCCCTCCGCCCAAATCCGTAGTTGACTCAGTTGTTGTCCAAGTATTACCATCTGTTGAATAAGCAATTGCTGTCAAATTAAGCTTGGTATCGCTAGCTTGTGCTGAAATATAGTAGTTAACTCCACTAGTCGTACTGGTAACCGTATTAGTTGCACTGAATTGCAAACCAACAGACTCCAGTTCTTGTTCGGCTGATACTGGTCCAAAAGTAAGTACAATACTGCAAGAGACCCCTGGATTAAGTGTTGCCTGATTTACACACGGATTTGCCACATTTGAGCTAGCAGTAATATTTAAACTACTTAAGCTCGGGTACCCAGATAAAACATTATTAAAACTAATCTCACTTGCAGGTATATTGCCAGTATTGGTAAAGGTAAATACCTGAGATTCAAATTCACTACCATTTGGCAAAATGTTAAAGGCAAATGGGTTATTCTGGCTATTTGAGATAGGAGTATTCATTACAATTGTTACCACCGGAGTAGTACTGGAATAACCAACGCTCAGAGTTGCTTGTGCGTAAGTTTTACTAATATTGTTGGCATCAATATAGCTAGCCATCGGAGTAAAGATCAGATTACCGCTTTGGGCGTTTGCTCCGAGAAGTGGATTGTAATTGACCGTCACGCTACATGATGAACCTACCGCAAGAGTATTCATCCCGCTGGGGTTAGCTGCATTATTACACGCATCGCCAGCACCAGTATATGCGACGTATGAAAAATAGTTATTTTGAAGCGACACGCTTGGCAGTTTTAAATTTGTTATACTCGTCGCCGAGGTGCTGCTATTTGTAAAGTAAAAGTAACCAGTTGTGATTCATATCCTGCAATAGCATTTAATAAACTACCGCTTGGAGTAATTGTTAATGCCGGCGATGCAGATTCTGCCACGTAAAAAATATTAATTAATTGGCTATCCCCTTCTGCATCGGCTATAGTAACCGTATTTTGCCCGGAGATTACTGACTCAGCATTCACATTAAAACTACAACTACTCGAAATAGCTAAAGAATTTCCACATGGTTGACTAACACCGTTCGTGGATATAGTTAACGGTGCCGAAGGAACAATACTTAGACCGCTAGCACTCGCACTACCATCATTAAATATGGTTACTTCAACTTGATTTGCCGTTGCACCATTAGCTGAATTGATAATTATTCCAGTACCGCCAATAATCAAATTAGGACTGGAGATAACTGAAACCAATGTATTTAAGGTAAGCTGATTTTGTTTACCATTTGGCAGAGTTCCGCGTAGATTAACCGTCGCAATATTATCGCTGATGCCACCTTTAACTTCAACCATAAGCGTACAAACAGTACCTTTGCTATAGCTACCGGCACCGCAATCAATTGAGCTGTTAAAATTAGAATTAGTCGTAAGCTTAGTATAGTCTTCTGCCAATACAACTGGAAAAGACAATACTCGTGTTTGATCAATCGCCGTTACTACACGGTTATTATTGCTTTGATAATAATAACCGTTATTTGCAGTAACTGCACCATACTGAATTAACTGGGCAAGTTTACCAGAGCTACCATCTTAATAATGATAATATACGTTGAGAACAAATGATCCTGCATGATCTGGTGGTGTAATACTCAAATAACAACTATTATTTCCTTGTACTTGATTACCTCAGCTACCATTTGCAACATTTCTATCCGAAGCACCACCCCCGGTCACACCAATACTATCAATCAGCATCGGAAGTGATTTATTATTAGTAATCGCAAGCTTATAGCTACCAGAACTTGTCAAAGTACCATCCACAGTGCTTTTAGCATTAGTATAATTAGCCACTTATCCACTAAGCAGAGGAATCACCGACATTTGACCAATTGAGGCATTAACCTGCTGTGGCTGTGAAGGTATTATATTTGTACTACCAGAACCGCTATTGCCACCGTTACCACAAGCAGAAAGTGCAATTATCCCAATAGTAGAACCCACTGCCATCAACACCTTATGAAACATTTTCATTTAAATCCTTTAAATGTATTATGATACGATCAAGATTAATCTTTAGTTTTATAATACTTTCCAGATAATTAGTAATACTTATCAATTATTATCAACTAGATTACAAAAGTGTACTCACTCGTAGTCTCAGCATGGTACAAGTTAAATCACTATACTTCCAACTAGAATTTCATTCATCATTTATTAATTTCTTATAGAATGTGAAAATTAGTATTTTAAAATCTAACTACTTATTTCTGAAAGTGGTATTTAAGGATAATTTACTATGCAATAATGAATAAGCAAAAAATTATTTATAACGGTCATGCTTAGATTAGGAATATAGCGAATGGCAGATTACTGTGATAGCCTCTTGCTTTTTATAGGTGAGATTGAACTTAATGAACGTTATTTTGGAGTTCATCGAGTGCAAGATAAACGTGGGCGTGGAGCATATGGTAAGATAATTTTATTTGGACTACCCAAACCCTTTTCTACTAAAAATTGTTATGTTTTCGGTAGATTCTCTATCGTAAATTTAAGACTCAATTTTTTGTCAGTGTAATCCAGTCAGGGACTCTTCATCATTAATGCACAATTACTATTCGCAACATTGCAAATATTGCAGTTAATCTGCCATTTTCTGCTATAAATCTTCTAATTACATAATGATAAAATCAGGTCTTAGCTTATTACTCAATTTTATTCCATTTACGGCATAATAATAACTACTTTGTTTTTCCCCTCCCCGTAGCAATAGTTACGGGGCTTTTTTTGTCGACTAAGCCAAGTAATCTCTAAAACAACTTTATCATTTATTCACATAATGATTGCTGTTTGTACTCCAGCAATAAAGACATTATTCAATACTCGAACACGACCACCCATACTGACGCTAGTTTGATGTTTTAAGAATAGACTAGGACAAGGGCTTGACATAAATTTCATAAATCAGGAAAATTTTTTGTGCACTCTACAGCCCAGCAAGACACTCCTCAAGAAAATTGCTAAACGCATTAATTTTAGGATCATCCTGCACACGTTTTAACATATAAAAGTCAAGCTTCTCAAAGCTATAATCAGGCAAAACGCGAACATACTTACCTTCATTGATAGCTTTCTCAACAGCGGACACATAAAAAACTGCAATAAATTTTCCAGTATCAACAAGTTCCAAATTATGCATAAAACTATTTGTTGCCAAAGTATGATTAATATTAATGCTGGTAACTTGCTGAGTTTCATTATGGACGATATTAGTTCGGTTAATAATCTCACCGTGATCACGCAGAACAACAATCACCTGATGGTTATCAATATCTGCAGGATCAGTTAAATATCCATATTGCGAGATATACTCTGGAGTACAAACTGCGACTAATTCTGCACGGTGAATTAACTTAACTCGTTGCGCCTGTTGCTCTGGTAAACCATAAATTATTGCTAGATCAATATATTCTTTTTGTAAATTAACCTCATGATTTTGGAAGTAAATCCGCGCCTTTAAATTTGGATGTTTTTCCATAAAATCTGGTATCTTGGGAGTGATTATCTGTAATGGCAGAGAATGAGGTAACATGACTCTAATCTCACCAAAAACTAAATCTTCGTTTTGTAAGGCAGAAAAAATTTTGTTTTCAAGTAGGTCTTCCTGTCCGATCAAATTTTGATAAAGACGTTGCCCCTGTAGGGATAACTCAAAATGATTAGCGGTGCGAACGATTAATTTAGCTCCTAGAGACTCTTCTAAGCTCAATATCCGACGACTTATCGTTGATTGATAAACTCCTAACTCTTTAGCTGCCTTAGTAAAACTACCAAATTGAGCCACTTTAACAAATAAAAAAAGATCATCATACATAATCAATTTGCCTTTAAAGATACAGTCTAAATTATTTCAGACACTAGGCAGTGTCGTCAAATTATCTTACTCCACAAACAAATACATCTAATTTGTACTGCTGCCAAATATGATGATGCTCTTTTGGCATATCTGGTGACT
>RXJX01000050.1:0-2099 GCA_003963245.1 Neisseriaceae bacterium
TATTAGTGCTTATGCCTTTTTTCATTTCTAATTACCAACTTGTTAAAGATCTAGGGATTGCTTAGTCTATTCTAAGCATAAAAAAGTGAGGACTCAGGTAATTTCTTATTAATTATCTAATAGTAACAGGGTGATATATCTTTATCACCCTGTTGCCCTAAAAAAATTCCTACAAATAACCATTAATTAATAATTTCCAGTTCCACTAATTGCAATTGCAGGTCTTATAAAACTGGAGAAATTAGTTGAAATAGACTCTGGTGTCAATGGTGCGAATGCGCCAGTATTGGAATTATAACCGTACTGGAATATTTGATTATTTGACAAATTTCCTGCAACAAAGCTGGCTGTATAAAAATACTTTCCACTAGGATCAAATATTGCACTATTAGCAGGACTGGTTCCAAGATTGTTAACTAATGTTAATGGTGTTGAATAAGTCTGGATACCTATTATTAGTAATGAGTTAGAGTATGAACCACTTGTAATTGCTCTAATTAATTCTATAGCATTTCCACCAGGTGTCTTTACTAATAATCCAGCATCAGCAAAACCAGTTACCCCACCTATTGTGGTAGTTGTATCTACCGGATTGCTAAGTGCCCCACTAGTAATGTAATAAGCATATATTTTTTGATCATTTGACGTCACATAAAGTTTTGAGCCATCAGGTGATACAACTGTAGCTTGTGCCATCTTATAATTTACTACATTATAAGCACTATTAGCAAATGTATAAGATGCTTGTGAACCTATTACCGCTGTAGTACTATCTATCGGGTATGCTACTACATATGAAGTAAAGTTAGGTAGATTGGGAGCGGTGGCACAGGTTAGATATAAATACTGTTTATCAGGTGATACACTAACTGAACCACAGCCTCGGTCATACCCTTCTGTGTTTAAGTTTTTATAACCTACCTCAGTTAATTTAGCGTCTGATTGATCTACTGTATATGAATATAAGACACCACCAGCAAGTAATACCATTACATTATTACCAACAGATATCCATTGAGTTGCGGTACTTGATGTAAGAGATTGTATTTTCATTAAATCCGAAGCAACAGGATCAACAGTGTACACTCTCGTACTGGGAACTGAATTATAACTAAGCCCCACATACAAAGTTTTACCATCTTGATTAAACATCATAACATTAGCACCAATACCACTTGCATCACCAGGAAAATTAGTATCTTTAAGATAAGATAGCTTACCATTTGTAACGTCTAAAGCATATACCTTTAAATAATCTGCTGTACTACTAGTTGCACCAGCAAAATATGCCCATATTCCGTGTACTGTAGCATCTTCAGTTGCTGGTGTTGGGCTTACATCATTCCCTGTAAAAGTTACAGATTTAACACCCCCTGTGCCAGAAACTAGTGAAACAAAGCATGAGGTCTGACCACTTGGTATGGTACACGAGTATGTATTATTAGGGGCTAGACAATCAAAGCACATTTGAAGGTGTGCTAATATATTGTCATGGTTCATAAAAATAAGTATATAAATAGTTCAAAAATTTAGCTTCGCTGAAACTTTGTTTTCAGAAGCTAAATTTAGGGAAATAGTTAGGTATTTTGTTGCAGATTTATCAGCAACACAAATAGCAACTTTATCTGGAATAAGTCGAAACTCTATTAACAAATACGTAATGGAAATTCGCCATAGGATTTATGATTTCTGTAATTCGGAATCTCCTTTTATTGCCCTTGGTGATGTAGAGCTAGATGAAAGTTACTTTGATGCCAGACGAGTACGGGGAAAACGTGGACGTGGAGCTTATGGTAAAACAATTGTATTTGGTTTATTAAAGCGAGGTGGTAAAGTCTATACTGAAATAGTTCCTGATTGTAAAAGCAAGACACTACAGGATATTGTTAGAGGTAAGGTGTCGGCTGAATCGGTAATCCACACAGATGGCTGGCGTGGTTATGATGGCTTAGTAGATATAGGTTATGATAAACACTTTCGTGTTAATCATGGTAACAATGAGCTTGCTAATAAACAAACTCATATTAACGGTATAGAGAGCTTTTGGTCATTTGCCAAAACTAGGTTAGTAAAGTTTCACGGTATTACTAAAAGTACAT
>RXJX01000050.1:2149-3911 GCA_003963245.1 Neisseriaceae bacterium
TAGAAAGTTTGCCCAGCATCAACAAAAGAAAACGGGGTTATATTACTATTACTACTACTTGATGCCACGGTCGCATTTATCGGAGCAATAGAAGCATAAATAGTATTCCCACTTAGATTCTGACTCTGCCCAGCTGGTGCAGGACTATCTTCATCTACCCAGTTCGCCTGAATCTGACTCGGCACAAAGTTATTTGCTTGCACTGTCGCTGTTGATGCAACTCTCACCGTGAAGGTACAGCTACCACCATTAGCACCTAGTTCTACTTTACTATTAGACGTTCCACAGTTATTACTGCTTACTGTCCATTTTCCACTTAACGCACTTGTGTTAAGATAGAAGCTGGTTGCTGGAACTGTTCCACTATTTGTTATTGTATACGTTAACGTCGGTGCTGGATTGCCAGTTGTTACTGAATAAGGTGTGCTTTCCGTTCCATTTCCTGACTCAAAGCCTACCGCTACTGCAGATGAATTAGCAACAACCGCTGATTGAGCACTAACTGCCTGACCTGTTACAGTTGATTTTGCACTTAATGTATCACTGCTACTAGCATATGCTTTATATTGTATTCTTAGTGCTGCAGTTTTGGTACCTGCCGACGTACTACTTGGGAATGGACCAAATTTTGCTGTAATCGTACAGTTGCTATTTGCCGGAATTGATGTGCTACAAGTTGAGCTTACGATATTAAATAATGCTGCATTTGATCCTGTAAAGCTCCATGATACCTCACTTGCCGGATCAGAACCTCCATTAACAACAGTAAACGTTTGTTGTTCGCTGCTAGCACTATTATTATTTAGCACATTACCAAAAGCTAGCGATGCAGGTGTAATACTCAAAGCTGCCGTTGCTTGGGTTGCTTGGTAGCTTAGAGATATTTGTGGAGAGTTACTCTGTTCTTGCTGGTTGATACCTGTGTAGTTATAATTTACTTTTGCTGTCGCTTGTGTCGGTGCTGTCACCGTGCCGTTGGTGTAAATCAAACTTACATTACAGCTTGATTCAACCGCTAAAGTTGATCCGCACGGGTTAGAAACTCCGTTCACAGAAGTACTAAAGTGACTAGGCAGATTCCATGACACATTATAAAGTGGGCGACTACCACTATTTTTCAGAGTCACTAAACTGGATTCAGCCGTTTGTGCAGTGGTACTGCTAAAATTAAAGTTAGGATTACTGTTACCACTTATCGTTAAGCCAACTACAGGAACTCGTGCCGTATAAGTAATTATTGAATCTATCTCGTTATTTGCTGACTGCCCATTATTATAGCTAGCTACCAAGCTTGTCGCACCTGAAACTAATGATGCAGGATCAAAGCCTAAGGTATAGTTACATGAGTCTCCACTAGCTAATTTTACCAGAACAACTATTGCTTATTAAAGTTAGTGGTTCAGGAAGTGTAAAGCTGATATCTGAGACTGTTCCTTGTCCTGTATTGGTATAAGTTACAACTTGCGATTCATAACCAGATTGTAGATTAAAGCTTGCCGGTTGACCATTTAAAATTCCAACATTATCGCCAACTAAGTTTATGGTATTTTTAACTGTACCTTGATTTACAAGACTTCCATTATTAGTCGTTTGTCCATAGAAGCTATAGCTGGTTACTCCTGCTGGGATTTCAAGTAAGAATGTTACTACTGAATTCTGAGTTAGTCCTGAGTTCAAGTGCGAAATGCACAAATTAATATTTTCCGCTGCTTAGCGGGGATAAGTTTTTTGTTTATACCGTAAAAAATCTCATGTGCTGTTT
>RXJX01000048.1:0-689 GCA_003963245.1 Neisseriaceae bacterium
GTTAATTTTATGTAGCGCTAACTGTAGCTCACCCTCACTAACCAAACTAAAATCTGTCCCCTTAGGAAAGTATCGTCGTATCATCCCATTACCATGTTCATTACTTCCACGTTGATAACTAGAATACGGATCAGCAAAGTAATATTGAGCATTCAACTCATTTGCTATGGCTAAGTGAAGTGCAAATTCAACACCATTATCTGAGGTTATTGTCTTTATCTTTTTCTTATGTACTAATAGCATTTCCAGTAACTTAAGTAATGTTTCATCACCAGTTTTATTCTTAACTAACCGTGCCATGTTATAGCGAGATTTACGCTCTATACCAGCTTGATTAAAAGTACCAACTACTGAGTCAATTTCTATATCGCCAATACGGTTACGTTCTTCAACAATCTTGTCACGAGAATGAATTGACTGTTTGCTGCTGATTACTTCTTTTCTCTGAACTACCTTACGTTTACGCTTTCTATGGCTACGAGGCAATTACTTATACAAAACACCACCACTTCTTGCGTCTTCATAAATCCACTGACAGATTATTTCTACACTCGGCAACTTTATTTGTGTGGCTAATTCAGTTCTTAATCTTAGCATTAAGGCATTTGGAGACCATGATTTATTCGTAGCAACATCTTTGTACAACTTCAAGATTAATTGCTTCTGTTCCTCACTATAGCGGTAGTGTT
>RXJX01000048.1:739-35379 GCA_003963245.1 Neisseriaceae bacterium
CGTTTCTCTAATGTTAACCTTTTTGCCATAGTGCCTCGCGAAATACAACCAATAGTTTAATCGGTTTCTTTGCATTTCGCACTTGAACTCAGGATATTCTAATAACTAGACAGTAGTATTTTTTGACATATTATGCTTCCCAAAAACCATAAAACAGCAATCTTCTCATAACTTCTTTTAAATTTCATCTAGGTATTCCCTAGATGAAATTACTTAATTGATAGGCTTATAATGGTATCCGCAAATTAAGATATAAGACTGAAAAATATTTTCTTAACTGGTTTATGTATCTTATAAGTGTAACTACTTTTGAAGTAGCACAATACCTGAAACTATTTTGATTATTAATGCTCATATTGGAGGTATGATTTGTCTATCGTATATAAAACAGCTATAAAAGATTTAACAGATGATTTATCAGAAACTCTATCACATGTTTCTAACAACAGAACAGAATACCATTATCGGTACATAAGAAGATTATCAAGCATTGACTTTAGAAAATTAGATAACTAGATCTAGGGTAACTCAAGCATTAAATCAATTTAACAAAATCGTCAAAAATAATAATTTTCCTTGCTTATTTGGAAAAAGAGCTACACGATCAGAGTTAGTTTTTATCGCTATTTGCATTTTTAAAGCTGAATCTGAATACGCAGATTTAAAGTCAATTTTAGAAGAATACACATCCTTTGTTAAACTATTACCTGTTAAAGATAGGATTTTATCTCCTTTAGTTGTATTTTTTGACCCTAAGTTTAATACACACAAGAACGCACATCAAATAGGATGGGATGCATTAAATTGGGTGCATGTACAAGATAAAGCCTCATGGCCTAAAGATATACCAGAATATACCAAACCCGAAAGATCCAAAATGGTCATTCTGCTTTAATGATGTACCATTATTCATAAATATGAGCACAAACGAGCATAATGCTTTAAAAAGTAGAAACCTTGGCCATGATTTGATATTTGTAATCAACCCAAGAGAAAATTTTGATGTTGTTGCAAGTATTGAAACAAAAAGTGGACAATTAATTCGACATAAAATCAGGATGCGGGTAGTAAGCTTCAATAACTCACCCATATCTGATAATTTTGGCTTTTACGGAGATAATGAAAATCTAGAATGGAAACAATATCAGTTAAAGGAAGATGGTATTGAAAGACCCGATCAATGTCCATTCAAAAGCAATAAATGCGATGACCAACAAATATACTCAACTAAACCTTTATAAAAAATTTAATATAAACATAAGGATCTATCAATGATATTGAATAATAAAAACTATGGTGTTCTTAAGCTATTTATAGCAATGGCTCTCATGGGGACTGTTGGATATTTTGTTATCGAGTCTCACCAAAAACCACATGATGTTGTTTTTTTTCGTTGTCTGTTCGGTGTTATATTTTTAGCCCCATACTGCTTTTTCACTGGAATGTTTAAAAATAGTAATTTAACTAAAAAGAAAGTTCTTATTTTATTTATAAGCGGCATATTTTTAGTATGTAATTGGATAATGCTATTTGCCTCTTTCAAACACTCTTCTATATCTGTGGCAACTACTATTTATCATATTCAGCCGTTTTTATTTGTGATACTTTGGAGCATGGTGCATAAAGAAAAAATCGCACCAGAAAAACTATTGTTAATGCTATTTGCTTTTACAGGTGTATTGTTTGTAATTGATATTTTTAATGATAACATAGTTTTAGATACAGGTTATTTATTTGGGGCAGGACTTGCCTTAGTTGCTGCATTATTTTGGGCAATTTCTGCTGTCTTAGTAAAACATGTTGAAGGTGTGAAACCGCATGTTATCGTCTTAATTCAATTGTTTGTCGGCGTACTGGTGATCTTACCATTCGTGGATTTTTCATCAATAACAAATATAACTAACTTTGATTGGATATATTTAATTATTCTTGGAGTTGTTCACTCATGTTTAGTATATGTTTTGATGTACTCATCCTACAAAACATTAAGTGCTCCTATAATAGCGATTATGACATTCATATATCCGTGTGTAGCCATAATTGTAGATATGGTCGCATACTCCAAAATATTGAATTATACACAATGGATTGGTATTTTGATGATTCTTTTAAGTAGCCTAGCTTCATCACAAAATATACAGATTTTTAGAAAACATAATCGGTTATGATAACATTTAAGTGAAAGGATTCTAGGTAGTGTCGTCAATTAACACCCAAAAGAGTATTAAAGATGTAGAGCTCAAAGTTTACTGAATCATAAATAACCATTAGTAGAAAATAGTATACTAATCATAGAAGTGTGTCGTAACAATAGTGTAGCAGTGCAACATTTTATAAATGGCGACTTCTATTGGTAACAATTTATGGCACTTCGCTTACTACCTAATCTGGCTAAGGAATGATCTTCATATCCAACAAGATGTTGTTTAAGTTAAAACAATCAAGTTTTAATTTATTGATTATTTTATGAATATGAGATTCTAGTGTTCCTTCGGTAATCTTAAGATATTGAGCAACCAGTTTATTCTGACCGAAATTTTTTTTAGTAATTAATACTAATGTTTCAGCATCTGTCGGCAATCTCTCAAAATAATTTAGTATGCCCACATGCTCTAGAAACTTTGAAATGGCAACTTTACGATTTTGGTAAAAATAACGATAATATTGATATAATTCTCGTAAATCCAAAGATGCAGTTAAATCCTCCGATGAGCCAAGTATCGCAATAACTTGCTTATTGCTATTCATTACCGGTAATTTACCCATGTGATGAGCCCAAACCATTCCTTGTGAGTTTAACCAAACACGTAGCGACTTCACCACTGGCTTACCAGTATAAAGCACTTCTTCATCAAACTTAGCGACTTGTTGAGCATTATCCAGCCACATCTTATTCATAAAATTATTTACATCCCACACGGTATAGCCGATCAGATCCTTTGGCTTATCCAGCCCATATACATCTAGGTGAGCGGAATTAACATCTAAACATTTGCCAGTCTTGGCATCTTTTAATATAGCGTGTCCACGCATATTATGAACTAACATTTCAACTAAGGAAGAATCAATAACTGTATCTATAATAATCTCCGATATAGGGCATTGTAACAATGTGATACATAATTATACACAACATCATAGATTAAATGAATAAAAAATATAAATTTTCACAACTTTACCTCACAATTAACCATCTCATATAGCTTAATATTTCTTCACTTAAGCGAAATACAATCTCCTCAACCCTAATCAAAATAGCAAATATATAGGTATCGCCTAGATGAATCATTTCCACACATTAACTGAAAATTTAGTTTGAGGCTGAAGGTACAAGTATTTACATAGCTAAAAAACAGGTAAAAACCATAACCATCAGTTATTTAATAAAATTTTTATAGGATATGATGCATTCATTATGAAGATTAATATAATATCTTTGGGGAATAATTCAGCTATTAACCAAATTAATACAGATAAAATTGGCACGACTTTAGATTTTCTGATTAATGGTGAGTTAGATATTCAACATAATTGTGTTAGCAAACAAAATAGCTCGTTAGAAGAAATAATAACTCAATTATTCATTGGTTTAAAGAATTACGCCAATCGTAAACAGCCATTAAATTAATCAACCAAGAAGAAAAAATATCCTGTCAACAATGCCTTGACAGGATATTTTTTGCTATAAACATCCGTACCTCACCTTGTTTCAAAATTTATCTTTTGTAACGTTTCAATTAGCTGCGTCAGCACCTAAGGATAAGCAAAATGAATTCAAACACAGCCCCTCACCTTAACTCGAGATATCACATTGATTTAACGGCATAAAAACACACCACAACCTTGAACTACTGTTGAATAATTATTTATCCCGCTACTATTGAAATGCTATAATGTCGTATATAGTTTTTACCGCTAAAAAGAAAAACAAACAAATATCATCTGGCTAATATTCAACTTCTTAGACTGACGTATTAAAGGCGTATTTTTGAATAAATTAAAGCAAATTCAATCTTCTAGATGGCTTGATTCAATCCTGTTACTTTTAGTCGCAATAGTCTGGGGAACTAGTTATGGCGTTGCAAAAAATGCAGTTTTATACTATCCAGTATTGGGCTTTGTTGCATTAAGATTTTGTATTACCTCAATTATATTTCTACCTACAGCATTTGGTCTAACTTCAAAAAGTATCATAACAACAATTAAGGCTGGTTTACCATTAGGCTTTGTTTTACTACTTATTTTTGTTAGCGAAACTTATGGGCTATCTAAAACTAGTGCTGCAAATTCCGCTTTCTTGATTAGCCTCTACGTGGTTTTTACCCCATTCATTCAATGGATTATTTTAAGACAAGCCCCAACACAAAAAACTCTGATTGCAGCATCAATGTCAATTATCGGTGCATTTTTATTAAGTTATCAGCACGATCAATCTTTTCAACTTAATCTTGGTGATTATCTAATTCTCTTAGCTGCAGCACTTCGCGCAGTTATGGTTACCCTAACTAAAAAATTAACTCAACATCAGGAAATTAGTATGCTATTTCTAACGACTATTCAAACTAGTGTAGTCGGGCTTGGTTGTTTAATATTAAGCATAATAATTTACTCTCAGCAAATTATGATATTGCCAAAATTTGGTGAATTCTGGGGAGATGTAATCTATTTGGTAATATTCTGCACTATGTTTGCATTCTTTGTACAAAATTTCTCAGTTAAGCGAACTTCTCCTACAAAAGCCGCGCTATTAATGGGAAGTGAGCCTGTCTGGGGTGCTCTATATGCCACGGTAATAATGCACGAATCCTTAAGCCTGGTTGGATGGATTGGTGGTTTCATTATTGTAGTAGCTACGCTTTGGGCTACCATAAAATAGCATTGATGTTTTGCACACAAGGGTAAATATTTGCTAGAATTAGCAATTGAGATGAATTAAAAAACAAATGGAGAATCTGTGACCGATCAAGAAGCACTGGAGCTAGTAGTTCATTGCCACAACATAGTAAATGACAATACGATGGGAGTAATAATTAATCTCAATTATGAAGTCATTGCAGAAGATCAAATATCCGCTAAACTTGCTAATATTCCAGGAGAAAGCTATTTAGGAAGAAAGTTTATGACGGGTATTGATTGGCGAAGTGACATTGTTGTCAAAAATCTTGAACTGTGTTTCAATACAAGACAAACACAAAAATGGCTTTCATTGCGTTTTTCTCGGCAACCAGAATATTGGTTAATTATCCTACGCTATATGCCATTAATAAATCTAACGACCAATAATGTTATAGGCTACAAAATATTGGGTGAAAAAATGGATGATCCACTGACATTTTATAAATTTGGAAAGGTAATAGAAAGTGTACAAGGAAATCCATTACTTAGCAATCAGCATAATATAAAATCAAACGAAGTAATTAAAGATGCTATCTTATTCTTGATTTTTCACTGCGAGAATTATCAACAAGTTGCTGACTTACTCTCATTGATTGTGGGTAGGAGTTACACTAAATCAATGGTTTCTAAGGTAATCGGACGCTCCCTTTACCCCCAGTTTAATGTGGTAAATTTAGAAAGTCTTAAAGCCGCAGCACATAATCAAGGTTATCATAAGCATCTTCCAACACCACTTCTGGGTGAATTTATGTTTCCATTAGATAAACTATAGCTAGCCTCAAATCAATTGAGCTGCATTGATGAGCGCCATCGCCTATAAAATATAGATAAGGAGCGATATGAAAAGAGCTGAATTGAAAGTGAGGTAGCTATATAGTAAATAAAATTCCGCTGGAATAAACCCAACGGAACTAATCACTGCTAAATAAAAGGTACTTATTTACTTGGGCAAGCCAGCATCTTCGCTGACTTAATTACTACAGGCGTATTAGGAACATTTTCATACATTCCTACCGTTCCAGTCGGAACACCAGCAATCTTATCTACTACCGCTTGACCTTGAATTACTTTGCCAAATACTGCATAACCTGGGTTTGATGCTGAATAATTTAGGAATTTATTATCATTAACATTAATGAAAAACTGTGCCGTTGCAGAATTAGGGTCGTTAGTTCGTGCCATTGCAATTGTATACTTATCATTGGCTAAGCCATTATCCGCTTCATTCTTAATTGGCGCTTTAGTAGCCGCTTCATTCATCTTGGCATCAAAACCACCACCTTGAATCATAAAGCCCGGAATAACCCGGTGGAAAATTTTGTTAGAATAAAAACCCGAACTAACGTATTGCTCAAAGTTAGCTACCGTAACTGGCGCTTTAGCAAAATTCAGCTTAACAGTGATATCGCCTTGATTAGTTTCAAGTTTTGTACATAATTTTGTAGTAGTTGCTGCATTGGCTGCTGTTGCAATACTCATACTAAACAACGTAACCATTAAAATATTTTTTTTCATAAAAACTATCCTTTTAATTATTAAATAACAGCACGTTATTATAATAGCTACCGTTATACTTTAGCGAGAAATATAACCATCACTTTAAGTTACTGCTACCATGTGATTTACAAGCTTCAACAAATGCTGCAAATAAGTAGGTATGCTCATCATACTGACGGCATGAACGCTCTGGATGCCCTTGCATACCAATGACAAAATGCTCAGGATCACGACTTTCAACCACTTCAATCAGACCATCTTTGGCAAATCCTGATGCAACTAAGTCCTCTCCAAGATGTTTAATTCCCTGATGGTGAATGGAACAAGTAAAAAAACAGGTTGAACCAAAGATCTGATGCGCGTGAGAGTTTTCTTCAATTAAAATTTCATGGTCGGGGATTTTCTCATTCGGCAATATCGTATGTAGCACATCATGAATCGGAATCTCCTGAAATAAAGTTCCACCTTCTGCGACATTAATCAATTGATAGCCACGACAAATTCCTACTACTGGCAATTTACGTTTCTTGGCTGCCAGATAGAGCGCAATTTCAAATTTATCACGTTCAGGATTAGGCTTATCGCGTAACGGGCGGCTATAAGGAGTCCCTGAGCCATAAATATCACAGTAATCAATTGCGCATTCTTCACCATAAAATTGTGGATCAACATCCTGTCCACCAATAAACAATACACCATCCAAGCGAGCAACAATATGTTCTGCATCTTCATGATCAATTTTACTATTGATAATTAATGGAATTCCACCATTTTCCAAAATAGCGCTAATATAGTTATAACGAACAAAGACAAACTCATCGCTATGATTTGATACTGCTTTAATATTCTCAAAATTTGATGTTATTCCAATAATTGGCTTACGCACTATTTACCCCTAAATAATAAATTAATTATATTTTCTTACAATATCTAAAACACTGGTTACATCATTCATTAAAAAGAAATGAACACAAGGAACACCAGCTTCTAATAATTCAGCAACCTGAGCAGCAGCCCACTCTTTACCAATACGAGCAGCATCTTGAGGCGCTTGTAAAATTTGCGCAACTAATTCGTGTGGTAAATCAACATGAAATAAGCGCGGCAAACTATTAATCTGATTAGCTGATTTAAGAACTTTAATCCCAGGAATAATCGGTACGGTAATTCCAGCAGCACGGCAAGCTGCAACATAAGAAAAATACTTTTGATTATCAAAAAACATTTGCGTAATCACATACTCTGCGCCTGCCGCAATTTTTTGTTTGAGATATTCGATATTCAGCTCCATATTAGCAGCTTCAAAATGCTTCTCAGGATAAGTAGCCACACCAGTACAAAAATCAATTGCCGGATATTCGGTATCCCCCAAAAATAAGCCTTGACGCATTTTAGCAACTTGCTTAACTAAATCTACAGCATGTTTATTGACTGATTCAGCCACGTCTAATTGGCGATTATAGTTTAGATTATCACCTTTAAGCGCTAATATATTCTCAACACCCAAATAATTAAGCTCAATCAGCGCATCTTCAGTTTCTTGTTGCGAAAACCCTTGACATAATACGTGTGCTACGGCATCAATCCCAAACTTATTTTGAATTACGCCGCAAATCCCGAGAGTTCCCGGACGTTTTTTATGGATTCGACGAGTTATTGAACCATCACTTTTCTCGACATAAAGTAATGATGAGGCATGAGTAGTAACATTAATCCACTTAGGATCATATGGTAAGAGCTGTTCAATAATATTAAATATCTCATTAATATTGGTTGTGCTACCACGTAGTGGTGGAACAATTTCATAGCTAAACAATGGCTTTTGCGCCTGATTCAAATGCTCAATAACTCTCATTTTAACCTCGTTTACCAGTCAAACGCTTAAAATTAATTGCAAAACATACTTTAACCAACAAATAACCAATCAAACCACTGGCAATCACATCCAAAGGCCAGTGCCAGCCAGTACAAATTCGCGCAAAGGCAGTCAAGATCAAAAGTAACAACATTATGAACTGTAAGCCTTTTCTATTAACAAAGAACAGATTACTTATTGCAAATACAAATACTGCCATATTCCCCGTATGCCCTGACGGAAATGATTTATGGGCTGACTTAACCGCATCTTCAAAATAATTTAACCAGAAAAAACTACCTTCTGGCAGTACAATGTAAGGACGCGCTTCACCAACAGCTACTTTCAAAGCAGCAAAGACGACGTAATAAGCAAGAACCAATAATAAAACATTTAAAATTCGTTCCCGCTTAAAGGCAAATGTCAATATAATCAGCAATACTGGTAAAATAAAAAACTTAGAATAACTTAATAAATTAAGTCCTCCCCATAGTATATTTGGCAGCAGTCCATGTTGATGATTAATTTCCAAAAATAACGAATGATTTATGCCACCAAGCCAAATCCCCAACGCTAAAACCAAAAACCCCGCAAAGATGCCCCAATTGTAAAAATGCTTCTTTGGTTTACGCAGATGGCTAAGGTCACTATAAATCATATTATTTTTTCCAAGCGAATTGCTCATATATTTCCCTTTTTTAATATTTTAATTACTCATTCCAATAGTTATACGCTCTAAATCTGCATAATCGCGTATGGTAACGACATTATTTAAACCATTCTTTGTAAAAATCTCACGTACCGACTCACCTTGATCGTAACCGTGCTCAATAAGCAGCCATCCATTTGGCAATAGATGTTCATGACTTAAACGCACAATTTCACGGATACAGCTTAAACCATCCGAAAAATCAGTTAATGCGCTCTGAGGCTCGTAGCTTAAAGCCGTTAAATGTTCGTCATTTGCTTCTATATAGGGTGGATTACTTACAATTATGTCAAACTGCTGTTTACCTAATGAAGAATACCAATCACTGGAGATAAACTCAATCTCCGCGTGCAAATTATCTGCATTTTGCTGTGCTATCTGCAAAGTATCAGCAAACTTATCAACGGCAGTAATAAACAAATCAGGCCGTTCCAATTTTAAGGTAATAGCAATACAAGCACTGCCAGTTCCCAAATCAAGAACCTTAGCAGCATGCTGAGCTTTTGCCAACACTTGTTCAACAAGCAGTTCAGTCTCCGGACGCGGAATCAGTGTATCAGGTGTAACCTTAAATTGCCGTGAGTAAAATTCTTTATACCCAACAATATATGCCAACGGTTCGCCATTTTGCACACGTTGAACTAATTGATGATAAGTTTCAACTTGTAACTGGGTTAAAACGTAATCATCATAGGCAAGCAGGCGCGCATGACTAAATCCTGTAATATGTATTAACAAGACACGATTATCCGTTCGATCAATTATATTTTGCCGCAATAAGTCGCGTAAGAAGAGGCTCAAACTGCAATACACTCATTATTTGTCAAGAGATACTGACTTTGGCAAGCGCCACATTTTGCTTGCCCATCAATAAACTGTAACTTGACTCCACATTGGCAGCTCCAACCAATTTGCCGTGCAGGAACTCCAACCATCATTGCATAAGCTTTAACATCGTGATTAATCACAGCACCAGCACCAATAAAAGCATATTCACCAATAGTAACACCACAAACAACGGTAGCATTAGCGCCAATTGTGGCACCTCGTCTCACTAATGTTTTACGATATTCATGTTTTCGTACAACGTGTGAGCGTGGATTAAATACATTGGTAAACACCATGGACGGACCGCAAAAAACATCATCTTCTAAGTAAACGGCATCATAGACTGAGACATTATTTTGAATTTTTACATTATTGCCGATCTTAACATCATTGCCAATAAAAACATTCTGCCCTAGCGAGCACTTTTCACCAATTTTGGCACCGCCACAAACATGCGTAAAGTGCCAAATTTTAGTATTAGCTCCAATCTGAGCACCATCATCAATAATTGCAGAACTATGAGCACTATATGACAAAACTGACTCCTTTTATCAACGGTATTGTAAAATATAAAAAGCGATAGACAAATACATCGAAATCACTGCAACTAAGACAAATATATGCCATACAGTATGCGAATATTTAAATTTACTAAATGCATAAAACAACGCACCAATCGTGTAAATCAGTCCGCTTGCCACAAAAAACACTACCCCCATAGTTGGAAGTTTAGCGACAATCTGAGGTAGTAAAATCAGCGATGCCCAGCCCATTAAGACATAAATTAACGTTCCGGTTTTCTTAAATCTTCCGGCATAGATAGCCTTAAATACCACTCCGATCACAGTTAAAACAGAGAGGCAAATGTAGGTTACATAACCACGAGTAGTGTTCAATAAGCTAAAAACGTATGGAGTATAAGAACCAATGATTAAGATGAATATTGCAACATGATCCATCCGTTTCATAACATTGCGTGCAGCATGGTTAGTCATCGAATGATAAACGGTACTGATTACAAACATAAACAGAATCGTAATTCCATAGAAGACAAATGCCAATCCATCTAACCAGTCGCCATAACGTCCAGCAATCCACGCCAAACTAATCAATAGACCTAATGCGACAAATGAACCTACGCAGTGGCTCACCGCATTACCGATATCTTCACCTAAGCTATATGGAAATAGCCTAGTTAATTGCTCTGGGCTAAATTTACTTGGCTTCCCATTATATTGTTTCATTTCGTCTAGCTCCTAATAACTCCTAACAATTTTCATATAATTTACCACGCGGTAGGTTGGGTTGAGTTTTGAATCGTTTATGCAACCAAAGGTACTGACTAGGGTGCTTCATGATCATTTTCTCAATATAACGGTTCATATAGGTAACATCAGTATAACTATCACCGCTGGGATAATCACTCCATGGCTCAGACAACTCTACCACATATTTATTACCTTCACGATAAGTTGCCATCGGAATAACCAAGGCATTTGTAAGCTTTATCAATTTAGGTAAAGTCTCCAAAGTTGCACAAACTGGATGAGCAAAAAAAGGCACATAAATCGAATCTCGTTCATCCATATCTTGATCCGGTAGGTAATAAAATGGAATCTTAGTTTGCTTCATCTTTCTGACAATTAAACGCAAGCCTTCTTGCCTTGAAAAAATCTCGCCACCCTGATCCTTGATAAAACGTAGCCGAGCCTCTTTTATTCGTTCAGTCAGATAAGCATTACGCTGCTCCGCGTAGACACTATAACCAGGAGTCTCTAAGGTCAAACGATTGGCACCAATATCCAAAGCTAAAAAATGCGGCGCTAACAGCACTACCGGAAATTCGCCACGTACATTATTATAATTTTCCAAACCACGGATTTCAATTACCTTACGAAGTTTTTCAGGAGAAGCATAAAAAATCAAGCCGTAGCATAATCCTGAACGAATTAACTCCTTGAAATGTTCCTTGATAAGTTGCTGTTTATCTATTTCGCTCATTTCCGGAAAACACAAGCTAAGATTCAATAAACCAACATTACGCCGCTTTTTAAGTAAGTAATAGCCTAAAGTTCCTAACCATCCACCCAATACGTTTAAAAATGGTATTGGCAGAGAGCTAATTAACCTAAGTATTGTTAACCCCAAATTAGTTAACAGCTTATTTATCATCGTTAAAACCCTTTTTAATCTTATGCGGAAGTTTCTACTGATGGCTTTGCTTTTGCTTTATCCGGATGGCGAAATCGATCATACGACCAATAATACTGCTCCGGCGCTTCACGAACTAATTTTTCTATTTCTCTATATAACTCCTGCATGATATCATGCGTATCACTATTGCTTGGTTTAAACGGCACACATTTAGATTTAAATCCGGTTTCCGTCCGTAAATTTTGAACAATTACAGCTATCGTATCTGGCTGTTGACAAATTTTTGCCGCCAGTGAAGTGGCGTAAACATCTTGTCCAAAAAACTTCACCCACTCGCCATCACCACCGGAAGCAACATTATCCGGTAAAATACCGATACAGCCGCCTGATTTAAGGTGTTTCATCATGCTTAACACACCCTTGCGATTGGTTGGAACTGGCGTAATATTAGTTTCACTGCGTCCGTTTACCATAATCTCTTCAATTACTGGATCTTTAGATGGTTTATATAAGATTTGAATATTCATTGGTAAGTGATAGGCAAAATACTTAACTGCAACCTCAAAATTACCAATATGTGGCGTCAAAAAAACAATGTTCTTACCAGCTTCAAGTAATGCCTTCACCTCATAAAAGCTCTCATCTACTTCAAAATAACGCGAAATTTTATCACGATCTTTTTGCCATGCAATCAATGCTGCCTCAGTCAAGGTCATTCCCAGTGCCTTGGCGGTATCACGCGTCATTTGCTCAACAGTTTCTGGGGTTGCCAAGCCAGTAATCAGTAAGTTATGCGGCAAGCGCTTAGCTGATTTATTTGACAAACGCAATGACAATAAACCAACTCCAGCTCCTAGTGCTCGGATAGCAGGTAACGGTAACTTCGCCAACAACCACAATAAACTTTTAAGAATTATTTTTTTCATATTTACTAATCTAGTCACAAAGAATAACATTATATTTATTTGCGCTACCCATGAGCTTTTGAGTATAGATTTTAGCATATTAAAACCATACAACCTTGAGCATATTTGTATTAAAATAGAGCGTTTACCTTTAAGCAATTATATAAGGACAGAATAATGCGGATTAAACTGGGGTTTGGTAACCAATGCTTATTAGCACTGGTCTTAGGATTGGTTGCTGGGCACTTTATGCCACAAAACGCAGTTGATGTAATTACTCCATTCGGAGATGCTTTTCTCAAATTATTAAAGCTAATTATTATTCCTTTAACTTTTTCAACAATTGTCGCAAGCTTTTCAAAATTAGACGATATCCATTTAGTGCAAAGACTTGGTACCCGAACCTTAATTTGGTTTATGCTCACAGCCGTAATTGCCGCAAGCATCGGAGTATTAATTGGTAAATTATTTAATCCTGGCTTAGGACTTAACCTATCTCTTGCTGCCAGTGACTATCAACCACGCACTATTCCCAGTATCAGCGGAACTTTTCTGGATATGTTACCCGGTAATTTAATCGGACAAATCGCTGAGGGTAAAGTTATTCCTGTTATTATCTTTGCAATTTTCTTTGGGCTGGCACTTACTTCTATGGGTGAAAAAGCCAATACTGTGCGCAGTTTCTTTGATGAATTTTCACATGTCATGTTTAAAATAACCCGCAAGATTATTCGCTTATCACCATATGGAATTTTTGCCTTATTGGTGTCTGTTGGTAACGAATACGGAATCGCAACTTTATTGCCACTGGGGAAATTTATTGTAGCAATTTACATAGCTTGTGCCTTGCAGCTTATCGTCTACGCGATTTTAATTGCAATAGTTGCCAAACGTAACCCAATTAAGTTCTTCAAACAATTCTGGCCGGCAATGATAACTGCATTTACAACTTCATCCAGCTTAGGTACTTTACCAGTTACCCTAGAAACATTAGTTGATCGTGTTCGCATTTCCGAGAGAGTAGCCGGATTTGTTGCGCCACTTGGTGCAACTATGAAAATGGATGGCTGTGGCGCAATTTATCCAGCTATTGTCTGTATCCTGACTGCACAAGTATTTGGAATTGATTTATCAGTTCAGCAATATTTTTTGATTATTGTTACTGCGGCAATTGCAACCATCGGTACAGCTGGTGTTCCAGGAACAGCTTCAATAATGGCAACTGTGGTACTCGCTAGTGTCGGATTACCACTACAAGGCTTAGCATTAGTTATCGGGATCGATAAGATCATTGATATGATGCGCACCATGACTAATGTTACCGGGTCAGGAGTATGCGCTACTATTGTCGATAAAACTTACCAGAAGCACGCAGCTCAGTGAAAAACTATTATCGTATCCTTGGTTTAGGTATTGATGCGGAGCATGAGGAAATCAAAGCAGCATACCGCATCCTTGCCCAACGTTACCATCCGGATAAAGGCGGGCATCATCGCGAATTTTTATTGATTCAGGAAGCTTATGACATCCTGAGTAATCCGCATACCAAGCGCAATTACGACCGTGACTTATTTAAGCATCTTCATAATGATAAATCTATCCCTGTAGTAATCAAGCCAGCTAACAATCAAACGTGGTGGTTAATATTCGCAATATTGTTTACTCTTGGTTGCATCACATTTGCCTACTGGGCGTATATACATCACAATAAAGTTTCTCCAACAACAACTATAATAACAGCACCTTCCAAACCTGTATTAATAGCCGCCAGCGTGCCAGTAAAGCAAACGGCACCTCGCAAAAAAAAGATCATCAGTAAACCACAAGCTAAGGCGGTTAGTAGTGCCCCTACTCCGGCAATAAATCCTCTCGAAAATCTAACCGGAACCAATTATCTGATTAATGTTGGGAATTATTCGACACTTGCCGCAGCTAAAGCTCAGCAACAAATTATTAAGCAACAAGGCTTTAATCCTAATATCCAACATATTGAAGCGAATAGCGAAGGCTTGGGTGGTTATAATTTATTTATTGGACCTTTTCAAAATCAAGGCAACGCGTATAAAGTTCTTGAGAAACTAGAATCGACAAATATTGATGCAACCATTGAGCGTGTTGATTTTAATTGAAAAAGGAATCCCTATGATTAGTGAAATTAATCATCTGACTCTGGCTGTAAGCGACATTAATCGCTCATTTACCTTCTATCGTGATATATTAGGTTTTAAGCCGCTCTGCCGCTGGCACGCCGGAGCATATTTTATGGTCAGCGAATTATGGTTATGCCTAAGCTTAGACCCTGACTCAACTAACAGTATTCGTAGTGATTATACTCATTACGCCTTTAGTATTAAGCAAGCAGATTATCAATATTGGAGTGAGAAACTTAGTGCTGCAGGATGCACATTCTTTAAAGAAAATAACTCAGAAGGCGATTCCCTGTATTTTTTAGATCCTGATGGGCACAAACTTGAACTTCATGTCGGCAACTGGCAAAGTAGGTTGCTTGCTAAGCAACAAAATCAAGGGAGCTGGCGTGATGTTGAGTTTTTTGATTATACTTGAGTATGAGCGAAATTAATATCCCCTATTATCTCAAAAGCAAGCTTGAACGCTTAAATTTAGCAACAACAAAGCTTATTCGTCAGCATGGCTATCTGGAAATCTACTCACAACTAAAATTAGCATTTCCCAGCATAAATTATCAAGCGCTTTATGACTTATATTGTCTGGCACAACAAAGCCTTTGCTATACATTAGCTCCAGAAAAACAAGCTGAGCTACGCGCAGAATTTAAAGCCATGACACCACGCCATATCTGGCTAAAACCAGATACCATTAAGCATTTTCTAACCGCAGCAGAAGAGCAAGCGCAATTGGCATTACAAGACAATGAAGTCCCCATCGGTGCAGTAATTGTTCATCAAGAACAAATTATCGCAAGAGGCTATAACCGTACTCGCAGAGATAATGATATTATGGCTCATGCTGAAATAGTTGCAATTCTCGCAGCCCAACAACATTTGCAGAATTATCGGCTTAGCGAATGCGATCTTTATATAACCGTCGAGCCATGCCTAATGTGTAGCGGTGCAATTATCAATAGTCGGATTAAGCGTGTAATATTTGGCGCTTGCGAACCAAAGACTGGCGCTTATATCAGCCAACATCAGGTTTTTAACAATAAAAAAACCAATCACCATACCGAGGTGATTGGTCCAATAGATCAAAATCATTATAGCCGTTTAATTAGCACTTTTTTCCAAAATAAGTCATAACTTTTATAATCTGAATTTTTGCTACTTTATTAACTAGCTATCAGCTTATCAAGTGCACTCGTCATTCTTTTCAGTGCTTGAGTTAGCGTTACTCGCGACGTGCCAAAATTAAGCCGCACAAAGCCAGCTAAATCGAACTCGGCACCATCAGATAAACCAACTCCTGCTTGCTCAAAAAACTGTTGAAGATTCTCAATTTTATACTTTGCACATAATTTGCGCCCATCAATCCAAAGAAGATAAGTAGCATCAGGAATAGTTAGCTGTAAATCAGAATAAGGTGTTAAAGTTTGAACGATTAAATCGCGATTAGCACGCAAATAAACCAATAACTCATTTTTCCAGTCATTACATTCACTATATGCAGCCTGACATGCCGCAACACCAAAAGAATTTAGATCACCAAATAAACCACGCATAATTTTGGCGAATTTGTTACGGATTATCGAATTAGTTGCAATCGCAAATGAGCAGTTGAGTCCCGCAACATTGTAAGTCTTTGATGGCGCCATGAGCGTAATACTACGTTCTGCGGCTTCTTTACTGATACTGGCAAATGGAATATGTTTGCGCTTCTCATCCAAGACTAAGTCGCAATGAATCTCATCAGAACATACGACCAAATCATGGCGGATTACAAACTCAAGAAGTTGCTCTAATTCTTCACGAGTCCACATTTTACCTACTGGGTTATGCGGATTACAGAGTAAAAGGAGTTTAGGTTTTATTCTGGTAGCAGCAAGTTGTTTTTCCAAATCTTCCCAATTCCAGCACCAACCGCCATTCACTTCTAGCAATGGAGTTTTTAATAGCTCACGCCCCGCATTTAATGGTGCACTCATAAATGGTGGATAAACTGGGGTTGCCGTTATTATTGGTTGATCAACATCGCTCAATGCTTGCGCAGCCAGATTTAATCCACAAACCAAGCCGGGAAGCCAAATAATATCCTTCTCTGCCACACCCCAACTATATTCACGCTGCAAATAATCAACAATGTCCCGACGAACTTCTTCTTGATGCATGCTATAACCAAATACACCATGATCAAGCGTACCTTGTAATGCGGCTAGAATCGCAGGAGGAGCAGTAAAATCCATATCTGCTACCCAAAGAGGTAAGATATCTTTAGCTGCATATTTACGCCATTTTTTACTATAGGACTGTTTGCGATCAATTACTTTGTCAAAATCATACATTTTTCTTCACCATCAAAATATACTTTTTACTTTTAATTTTCGGCTTTACCACAGCTTCAAAAAGACTTCTTATATGGACTTGATAACATATTAACTCAGGCGTTCAACACTTAAAGCAGCAATTCTTTCCAACGCCTGACGATATTCATTGTTAGCAAAAACCGCTAATTCCGCCTGAGCACGCGCCACATAATCATGCGCCATATTTTTACAATAATCCAGAGCTGGCGTAGTTTTAACCAAATTGACTATTGCAGCAATATCTGCTTGTTTAGGATTATCGATTGCCGCAACCACCATAGTACGCATTTCTGCACTTCCATTTGCCAGCAAGTAAATTAACGGCAGGGTTACCTTACCTTCAAGCAAATCATCGCCCACATTTTTGCCCATAACGTCAGCTGAACTATTATAATCCAATATATCATCCACGATCTGAAAGGCAGTACCCAAATAAATTGCATAGTTAGCAAGGTGCTCTTCTTGCGAAGAGTCTGCACCACTGATAATCGCAGCTACACGCGCACCTGCTTCAAATAGTTTCGCAGTTTTACTCTCGATCACTTTAAAATATTCAGCTTCGGTTAAATCGCTGCGCCCAATATTTAGTAGCTGCAAAACTTCACCTTCAGAAATAATATTGGTGCTATCTGCCATGATTTTTAATACGCAGAGTGAATTACTTTCTACCATCATCTGAAAAGCACGAGTATAAATAAAATCTCCAACCAACACACTGGCAGCATTGCCAAACACCGCATTAGCGGTTGCGCGTCCGCGGCGTAAGCCTGATTCATCGACCACATCATCGTGAAGTAAAGTTGCAGTATGAATGTATTCGACCATCGCCGCTATCTTGTAGAGTAATGCCGAATCATTACCTAAAAGTTTGCCACAGAGCATGGTTAATAAAGGGCGAATCCGCTTACCGCCAGCTGCGATAATATATTCACCAACCGCATTAATTAACGGCACGCTTGAGTCCAGATCACGGCGAATAACCTGATCCAATGCATTCATTTCTTGTTTGACTATTTGATTAAATTGATTCATTTAACTCTCTGTTATCCCATTATTAATTACATTAACTCAATCAGCTAGGCGATTTGAGTAAAAGTTGTTGATTATGCCATATATCCAAAGTGCTACGATGACCAACACTAATAATTGCACTGTGTGGCAAACGCTCACTTAGTACACTATATACGTGTGCTTCCATTGCTTCATCCAATGCAGAACTAGCTTCGTCAAGATAAATAATATCTGGACAATTTACCAATATTCGCGCGAATGCCACACGTTGCTGTTCACCTAAAGACAACACCTTGCCCCAATCGATGTCTTCATCTAAACGTTTTTGCAGATGAGCTAAACCACATTCGCGCATAATCAATAATAGATCAGCATCAGCAGGTAAATTAGTCGTTAACGGGTAACAAATTGCCTGCCGCAACGAGGTCTGCGGCATATACGGGCGCTGGGCAATAAACATCTCGGTTTTAGCATGACTCTGACTTACTTCGCCACTAGCAAAAGGCCATAGACCTGCTAGAGCACGGAGCAAGGTGGTTTTACCACTACCTGATGCACCTTTGATTAACAAGCGATCAGCTGAGTCTAATTTGAAACTAATATCTTTTTGTAACAATTCTTGATTGGGCAAATTCAGGCTTAAGTTACTCACGCTTAGATAATTTGCAGGTTTATCATTACGTGCTAATACTGCTAAATTACCCGCATCTGATATTGCCTTTTCAAAACCATGCAAACGATCCATAATTGCGCGCCAACTTGCCAAAGAACCATAAGCATCAATGAAATATGATAGCGAGCCTTGAACCTGTCCAAAAGCACCACCTATTTGCATCAAATCCCCAAGCTGAATTGCTTTAGAGAAATAACGTGGTGCAGCAACTAGCGTTGGGAAGATATTAGCAATTTGTGAATAGCCAATATTAAAAATATCAATTTTCATCTGACGATAAACAATCGAGAAAAAATTTCCCACCAAGTCACTAAACTTATTTGTCAAACTCTGCTTTTCTTCGCTCTCACCTTGATAAAAAGCAATATTCTCGCCATATTCACGGACTCGCATTAGGCCAAAACGGAAATTAGCCTCGAGCGTTTCTTGACGAAAGTTTAGCCCGATCAATGGACGACCAATCTTAAACGTAATATAAGTTCCAGCTATTGCATAA
Organism: Neisseriaceae bacterium; assembly: GCA_003963245.1. Lineage (GTDB taxonomy): Bacteria > Pseudomonadota > Gammaproteobacteria > Burkholderiales > UBA11063 > Aquella. Next base: position 20,262 of record RXJX01000048.1, read on the forward strand.
AGCAATGCCACCCATACCATATAACCAGGAATCGAGATCTTATGCGCAAAAACAGTAAAATTCAGTGCACCAGATAATCCCCATAAAATAAATACAAAAGAAAATAGGCTTACAATATTACTGATAAAACCTAGAGTTAAGCTCAGGGAAACACCGATAAAGGAATTAATATCTTCACTAATCCGCTGATCCGGATTATCGACATAATCGGCAATAAAACGAGTTTTATAATAAGCCTTATGAGATAGCCAATTACTTAAGTAGTTATTAGTCATCCATTTACGCCAGCGAATCTCAAGCACTTTACGAAAATAATATGCCATTACCTGAAAGGAAATAGCAAAAAATGCCAGATAGCAAAATTTAATTATTAATTTATAAAATGCACTTTGATTAAGATGTTGCAATGCATCATACATATTATTGGAAAATTTGTTAAATTGCACTGACATAAATACGGAAAGTAAGTTAAATACAATCACGATGCTCACTAGTGCAATTGCCCGCCATTTATCTTCGCTGGTCCAATACGGACGAGCCAAATGCCATGAGTCTTTCAGCCACTGAATTGGTTTACGCATACTATTTAGTTGCATTTACCGTTCCGCTTTGGATTAAAGTATTTTGCGCCGTGTAGAGATAATACGTTGCAGTAAACTGATAGCCAGAACCCAGCAATACCACCGAACAGCCATTAAAGGTTACTCGCCCACCCTGCGCATAAGAACAACCAGAGTAAGTAACCGTAGCAGTCATACATGGATTATTAGTATTTACTGGATTTACAAATGGACCATTCATCACATTCTGATTAGGGTATAGTGCTCCATCTTGAAAAACTGTTGGACCAGACTCACTAACTGTAAAAGTCATTGTTTCTGTCCGTGCGCCCACAGTGTTACACGTATTAATTGATGATCCATTGCCCAAATTACCAATTCCCGGAGTAAATGTCCCAGTAAATGGAGCGCCACCAGCTGGCATATTTTGTGCAGCAGGACCACCACTCTCACAAGCACTAATTCCGATCGTTGTCACCAAAGCCAAAACAAGACTTAAATAAGTTGCTTTCATAATTACTTCTCCAATAAAAAATTATTTTTGTATTAAGTGAATATCACCAAAATAGCTTTGGCACAATGCCATTATACAAATTGCAGCAGTCTCCGCACGTAAAATTCTTGTGCCTAATTGCAATGTTGAGAACCCATGAGCTTGCGCTTCTTCGACCTCGCTCAAGCTAAATCCACCCTCAGGACCAACCAGTACTGCAACACTGGAAATTGGTACTTGTGCCAAAAACTGTTGCTGTTCATGATGGGGCGATAGAATATACTTGCCTTCAGCATTATTTACCGCTAGTAAAGCATCATGAAACAAAATTGGCGCGGACAAACGAGGGATAGTTGCCCGCGCAGATTGTTCACATGAGGCAATGATAATTTTATGCCAGTGTTCCATCCGTGAACTAATTTTATCACTACTTAAACGTTGCGTGTATTGACTAATTACCGGAATAATTTCACTTACGCCTAACTCAACTGCTTTTTGGATAATCAAATCAAATTTATCGCTGGCAATCAAACTCGGCATCAAAGTTATCCGTAGATTAGATTCATTGTCTAATTTCTCACACTCGCTAATATTAACCTCAGCCTGACGTTTGCCAAGTTGACTGATATTCGCAGTATAATCACAACCATCGCCATTAAAGAACGCAACAGTATCACCAACACGCAACCTCAATACATTCATATGTCGTACAACACTATCTGGCAATTCCAGTTTTGTATTTAAGGTGAGCGGCAAATCAACATAAAAACGTGGCATGCTAGGAGCCGATAGAAGTCAACGTATTATGAATCCAATCTTCAACTTTTTTAGTATATGCTGCAGCATCAGCAGAATCTGGATAGATTGGCTTCCCAATTACTATTGAGACTGTACCAGGATAAATCCAAAAGCTATTTTTTGGCAGGCAATAGCCAGCATTATGCGCGAAAGGGACGATAGGCACATCTAAGCTTAGAGCAAGTTTAGCACAACCATGTTTAAATGGTTTACGCGCTTTTGGTTTAACCCGAGTACCTTCAGGAAACATAATAATCCAAAACCCAATGGAGAACCGCTGCCGACCTTGAGTAATTACTTGATTAAGAGAATCTTCGCCACGGCTACGATCAATCGCAATTGTCGATAAAGCACGTATACCCCAGCCGTAAAAAGGAATCTTGAAAATCTCTTTTTTCATAATCCAGACACAAGGTGGCAAAAATTGGTTCATAGCCGCAGTTTCCCAAGCGGATTGATGATTACCCGCAACAATGGCTGGCGTGTTTGGCAAGTTCTCAACGCCACTAACCTGATAATTGATCCCACCAACATACTTGAATAAGAAAGTATAGTAGCGTGCCGCACTCATTATGATTCTATGCCGGACTAATGGCGGCAACTTGGCAATCAACAAAGCGATAATACTGTAAAAAGGTAATACCGATGCAGATAGAATCCAAAACAAACACGATCTGATAACAATTAATGGAGTTAACTTATTCCTCACGGTGTGGTTCTTTCTGCTCTCGCTCAATAATATATTCGCTAGCACTCAATAGATTATCAAAGATTTTGGTACCTTCAGGCAGGGTTTCTTTAGCCAGAGTTTTTTTACCATTACCAGTTTTGACTAAAATTGGAATTCCGCCCGCGTTGCTAATCGCTTGTAAATCACGAATACTATCACCGACCATTACAGTGTTACTTAAATCCTCAAGGTTAAAACGATCACAAATTTCAAGGATCATGCCTGGTTTGGGTTTACGACAATCACAATTATCATCTGGAATATGTGGACAAAATATGATTACATCCAAACTACCACCAGCTTGTTCAACGTGCTGATGGAGTTTCTCATGCATTGCATTTAGATCTTCCATCGTAAACAAACCACGCCCAAGACCTGATTGATTGGAACAGATTACAACTTTGAATCCTGCCTGACTAAGATTAGCAATAGCATCAGCGCTTCCGGGGATCAGGATAAATTCGTCAACATTCTTAATAAACTTATCACTGTCCTGATTAATTACACCATCACGATCAAGAAAAACTAATTTCATAGATTACCTTCTTATTATGCCAACTCAGATAATTTACCATACTTGCTAAATTTGCTATACAGTTCTGATAATAATTTTAAACGGTTCTTGCGAATACTCAAATCATTATCCATCACCATTACGTTAGCAAAGAAATCCGTCAATGGTTTGGCTAACGCACTTAATTGCTCTAAATATAACTGAATACTAGTTAAATCATTTACTTTGCTTGCGGCAAGATAAAGCTCTTTTTCATAATCAGTAAATAAATCATGGTTCAAATTTAAACTTAAATCAACTGATTCTGCATTTTTACTAAGGATATTCTCAATTCGTTTATTCGCTTCAAACAACTCTTGATTGCCCTCACTTGCTGACCACTTGCTAAATGCATCGCAAATTTCAACTACATTGGTAAAGTCAATTCTATCTGCACTAACAACAACGGTATTAACTACCTTAGCTGGATATTCAGCAACACTGCTTAAATAGTTTGCCAGACGTTGTTTAACGAAGTTTTCAACACCACTTAAAGTGTCTGCTGCCAAATTTTTACCAGCAAAAGCATCTAAGGTAATTTTCAATAAACTATCAACTTGCTCTGGGTTTAACTTCTCGCTTAATAAAATACGAATAATTCCGAGTGCTGCACGACGCAATGCATACGGATCTTTATCTCCTGTTGGAATTAAACCAATCCCCCAAATCCCAATCAAACTCTCTAATTTATCTGCAAGTGCGACTACCTTGGCTAACTGACTATCAGGCAACTCATCACCACTAAAGCGTGGATAGTAATGCTTTTCAATGGCATTGGCTACTTCGGCAGATTCACCACTAGCTATTGCATAGTATTTACCCATTACCCCTTGAAGCTCAGGAAATTCTCCTACCATTTCGGTTGGTAAATCAGCCTTTAATAAATATGCTGTATGCTTGGCTAAATCACTGTTAACCCCTAATAAAGGAGCAATCCCACCGGCAATTGATTGCAAACGCTCAATACGCTCTAATTGGCTACCTAGCTTGTTGTGGTAAACTACATTTGCCGTTTTAGCAGTAAATTCAATTAATGGCGTACGCTTATCAAACTCATAGAAAAACTCGGCATCCGCTAAGCGAGCTGTCAAAACCTTTTGATTTCCCTCAATAATTACTTGGGGTTGCTTCGAAATCAAATTAGCAACAAACAAGAACTTATTGCTAAGTTTTCCAGATTGATCAATTAGTGCAAAATATTTCTGGTTTTTAGCCATTGATAAAATCAGACACTCTTGAGGAACTGCCAAAAATTTCTCATCAAATTCACCGACCAAAACCTCAGGCCACTCAACCAATGCAGTAACTTCATCTAGCAATCCATCCATATGGCTAATGCTCAAACCAAGCTCTTGAGTTTTCTGATTTAGTTGTTTCTCGATCAAACTCCTGCGCACGCTGAATTGTGGTACAACCTTGCCTTGATTTTGTAGCTGACTAAAATAGTCCTGTGCACAACTTAATTTGAGCTGAGAATTACACATGAATCGATGACCACTGGTTGTATTATTGGCATTTAAGCCCATAGCTTCACAATTGATTACAGCACCATTAAACATCACCACCAAATTATGCAAGGGGCGCACAAATTGATAACTCTTATCAGCCCAACGCATTGCCTTGGCAATCTGGATTTTTTTCAAAGCATTGCTAATTACGTCATTCAAAACACTGCTTAAGTTTTTGCCTTTAATTGTACTCTCAGCATAAAAATAACCATCCGCGCGCTGCTCTAATTTTTGCCAATCAATCCCACATGATTTAGCAAAGCCAAGCAAAGCCGGAGTTGGACTACCATCTTGTAACCCAGTTGCAATCGCTGGTCCCTTACGTAATTGGCGTTGATCGGATTGCTCATAAACAATACCCTCAATCAAACATCCAAAACGTCGTGGCGAAACAAATTCTGTACATGTAGCATCTTTAGTTAAAAACCCTGATAGTTGTTGATATACTGACTCACTAAACGCAGAGCCAATATTTTCTTCCAAATTAATTGGCGGCAATTCTTCACTCAAAAATTCAATTAATAAACCATTTTTTGTTGCCACAATTGACATACACACCCCTAATCCTTAAAATAAACAAATTCTTAACTCACGATATATAGTAAATCATTTACAAAACATTCAATTTTCGGCTATAGTTTTTTATAAAAACATAACAATCGCATAATTTTACACTATTTACATTGCGCTTACGGCAAATAATGTCTTAATCAGGGTATCTTATGTTAAAATAACGATATATATTGTACTAAGCAAATAGCGGCGGGAGAGCACAAAATGATAGACAAAGATGGATACCGCCCCAACGTTGGGATAGTCCTCATCAACAAAGATGATTTGGTTTTTTGGGGTCGACGAAAGGGAGAATATTCATGGCAATTCCCACAAGGTGGGCTTGCTGAAAATGAAACATTAGACGAATGCATGTATCGTGAATTAAATGAAGAACTTGGCTTATTACCTGAGCATGTAAGGATTGTTGCCAAAACTGAAGATTGGCTCTACTATAACGTACCGGGTAATTGGGCAAAGCAAAATTCAAACTATCGCGGACAAAAACAAATCTGGTATCTGCTCCAGTTTATAGGTTATGACCACCATATCAATGTGCGGAGTTTTGTGGAACAGGAATTTGATGCATGGCGCTGGATTTCCTACTGGGAACCAATCGACATGGTTGTGAAATTTAAGCAGGATGTGTACCAAAAAGCGCTGAACTATTTAGCAAATTATATCGGAAAATAAATCTATGAATAGTGCGTTTTTAGCAACACTCAAGCAACAACAAAGCAGTTATACACCAATCTGGCTAATGAGACAAGCTGGACGTTATCTACCTGAATATCGTAAAACACGAGAAAAAGCAGGAAGTTTTCTCGCTTTGTGCAAAAATCCGGATTTAGCAACTGAAGTTACCTTGCAACCGTTGCGCCGTTTTGCACTGGATGCCTCGATCATGTTCAGTGACATCTTAGTCGTTCCTGAGGCAATGGGGCTACAGCTTTATTTTAGCGAAGGTGAAGGTCCTAAGTTTACTAATCCAATTCAATCTACGCTGGATATTGATGTGCTCAAAGTAATCAATCCAGAGATTGATCTGGCATATGTAATGCAAACTATCAGAAATCTAAAACAAGAACTGCCAAAGGACACTCCCTTAATTGGCTTTAGTGGTTCACCGTGGACGCTGGCTTGTTATATGATTGAAGGAGGCAGCAGCAAAAACTACGAGAAAATCAAAGCGTGGGTTTACGCGCATCCAGAACAACTGCACGTTCTGCTAGATAAAGTAAGTATAGCGGTGGCAGATTATCTGATTGCCCAAATTCATGCTGGGGTTGATACGATTATGCTATTTGATAGCTGGGGTGGCGTGCTTAGCGAATCTGCATTTGGTGAATTTTCACATAAGTATTTGGCTAAAGTATTAACACGAATTAAGCTAGCATTACCACAACATCATATTCCAAGTATTGTATTTACTAAAGGTGGCGGTGTATGGTTACAAAAATTAGATCAACTAGAATGTAATGGTTTGGGTATTGACTGGACGATTAATATTGCCAAAGCAAGAAAAGAGACCAATAAGGCACTTCAGGGAAATCTTGACCCAGTGATTCTATCGGTTGCTGATCGCCCAGCTATCAAACAACAAGTGACTCAAATTCTAAACGAATATCGTGAGTCCAATAATAGCGCTGATGGGCATATATTTAACCTTGGACATGGAATACTTCCCACCGCAAAACCAGACAATGTAGCATATTTGATCGACATTGTTCATGAGCTAAGTAAGAGGTAATTATGCATCAATGCTATAAATTAATTCTTGGTACTGGATTATTACTGGTCTCATCGCTGGTTACAGCCGTCCCAAGCATAGGTATCCCCAATATAAGCAATAATAACAATAGTAGCTTACCCAGTTTTATGCAAAAAGATAGCAGTAATGATGCCGATAATGGTACCAACACGTTAGTTCAACAGCAGATCAATAACTTCTCTGCACAAATTCGCGGTAGCATTATCCAAAGTAAACAATTTAGAGTTGTTGATGTTGATAATGGTATCACTCAAAAATATATTAATTTCAATGAGTCATCACCAGAAAATACTTTTGAGCTAAATGAATCTCAAGAAATTAAAATGACGGCTACTGAATCAAGTAATACTAAGTCAGCTGAGTCAAACACAGTTCTGGCAAAAGCAGTAGCTAGTCAGACACCAGACTATTTGTTAATCGGAAATTTGGCTGCAATTAATGCTGGAGAAGAAGTTAATCAAATTATTGGCACCAACAAATACTCTAATATCTATAGTATTGATATTGCTGTAGATTATAAATTAATTCGCACACAAGATCATACAATTGTAGCATCATTTACCGCAGCTGGACATTCAGGCGATGTCAAATTTGTTAGTACACAAACTCAAAAAATCGTGCATAATATTCCAGCATTAGTAAAACAGCTTGGCGATAATTTGGCAACAGATGTAACTAGTTTATTGAGTGAGCAAATTGGCAATGGTAAACTTTATCTGAATAATCAAGAGTCTGCTCCAAAAGTAACTGACTTTAAAAGTTATTCAGATTAATGAAACTCCATTTTCTAGCTGAGAGCTGGAAAACTATAGCTCCACAATGGCAAGATTTTTTGAAACAATCTTTAGAACATGAGTTATGTTTAATTGATGATAAATTAACTAAACTTGCCCAAGAGCATACTATCTATCCGCCTGCAAAAGAAACACTGCGGGCGCTGCTAAATCCACCATCAGCGATTAACGTGGTTATCCTCGGACAGGATCCCTATCATGGAGAGGATGAGGCAAATGGTCTGGCTTTCGCGGTTAATCCCGAAATAAAAACACCACCATCGTTAAGAAATATCTTTAAAGAGCTAATTAACGAATATAACCCACCACTATTTGCGCCGACTGCTACACTACTTAACTCGTGGGAACGTCAAGGAGTACTGTTACTTAATGCAGGTTTAAGTGTGATTAAAGATCAGGCAAATTCGCTAGCCAAAATTGGCTGGCATACTGTAACTGATCAAATTATTCAGCATATTAGCAATAGCAATCAACACTGTGTTTTTTTGCTCTGGGGGAATTTTGCTCGCGGTAAAAAAGAGCTGATAGATAGCACTAAACACCTGATTTTGGAAGCAGCTCATCCATCACCTCTATCAGCAAGCCGAGGCTTTTTTGGTTGCAACCATTTTAAACTTGCCAATCAATATTTAGCCAGTCATCAAATTAAAGAAATTAATTGGCTAGAATAAATCAATGCTCAAAAAGGAATAGGAAATGTATCTTCCACCTTCTTTTACGGAATCTGACTCTGACAAACTATGTCAATTCATAGCAGATTATCCATTTGCAACTGTAATCATTAATAATCAAAATGAATTAGAAATTGCCCATTTACCACTAAGCTTAAACGTAACTAAAGACAAACTATTTGGACATATAGCCAAACCAAACCCACTGGCTAAATTACTTCAAGCAAACCAAAAAATAAAGGTAATTTTTCATGGTCCACATGGCTATATTTCACCAACTTTCTACCCAGAGCCAATAGATCAAGTAGCAACATGGAATTATGCAGTAGTACACGTAGATGGTGTTATTGAACAACTTGACCCAGATTTGCTTAGCTCAAAATTAGATGAGCTTCAATTGCAACAAGATGCAAAATATAAAATTGACTGGAATAACCCACATATCAGTAGAAAATTAGGTGGAATTATTGGATTTGAGATTACGATCAAGACCATTATTGGAAAATTTAAGCTCAGTCAAAATCGGTCTCAAGATGAGCAAGAAAGTATAATTCAGCATCTGAAACAAAGTGACGATGCTAACTCACCCGAGCTAGCATCTTATATGCAAAAAATTTTAAAATAATCTACCGAACAAACAACGCGATAGATTCAACGTGTGAGGTATGCGGAAACATATTCATAACCCCAGCCTTAAGCAAACGATAACCATGAGTATCAACTAATACCCCAGCATCACGAGCTAATGTCGCAGGATTACATGAAACATAAACAATTAATTGTGGCGCAGTCTTCGACGTAATTGACTTGACTAATTCAAAAGCACCATCACGCGGTGGATCAATTAACCATTTATCAAATGTACCTAATTTTGCCAACCATTCGCTATCAATTTTAAATAGATTGGCTACCTGATAACTAACTTTATCTCCTAAGCCGTTATATTCAGCATTCTGTTTGGCGCGTTTTACTAATGGATCAGCCCCCTCAATTCCCACCACCTGCTTAGCAGACCGAGCAATTGGCAGCGTAAAATTTCCAATACCGCAAAAGAAATCGGCAATAACTTCGTCTGCTTGGGGATTAAGTAAACTCATTGCCAAATTTACCATCGCTTGATTAATATATGGGTTTACCTGCGTAAATTCGGAAGGATAATAAGGCATGTCAATTTGAAAATCAGCTAATTCATAATTTAACTTAGGTGCTTCAGCTGGATAGAATGGATAACAAGTATCTGGTCCTTTAGGCTGCAACCAAAATTGTAAAGGTGTATTCTCATTACTATTTTCATCTATGAATTGGCGGACTAAAGATTCATCTTGACTGGTTAGACTTTCCATATTGCGCATAACCAGCACTGTCACATGATTACCAACTGCAACCTCAATCTGCGGTACTGCAGCTTTAATAGATAAATTACTCACCAATTCTTTCATTGCTGGAATCAATGCAGATACATGTGCGGGTAAAATTTTACACTCATTCATATCAACAACATATGGCGCACCCTTTTCACGGAAGCCAACTAAAGCGCCTCCTTTCTTCGCGACATAACGCGCAGAAAGTCTCGAACGATGACGATAACCCCAAGGAGTGCCAGCCAAAGGTGGCAATATTTCTTCAGCACAAACATTACCAATATGCTTTAAACTATCAACTAAAACCTGCTGTTTAATTTCAATCTGCGCATCAAAACTGACGTGCTGCATTGAGCAACCGCCACAAATCCCATAGCTCGGACATTCAGGAGTAACACGTTTAGTACTTGGGCTTATAATCTCAACTAATTTCGCTTTATCAAAATTTGATTTACGCTTAACAATTTCAATAAGCACCTCCTCACCACTTAATGCGCCGTCAACAAAAACGGTCTTACCATCAATACGTGCAATTCCTTTTCCTTCATAATCAACCGATTCAATTACCACTTTAAACTGTTCTGCCATACTGACTTTCTTTTTATAGATAAATTTTAAAGCGCAATTTTAGCATTTTTGATTAGAGTTAATCCGGAAATGAATATCGCTATAAAATTCTCTCTAAATAGTTAAAGGGCAAATCATATTGATTTGCCCTTTAACTATTTATCCTTGCGCTGTATTATCAATTTCTTCGGCTCGTAGTTTTGCCGGACGACTTAGCACCCGCTCAAGATAAGCTGTAAACTCAGGACGCTCTTCAAAGATGCCAAATCTGATTCCAAAACTTAGGTGTGAACCAATATAAACATCAGCAGCAGTAAAACGTTCGCCACAAATATATCGGCTTGCACTAACGGCTTGGGCTACAGCGTCAAGTGTTGTTTGAGGATTCCCACAACCCAAAGATTTTTCGCTCTCTGCAGTTACTTCAATTTTTAACATTTTTAAACTCAATGCCAACTCCAATGGACCAGCAGCAAAAAATAACCAGCGATAATAAGCAGCACGTTCTTCATCAGTTTTGGGCGCTAATCCAGCCTCGGGAAAAGTCTCTGCTAAATATGCACAAATAGCAGGAGTTTCAGTAACAACCGCAGAACCATGCTTAATTGCCGGAACCTTGCCCATCGGATTAATTGCCAAGAACTCCGCACCTTTCATTGTCGTAGCATAATCCAAAATCTTGGTCTCATAAGGAACTCCAATTTCTTCAAGCATCCAGCGTATAATTCGTCCACGTGACATAGGATTGGTATAAAAAGTTAATTGTGACATAAAAAAACCTCTCTTAAAATTATAGATTAATCATTGGTCCAGCAGGACAGTTAGCAACAAAAGCAGGAACCGATTCATTAGCAAATGGAAGATTGTCCCAGCTTGGATCACCTGGTTTGGATAGAACCATATAAGCCCAGTGGCTTACTGAGCCACCGCCAGTAGCAGGAGCAGTCATAGTATTGACCATAGTCCACTGACCATTTACCTGCACCATATTTCCCATCGGCTGATTGATAATACTACCATCGGATACATTATACATTGTCAGATGAACAATACCTTGTGGCGTAACCTCACCTAACACATATTGACAACCAGGGACACTCTCGGCAGATGAAAGTTTAGCGGTAACTACGCCTGTAAAATAACCATTAAAATAATCGGTGAAGTGAAAAACTGTTTGATCTCGTACAAGATTAAATTGGCTGGGATTAGTCGCACTTTGCGCAACTGCAGAAATATTCTGTTCTGGTACAACCCAGTAAGTATCTTTAAACCATGACCAATCATTATAGACTGGAGAGACAGATTCCTGTGTAGATTGTGCTGCAGCATGGCATCCAACTTCAGCGAGCAAAGAAACAGCTAGAAGCAACACTAAAGAAATTTGTGAAAATAATTTTTTATCTTTCCTCCCAATCTTACGCATGAGCCCCCCAAACAAATAAAGCATTATCAGATAACTTAACTTTATCACATGACAATAAAAACAATCAAATCAATTTTAAGTTATCTGCAATATTTTCAGCTAGTTTTCATGAAAAAGCACTAGGTTGTTTAAGATATATGTTACAATTCAACCAGAACGTTTTTTTCGACAAAAAGGATACGAACCAATGAAAATTTCTGAAATCAAACAAAGCGCATTTGCAATGCCATTAACTTCGCCAAGTGCATTACAAATTGATTATAAATTTAAAAATCGAGAATATTTGATTATATCCTATGAAACCGATTATGATGCGTTACAGGCTGTAGTTCCTGAGCCATTAAAAGTTATTAGCAATGTAGTTAAATTTGAATTCATGAAGATGCCGGATGCATACGGTTTTGGTAGTTTTACTGAAGCAGGACAAGTAATTGAAGTTGAATTTGAAGGTAAAGTGGGTACTTACTCGCACATGATGTATCTAGATAACCTAGCGCCGATTGCTGCTGGTCGTGAAATATGGGGATTTCCTAAAAAATACGCCAATCCTAAATTAGAAATTGATGTTGATACCATAGTTGGAACATTAAAATATAATAGCGTTCCCGTGGCTACTGGTACAATGGGTTTCAAATATTATTCTCTGGATAAAAAACAGACTAAGGAAAACCTTGAAAAAACTCCTAATTATTTATTGAAGATTATTCCCCATGCTAATGGCAGAGATAAAAGTGTTTGCCAATTAGTTGAGTATTTCCTTAAAGATGTTACCGTTCACGGTGCATGGACAGGACCTGCAGCGCTGCAATTATTTGAACATGCACTAGCACCAGTTGCTAAATTACCGGTGCGTAAAGTTTTGGGTGGAACACATTTAGTCGCTGATCTAACATTAGGGTTTGGTGATATTGTTTATGATTATTTGAAAGATTAATGACTATGACATCTATAAAAGAAGTATTAGATCGTGAGATAAAAATTCACGCAAACCACTTGGGTGGTTCTAAAAAAAATCGTAAAATTGTTTACGTTTTTCAGGGCGGCGGAGCTCTTGGTTCATTTCAGGTTGGTGGTGTAGAAGCATTGTATGAACATGACTATCGTGCAGATATGGTTGTTGGAATTTCAATTGGCGGAATGAATGCGGCAATTGTTGCTGGTAACCCTCCAGAGAAACGTTTGGAAAAATTAAAACAATTCTGGGATAAAATCACAGTTAGTATACCGCTACCAAACCTTCCTTTTCTTGGAATGGCTAAAGTCCATAATTATTTTGGAGCCCAACATGCATTGTGCCTAGGACAACCAGGTTTTTATAAACCTAAGCTGCTAAACCCTTGGCTACTTAATAACGCAACACCCGATCAATTATGTTTTTATGATACTTCACCCCTTAGAGAAACACTAGAAGAAGTTATTGATTTTGAATATCTCAATCAGGGACATGTCCGCCTTTGCTTGGGTGCAACTGACCTAGCTTCGGGTGATTTTGTCTTTTTTGATAGTAGTAAAGAAAAGATTGCTGTTGAACATATCATGGCTTCAGGGGCGTTGCCTCCCGGATTCCCCGCAATTGAAATTGACGGGCGCTATTATGTTGATGGTGGAGTTTACGCTAATACCCCGTTATCTAAGGTATTAGAAGAATTTGCTGATACTGAGCATGATATTTGTGATGTGTTATGTTTCATGTTTGATTTATTCTCTGCAACGGGTCCATTGCCACATACCATGGACGGTATGTTGGAACGAATTAAGGATATTCAATATTCTTCACACTCTAAACGCTCAAGTACAATTTATTCTACCTCACAAAACTTATCTCATGCAATAAAATTTCTTAGCTCTAAATTACCTGCTGAAGCTAAGCATGATCCAGATGTAAAAGCAATTTTAAAACTAGGTAATGCTCATCGTTTAGATTTGGTACATGTAATTTATCATTCAAAAAAAGGTACTGAGCTCAATAGTAAAGATTATAATTTCAGTGCTGAGGCAGCTTATCTGCACTACCGGCAAGGTTATGAAATCACACACAAATTAATTGAGTCGCAGCAACAAGAGTGGAGCAAAAAACATAGTGAGGGTATTAGTATTTATACGATTAATGAAGATAAACCAGCTACAGTAAATAGTTAGCTTATTTCTTCTAATCCAAAATTAAATAACCCCCATTCTCGGATAGTAAAAAGAGAGCGAATTGAAACTGCTCTCTTTTTATTTAACAACGGATTAAAGCCCTAACAAACTTACAGCTTTATTACTAATTGCATAACCATTTAGTTGATCCCAATTTGAATCCCACATCATAATACCACCTGGTTGTACTTTATAGGTCTGTTGCAATGTATTAAATGCACTTTCTATCATCTGAGGAGTGGCGTAATAAGATGCACCACCAGCAGAAGTTGAAGCAAGAACACCAATTACTAATTTATTTGCGGGAACTCCACTAAAATTGGGAATCGTAGTAATACCCCAATTAGTTGGGAACATACCAACAACCTGATTCATCCAATTGATATAACCATTCACAATATAATCAGCAGATGCACCACTTGGATTATAACCATTACCACTATACCAATTATTATAAAACTGCGGTTGAACATAATCAATTGAGTTAATTGAATCTCTTAATACAGGTACAAAGTAATTCCATGCACTTCCACCTACACTAGATTCTGGAACAGAAGATGCTTGGTAAACTCCGACAATTTCCGGACTAATAATGATTTGTTTAGATGAACCAATAGCTGCACGTAGTTGATTAATGGTTAATGCAACAGCTTGCGGTGCAGTGTGATAATCCTCAATATCCAAATCTATACCATCAAGGCCATAAGTATTAATTATGCTTTTCACACTCTTAATAAAATTATCTGGATTTTTGAAGATTGGTACCCATAAGCCATTTTGTCCTCCAACCGAAATAATTACCTTTTTACCTTGTGCTTGCCAATTTTTAATTAATGTTGTTGGCCAGTGTGCAGTGTCCACATATACAGAACCATCTGCTGCATTAGTATTAGCAAATGCTAAAATTACATGCGTTGCTTTCGGGTTAACATCATCTGTGGTTGATTGACCACAGAAATCACCGCCAAAACCGCACCAGAATATAGATAAGACACGATTATTAGAAGGAACTGGCTTAGTAACGAATGCAGCATTGATAGTTGCCGCAGCATTAACAATACCAGTATTAGTAATCGGATTAGTTACATAACTATTGCTGCTTGCTGTTACCGACTCACCTAAATTCAAGCCACTTTCTATTTTATAAACTGGGCTGCTATTCGCTAAATTAGGATATTTTACATAACTGTATTTTTTT
>RXJX01000048.1:35429-36100 GCA_003963245.1 Neisseriaceae bacterium
ATGGATCTGCAATACCTGTTGTCATTTTCACCACGTAAGAGTGAGTACTATCACTTACTGGTAAATTTTCAGTTGTAAATGAACCACCTTGCTTAATTGTATAAGTGTTTACAAGTGGAGTGGTTGCTTTAGTATTCAGAATCTGAACCTGAAGATCAGCTGTATAATTAGGAACCACACTAGCTAGGCTGATTGTTGCCTTACCTGTAGGTACAACTGGTATACTATATTTGATAGTTACATTTGAAGTATTACCTGCAGTTATACTTGGGGTTGCACTTGGCGTGTAAGTAACCGTAGTACTTGCTATTGTCGATCCTGCAACAACATAACTACCAGCTTCTAGCTTATTAATTTGTTGCGTATACGTTCCACCTAAAGCTGCTGTTGGCACTTTGAAAAAGGATTGAATATTTCCAGCAGTATCAGCTACTGTAACACCTAAGTCATTACATTTAGTAGTTCCAGTACAACCAGCAGCAGTTGTATCTATCACCACATTTAATGATCCAGTTGTAACTGGCGTAGGCGTTGGTGTCGGCCCAGGAGATGGCGTTGGACTTGGCGTTGGTGTAGGCGTTGGGCTCGCTCCATTAATTGTAAAAGTAGCTTGCGCTGTTTGACCGTCAAAATTTTGACCAGTTAGCTGGAAACCGCCAGTAAAGCTCATT
>RXJX01000001.1:0-1361 GCA_003963245.1 Neisseriaceae bacterium
GAAGGTCTTGTGAGTATCCATTCATCGTAGTTTAAATCCAAATTAATAAGTACCATACTTGAACATATTTCGCTCAGTTATTTATAGGCTAACTATATTGCATTAGAAAACCTCGATGAATTTGCTAAAAAATGGGGTGCAAAATATCCAGCCATCAGCAAATCATGGTACAATCGTTGGGATCAGTTGAATACCTTGTTTGGCTATACCAAAGATATTCGTAAGGCTATTTACACCACTAATGCAATAGAATCATTGAACATGACTCTACGCAAGGTGGTAAAAAACAAGCGGTCATTTCCTAATGATACCGCTGTATTTAAGACTTTGTATTTGGCAATCCAGAATATATCCAAACGCTGGACAATGCCCATTCGTGACTGGGCTATGGCATATCAACAAATGTTAATCAAATTTGGGAAAATCTGATTGAAATGAAGTAGAAATCAGATTGACACAAAATTTATGACGTACTCATAAAAAGCCCACTTCACTTAAGAAATGGGCAAAAAATTCCAATCATATATACCCATCACGTTACTATGCGATGGGTGACTTAATCACTACTTCACACTTACTGAGTTATAATTTTGTTTTTGCGAAATTGCTTGTTGGTTACCTGTTGATGTAATATAGTAAGCAGTGTTTAAGCCAATTGCAGTTCCGACCTGACCTCCAGTTGTCGAAACATATGAAACACCATATGGATTTACCGCACTATTGTAGGTACATGGGTAATACTCCCATTTTTAGAGCAATTTAAAAGTATAGGTTATTTACGGTTTAAATAATTACTTCTTAAATACTGGTGGCATGCCACCATTTGCCATATGTGGTCTCACATTATTATACATCCAGAGCCACTGAGTTGATTGTTGTTTTACTTGTTCAATGCTCTCAAACAAACATTGATTTAGTAATTCATAGCGCATAGTTCGGTTAAACCGCTCAACATAACCATTTTGCTGGGGGTTTCCTGGCTGGATATACCACAGCTCAATTTCATTAATTTTTGTCCACTGCTTTAAGCTCTCACTAATATACTCTGGCCCATTATCACATCTAATTGTAAATGGTTTGCCACGCTGTTCAATTAACCGATCTAGCGTTCTTATCACTCGCGCAGATGGTAGTGAGAAATCAATCTCAGTTTCCAAGGCTTCACGGTTATAGTCATCTATTATGTTCAGCGTGCGATATTTCCTGCCATCAATTAGATTGTCGTGCATGAAATCCATTGACCAGATATGGTTTTGAAACTGTGCACTAGCTAGTTTCACTGGTCGCTCACGCTTAACTCTACGTTTGGGCTTTATACGCAAGTTTAAGCATAATTCACAGTAGATACGATAAATACGTTT
>RXJX01000001.1:1411-96448 GCA_003963245.1 Neisseriaceae bacterium
ATCCCCATGTCTTATGCTCTGTAGCAATCTCTAACAGCAACTGCGCAATGCGTTCATTATCATCATTGAGCTTACTTGTATAACGGTATGTGGTTTCGCTTATACAAAATAATCGACACACTTGTCTAACACTAAGACCCTTGATCAACATTACTTCTTTTGCCATCAATTTACGTTGCGATGGCTTTACCACTTTTTTGTCATAGCTTCTTTTAGGACATCGTGATCCATCTGTAATTCAGCATACATCCGCTTTAATCTATTGTTCTCTGCTTCAAGTTGTTTTACTTTGGATAATATTGAAGCATCCATGCCGCCATATTTAGAGCGCCATTTATAAAATGTTGCACTGCTTATCCCATTGCTACGACAGACTTCCGTGATTGGCATACCTCTTTCTGCCAATTTTAGAATATTGATTATTTGTGATTCGGTAAACTTTGAGTTTTTCATTTTTAATACCTCTCTTGGTGTTAGTCGATAGTGTAAATCTCTCTACTTATCAATAGCACTTTTTTTAGGGGGTATTACCGGAGCCCATATTTAATTGCGTAGCTTGGAGTACAGTATAGTTGGACAAATTCTGATCTTAGAAACTTTTGGTCAAATTTCCCACTTTTATCTGGATACACTGTAATAGCTATATCAAAAACATCTTTTTGAGAGGGTTTTCCCCATGTCATATAAAAAAGATTTAATTTAATCTCTGGATAAGCCCTACTGAAATAAACAATATATGGTGTAATTAATTCCAGCGCATGAATCACGGGCAATATAATTTTTAGTGTGGGATAGCTATCAGCTTTTACCTCTGGATTGATTGCCTGTTTTGCCTCAGCTAGTTGATTTGGTAAGCTTTTGAATCTTTGGTACAAAGTTTCTCCTTCTGTGGTTAATGAGAAATTTCTAGTGTCACGAGTAATCAAAGTTTTACCAAAGTAAGTTTCTAACTCCTGAATTTTTCTACTTAAAGTAGAGGGTGCAATTTTAAGGCATTCTGCTGTTTTTGAGAAATTCCCAGTTGTAACTAACTCTACAAATGTTATGAGATGATCAAACATCATAATTAAGACTTTTTAAACAGTTAAACTACTAATGATTTTATACTACAGATGAATTGTAGAATTGGCTAAATTTTACCACTATGAGAATTTGTCTTGATAATTATGAGGTGATTTAGCTAAATAAAGCATACTTCGAGAGTTATGCTAGCTATTTTGATTTTACGTGGAAGTATAAATATTTAATAGTATTAATCATTTGCTAATTATTGTGGTATTTTGCAACTAATTTATTATGCAAATATTCTATTAGTTGGATGGGATTTTAGTGAAAACTCTCAAATATTGGAAAATATTTTAATTATTCCAAAAATGAAATAATACTTCCATTATTGATTATATTTAGTTTCTATAAAGTTAATATAATCCGATATGGATAAATAGTGCTTGAATAGAGTAATGTTCTGTAGTTTAGCTGTGTTAGTACTATGTCCTAACAATCAATTAAATTTTATCTAAGGATTTATAAAATGAAACAAAAAACTAGATTGTTAAAAATTCTTTCCATCATATGGCTTGGATTTTTGACATTATTTATTTCTTCTTGTGGTGGTGGTTCTGGTAGTTCACCAGTTACATTACAGTCTATTCAAATATATACGAACAGTAATGTTGCTCCATTAGGAATTAACCCCCCAATTCACAGCAATAGGTGTGTATTCAAATGGTGTGACTGCTGATTTGACGGAGAGTGTTATATGGACATCATCTTCTACAAATGTTGCGACAATCAGTAATAGTGTTGGAAGTAACGGGTTAGTAACAACAGTTGCAACTGGTGTAACTAACATTTCAGCTTCTGTAAGTGGAGTTAGTTCAGCTCCAATGGCTTTGACAGTAACAAATGCAACTTTGTCTTCAATTGCGGTTACACCAAATACAAAAACACTTCCTTTAGGGATAACTCAACAATATACAGCAATGGGTACTTTTTCAGATGGAACATCTTTAAATATTACTTCAAGCGTAAGCTGGTCATCGAATAATACAGCAGTTGCAACTATTAGTGCTTCAGGATTGGCAACTCCCGTTGCTGCTGGAAATACCAACATTAAAGCATCTGTAGGTAATGTTACCAGTCCTGCGGTATCTTTAACGGTTAGTTCTGCTGCACTTAACTCAATTTCAGTAACTTCAACAACGGGATTCTCAAGCCCATTAGGTGTAAATACTCAACTTACTGCAACTGGAAACTTCTCAGATGGAACTACTCAAGATCTTACTTCACAGGTTACTTGGAGCTCATCATCAACTAGTGTTGCAACTGTAAGCAATGTTGCCGGTAGTAATGGTCTGGTAATTCCTGTATCGGTGGGTACAACTAATATTACTGCTACTCTAAATGCTACTAGTTCTATTGCAGTGACTCAAACGGTGACAAGTGCAACGTTATCTTCAATTGCCGTTACCCCTGGAACTGCCAATACTCCGCTAGGTGTTGCTCAACAGTATACAGCAGCAGGTACTTACTCCGATGGGTCTATACTAAACATAACATCAAGTGTAACTTGGTCGTCAAGTAATACCAATATTGCTACTATTAGTAATGCAACAAATAGCTCTGGTTTGGCGAGTCCAGTTGCGACTGGTTCTACGACAATTACTGCTACTTTAGGCAGTGATACTAGTCTAGGAGTTACCTTGACTGTTAGCTCAGCAACGTTACAATCAATCGCAGTTGCCTCTACGACTACTTACAGCACTGCACTTGGTGTGCAGACGCAATTCACGGCAACAGGTATGTATAGCGATGGAACGCAGCAAGATATCACTTCACAAGTTACATGGAATTCATCATCGACTGCAGTTGCAACGATAAGTAATGCAACAGGAAGCAACGGGGTGTTGACTCCTGCTTCTGTCGGCGGTACTCAAATTACTGCAACAAAAAGTGGTGTTAGCTCCAACTCCGTTCCTTTTGTGGTGACTGCAGCAACACTATCATCGATAGCAGTTACTTCTAACTCTAATAGTACACCTTTAGGTCAAACTATGCAGTATACAGCAATTGGTACTTATTCAGATGGTACAACTGCAAATATAACTTCAACTGTAACTTGGTCGTCAAGTAATATTAACATTGCAACAATCAGCAATGCCTCTGGCAGTATTGGTCTAGCAACTCCTGTTGCTGTTGGAGCTACCAATATAACAGCATCATTGAATGGTGTAAATAGTACTCCGGATACATTAACAGTTAATAATGCATCGTTAGTATCAATTGCAATCGATGAACCAGGGAATACTACTCCCATGGGAGTAAATACTCAGTATACAGCGACTGCTACTTATTCGGATGGTTCGACTGCAGATGTCACTAATTCAGTGACTTGGTCATCATCAGCAGGATCAGTTGCAACAGTAAGTAATGTTAGCGGGTTTTCTGGTTCATATACAAGAGGTTTAACAACTCCTGTTGCTGTGGGTACGACAGATGTTACTGCAAGTTTAAACGGTATCACTAGCCAGACAGTTACATTTACTGTTACTGGTGGTAGCTTAGTATCAATTGCTGTCTCAAGTCCATATTCATCAACGGGGGAGGGTGTAAAACAGCAATTTCAAGCAATAGGGACTTACTCTGATGGTACTACAGCGAATTTAACTCAAAGTGTTACTTGGGATTCAAGTTCTACTTCCAAAGTTACCATTAATGCTTCTGGTCTAGCTACTTCTGTTGCAGCAGGAACTTCAAATATTACTGCACAGTTTTATGGTGTAACTAGTAGTTCCAGTACTTTAACGGTTACGTCTGCTACAATAACTACACTTACTATATTACCTAATACAACTATAACATTGCCGAGTGGTGTTAAGCAACAATTTACTGCAACTGCTGCTTATTCCGATGGTACTCTTTATGATTTAACCTCATCGGTTACTTGGACTAGCTCTTCTCCGAATGTTGTTATCAGCAATGTCTCAGGTAGTGCGGGATTAGCTACTGCAAACAATGTTAGTAATGGTAACACTATTACTGCAACCTATCTAACCATAAATAGTGCTCCAACTACGGTAAATGTATCAGCGGCTGTGTTACAATCTATCGTGATTGCACCAGCAACTGTAACTGTTGCTAAAGGTTTAACGAAAGCCTATACTGCAACTGGAGCCTACTCGGATGGATCTAGTCAGGATATTACTAACAGCGTAACTTGGCTTTCTGCTGATACAGCGGTTGCTACGATAAACTCGTCAACAGGCGTTGCTACTGTGGCTGCGGCAAGCGGTACAACTGATATTACTGCCAGTTTAAATGGTATAACTAGTAATACAGCAGTTCTGACAGCCTCTGCGGCAGTATTACAATCTATCACGATTACACCAGCAAGTGCAACTGTTGCCAAAGGTTTAACGCAAGCCTATACTGCAACTGGAACCTACTCTGATAATTCTACGGATAACATTACTAACCAAGTAACATGGAGTTCTGACAATACTGGTGTTGCTACAATAAATGCTTCAACAGGTGTTGCTACTGTAGTTGCGGCAAGCGGTACAACTAATGTTACGGCTAGTTCAGATGGTGTAACCAGTAATACAGCAGTTCTGACAGCTTCTGCGGCAACATTACAATCTATCGCGATTACACCAACAACTGCAACTGTTGCCAAAGGTTTAACGCAAGCTTATAGTGCAACTGGAACCTACTCTGATAATTCTACGGAGGACATTACTGACAGCGTAACTTGGAGTTCTAGTAATACAGCGGTTGCTACGATAAACTCGTCAACAGGTGTTGCTACTATAGTTGCAGCAAGTGGTTCAACCAATATTACGGCTGCTCTTGGTGGGAAAACCAGTAATACAGCAGAACTAACTGCTTCTGCGGCAACACTAGTTTCTATCGCGATCACTCCGGCTGATCCCACACTTGCTCTAAGCACAGGATTTGTCCAATTGACAGCTACTGGAACGTATACAGATAATACAACAGGTAACATTACATCTAATGTTGCTTGGTCGTCTAGTAATACTGGTGTGGTAAGTGTACCTGGAGTTAGCGGTGTTGCTGCACTATATGCTACGGGTACTTCACAAATTACGGCAACTATGGATGGTAAATCAGATTCAACTACTATAACGGTACAATAAGAGTGTCATTGGAATAATAACCAATAAGAAAGTAGTACAGGCGGTAAGCTTGTACTACTTTCTTACAAATATTTAAATTTAAGTAAAGGTTTTTATAATAGCTTTATCTCTTTGGCAAGTATTGGTTTAATGTTTTTGTCCAATATTTGCCAAGTTTTTTGAGATATTGTTTAATCACAAGATAAAATTATGGCAAATTTATTAATGATTTTATTTGTATTTGCAATCAGAACATTTATATCTTATATCTTAGGTTTTTACGAGTTAACAAGAGAGCCTGAGTTCAAGTGCGAAATGCACAAATTAATATTTTCCGCTGTTTAGCGGGGATAAGTTTTTTGTTTATGCCTCGTAGTCTATCATGCCTTCACATAAACTAATTATTTATGTTTTTAATACAATATCCTCACTAACAATCCACCAGCCTCACGAGTTGCACCAGTTCCCAGCGAGAGAACTAGACCATTAACAGGCGCTAGGTATGTATGAATTACATCACCAAATGCGTTGCGTTGTAAGGCAACTTCTTGATTTTGAACAACTGTATCGCCCAAATTTACCTTAATTTCAGCATAGCCACCAGTGATTGCTTTAACCGAGTGCATTTGATTGCCAATGAAACTACCGTAGCTTGCGGCATTACGTCCAAGCGGATAATCACATATTTTTAGATGGTTTAAGATATTTTTAATACCTTCAAGTGTTCGATTGATATATTCGGACTGATAGCTGCGTGCCGCACCAATTTCAATGGTGATTGCTGGAATACCATGTTCAACAAACGTAGTTTCAACTGTTCCTTTTTCGCCCTCATCATTTTTGATTTGATCAGCAGGGATCAGTTCTGCCATGGTCTTTATTGCAGCTACCCGATAATCAGCAAAAACAAATAATGGATACTCGGTATCAGTTGATTGGCTATGCAGATCAATCGCGTAGTCACAGTTATTGTGCCATAAATGATTCCACAGTAAATGAGCATGAATTTGGGCGCTATTACCATCTTTATTACCAGGGAAAATCCCATTCATATTGGTAAATTCACCACTGTCAGTCGAAGAATACCAAGTACGGCTGATATGAAATAGAGAATTAGGCGCAGCTTGAATGACGCCAATGATGCTGCCACTAAGTTGTGTTGGGTCTAAGTTTGCAAATAATTGCTGAATCACTCGTGAACCATTCAACTCATCACCATGAATTCCTGTATTGAGCAGCAATCGTTTACCAGATTTATTTCCTTTGGCAACCATTACTGGAACATACCAATGTTGTCCAATATTCATATTACTGCCTTGGAACATGAAACGATAAATCTTGCCAGACTCTAAATCATCGAGATTCAGATGGGTAATGACCGGAACACCACCGATGATGTCTCCAGTATAAGTAGTAGAGTTTTGCTGACTATTTGACATGGTTCTCTTTTTTTATTATGGTTAAATGATCTTTAATAAAGCTTGCGTAGCTTTAGCTGTGGCGTAAATACTATTAACAATATTGGTCGTTGATTTTGCTTTATGAGTTACTCGAACCTGTTCGGATTAGCAAAACTTGATTAAGTTTTACATTATTATCAACCATTTGATTATCTGCTTTGATTTTCTCTGCAGGAACGGCAAAACGTTTAGCAATAGAATACAGTGTATCACCAGAAACTACGACGTAATTAGTAAATCCATCTTTACTACTGGTATTATTGTTATTTGCACTCTTAGCTGTTGCGGTAGTATTCGTGCCATCAAGTAAGTCATTCACCATATTTTGCTTATTACCAGTATTGTCTGCTGCTCTGGGAGCTGGATTTTGGTTATCGCTGAGCTTGATTGCTGCTTCATCACCGATGGGATCGGATGACGTAGGATTTGGAGCTGTGGCGGTGTTAGCAGTTTGATTATTGCTTGTGCTGCTTGCAGCTGCCAAGGCAACAATTCCATCACTGCTGCTATCATTGCTTGTAGCCGAATTTGAATTATTGTTGTTAGGGGTATTATTGCTTGCCGCGATTACCGGATCAGTCGGCGCAGATATTGGCGCAGGTATATAATTGGGGTTTGAGCCCAGTGCGGCTAAGTACGTTGGCTGGTTACTTACAGGTAATAACAAACGTTGAGCAGGGCTTACGCTATAGCTGGTTGAATTATACTGCGGATTAAGCTTTTTGTTCAATGCCGGAGAGAGGTTCGACATAGTCATAAAATCAGTAACTTTTAGTGGAGCTTGCGGATTAATTATCGCGAAATATGGTTGGTTGGGCAGATTGGTTAGTTTAATTCCAAATTTACGTGGGTTTTGAATTATATTTGCTAACGCAATTACTTTGGGTACATATTGATGCGTGACATCGCGAACATCCAGATCATAGAAATTACGACTGCTGGAATTATTTACTGCGGTATTAATATTACCTTCGCCCCAGTTATAAGCAGCAATTGCCAGCTCCCAGCTACCAAACATATCATGAAGATACTGTAAATAAGTAATAGCTGCTCGGGTTGATTTTACAATATCTTTACGCTCATCTAGATCTGAATTTTGAATCATTCCAAAGCGTTTACCAGAGCTTGAAACAAATTGCCACATCCCAGTAGAGATAGCTGCCGGAGAAACCGCATTCGGGTTGTAGGTGCTTTCTACAATCGGAATTAACGCTAACTCAGTAGGGATACCACGACGTTCCATTTCTGTCACTACAAAATAGAGGTAGGGTGCAGCATTTTGCATGATTATATTAAAATATTTGGGGCTGCCATAGCGCTTTTCCCAATACTTTACTTCTTTGGTTTCACTGTGATCCAGAGCAAAGCCATCACTCATCCGTTGCCAAAGATTATTGTCTGTACGGATTTGACTTTGGTTTAACTGTTGCATTGTAAGTGCCAGATTATCAGCTCGACTAGCAAACAATGCTGAGCATAACAGTATGTTAAGTAATATTTTTTTTTGCATTTTGTACTTATCTGAAAAAAGCTCCGGTAGCTTTGGTATAATATGGAGCTAATTTGACCTATACTGAAACATACTCTTTGGAGCAGAGTTCCGTATATATTATGGACGAACAACCAAGAGCACGTGTGAGTATAGCTTACTTCTATAATATTATTGTAACTCAAAATGATTTAAAGTTGCAAGGAATAATTTAACTTAAATGACAAATAAAGAAATTCTGGTATTGTTTTATACTACTACTGGTGCGACTAAGCAGCTCGCGCAGTTAATTGCCCGAGGCATTGAGAGTGTTTCTGGTATGAGCGCCAGATTGCGGACTGTGCCAAAAGTATCTACCGTATGTGAGCAAACCGAGCCCGAGATTCCTGAGAGTGGTGTGCCATACGTTAGCCTGCAGGATCTTGATGAATGTGTCGGTTTGGCTTTAGGTTCGCCTGTTCGTTTTGGTAATATGGCTGCCAGTATGAAATATTTTTGGGATAGTACCAGTAGTGAATGGTTGGCAGGAACTTTAGTTGGTAAACCAGCTTGCGTCTTTACTTCATCTGGTTCTATGCATGGTGGACAGGAGTCATGCTTGATTTCAATGATGTTGCCATTGTTGCATCACGGCATGTGCATTGTCGGTTTACCTTATTCCAATTCTGAACTATTAACTACTCGTAGTGGGGGAACTCCATATGGTGTCTCACATTTGGCGGGAAGTAATGCTGACTTGGAAATTACTAAAGAGGAAAAAGCGCTGGCTTTAGCGCAGGGCAGGTATCTGGCTGAAATAGCCTCAAAACTAAGTTAACTGCTCGAATTATTTCGCAATAGCGTTGTTGCAAGGTTCCTCATTTACCCTGTGTGTAAATTACGTCGCCTTGCGTCTAGCTCTTGCTTCTTATTTCGGCAGTTACATGAGCACTTATAATTAGGTATAGGAAATTTATGAAAGCATTAGTTTGCGCAAAGCGCGTAGTCGATCCCAATGTAAAGGTTCGAGTAAAGAGTGATTTTAGTAATGTTGAAATTGAACATAGTAAAATGTCACTAAATCCATTTGATGAAAATGCAATTGAAGAAGCGGTTCGCCTCAAGGAACGTGGTATTGTAACTGAAATCGTTGCTGTATCTATTGGCAGTGCTAAATGTGAGGAAACTTTACGTAATGCCTTGGCGCGTGGTTGTGATCGGGCGATTCTAGTTGAAAGTAGCGAGAACTATGAGCCAATTAATATTGCTAATATTTTGCAAAAAATCGTGGCAACGGAGCAACCGCAGCTGATTATGCTTGGCAAACAGGCAATTGATGATGATGCCAATCAGGTTGCGCAGATGCTCGCGGGTAAATTGGGGATTGCACAGGCAACCTTCGTGTCACAGCTTGAAGTAAATGCGGATAGCTTGGTTGCGCGTCGTGAAATTGATGGCGGTACGCAAAAACTGGAACTTAAATTACCCGCAGTGGTGAGCGCTGATTTATATCTCAATGAACCGCGCTTTATTAAGTTACCACAGCTGATGCAGGCTAAGAAAAAACCGATTGAGAAAGTTGCAGTTACCGAACTAGGTTTAGAGTTAAATGCACGTACCAGATTGGTTAAGGTTATGGATGGTGAAGTTAAAAAGCAATGCAAATTTGTTGATTCAAGCAATCAATTAGTTGAATTGATTAAGAAAGGTGCGATGTAAGATGAAAGTTTTAGTAATTACTTCCGCCAAAGAACAAAAATTGAATGATAATTTGTTAAATGTGTTAAGTGCGGCAAAACGTATCAATGGGCACTGCGATGTGTTAATTTTAGGTAATGCTGATTATAGTTCGATTCAAGAATTACAAATTGTTGAAAAAATCATGTTATTCAATAACGTGACTGATACAAATAACCTAGCGACTTTGTTGGCTACTAATCTAGCTGAAATAGTTAAAAAATATACTCATGTCTTAATTTCAGCAGATAGTTACGGTAAAGATTTATTGCCGCGAATTGCCGGAATTTTAGATTTAAGCCAGATTAGTGAAGTAGTTGAAATAGTATCGCCTAATATTTTCAAAAAACCAATGTATGCGGGTAATATTCTTGCAGAAGTTGAATCATTTGAGGAAATTAAGCTTTTGACTGTGCGGACTACCAGTTTTGCAGCTTATAATGAAGTTGGCAGTGCTGCTAGCGTTGAAGTAAATGACTTTACTCCTGCAGCTAATGATAAACTAAGCTATTTAAGTGAAGACATGATACACAATGATACAATAGATCTTGCTCATGCAGAATTAATTGTAACAGGTGGACGTTCATTGGGTTCCAAAGAGGATTTTGATAAATTAATTCATGGTTTGGCACTTAAACTTGGTGGTGCAGTTGGTGCATCACGTGCTGCAGTTGAAGCTGGTTACGCTAGTAATGATTGTCAGGTAGGGCAAACTGGAAAAGTAGTTGCACCTAAGCTTTATGTAGCAATTGGTATTTCTGGTGCAGTACAACATATTGCAGGGATGAAAGACTCCAAAACTGTGATCGCGATAAATTTGGATCCGAATGCGCAGATTTTTGAATATGCCGATTATGGGTTAATCGGGGATTTATTTGATGTAGTTCCAGAATTAATTAGTAAGTTATAAAAGGAAATAATATGTTACATGAGAACAAACAAACTCACATTGAAATCAGTGCTAGTGATTTGCCTTTACAATGTCCAATGCCGGATATGCTAAAGTGGAATGCTCATCCGCGTGTGTTTTTGAAGATTGAAAAAGAACCGAATCAGGAAATTACCTGTCCATATTGTTCAACTCATTATAAATTGGTGAAGTAAACTATTTTGAATTCGGTTAAGCCCTATAAAATCCTAATAATTGCGCCATCGTGGGTTGGTGATATGGTGATGAGCCAAACCTTGCTCAAAATCTTAAAACAACAGCATGGTGGTGCTTGCCAAATTGATATTTTGGTTAACGATTGGGCAAAAGATGTTGCCAAGCGAATGCCTGAAGTCAATCAGGTATTCATTAATCCATTCAAACATGGTGAATTTGGTTTAGCTAAACGTTTTCGTCTCGGACGGCAATTAGCTAAAGAGCGTTATGATCAGTGTTTTGTTTTGCCAAACTCACTCAAGTCTGCACTAATTCCTTTTTTTGCCGGAATTAAGCGCCGCACGGGATTTCTTGGTGAAATGCGTTATGGTTTACTTAATGATTTTTATCATTTGGACAAGCAAATATTGCCATTAATGATTGACCGTTTCTGTGCGCTGGCTAACAATGGTAATAAGCCTGAAAGTATTCCTTATCCGAAGTTTGAAATTGATCAGTTTAACCAAACTAAAGTGTTACAAAATTTAGGTTTGTCTTTGGCAAAACCTGTTATCTGTCTAGCCCCTGCGGCGGAGTATGGTCCGGCAAAACGTTGGCCGACAGCTCATTTTGCCAAATTATCTAGTCAATTACAACAGCAAGGGTATCAAATCTGGCTAATGGGTTCCGCTAAAGATGCTGAGCTAGCTGAAGAAATTGTTACTCAAGCGGCAATTAAGCATGATATTCATAATCTTTGCGGTAAAACCAATTTGGTCGAGGTAATTGACTTGTTGGCTTGTGCTCAGACAGTAGTTAGCAATGATTCTGGCTTAATGCATGTAGCTTGTGCAGTAAATGTACCAGTAATCGCGATTTATGGCTCATCTTCATCAAGCTTTACACCACCACTATCAGATAAAGCGATTATTCAAAAAATTGCGATTGAGTGTGCGCCATGTTTTGCGCGAACCTGTAAATTCGGACATTATAATTGTTTGCAACAAGTATTGCCTGAAACTATTTTGGATTGTATCGGGCAAATAAAAGCAAATTATACTGGAACAGATTTGAAATACTAGTAGGCGATAAGCGATGAAGCTTACAATTAGTAAGTGAGGAGCTTGGCAATAACCTAGTATAATGAATATATTTCAGTATATATGATATGATAACTACTGTAGATAACATGAGGAGATTTTTGTGTTACGACGCATAATTAAGGCCATAATTCCGAGTAAAGGTGATATCTTTTTTAACCTATTTGTTGAGGCTGCGACTAATGTGCACGAATCAGCCAATATTTTTACCGCAATTATCAATACTACGGACAAAGCCCATGAAGCTCAGCTATCTTCGGATTTACGTTCTCAGCGGCAAAAAGCAATTGAGATTAATAAACGAGTGCTGGTTCAGTTAAGTAATCAGTTTATTACACCGATAGATCGTGGTGATATACAGGAGTTGTCAGTTCTACTCTTAAAGCTAACTAAACGAATTGTTAAGATTAATCAAAAACTCAAAATTTATAGTATTGACACCAAAGCGGATGATTGTCTGATTCGCAGCGCTACTACTTTGCAAAATATCACTAAGGTGCTGGTAGATATCATGATTGCATTGAAGAATGGTAATTACGAACGTATTTCTTCGGATGATCAGAAAACCGATGATTTTGATGACAGCGCAGTTGAAGATTTACGTCATGCCATGAAAGAAATGTATTCTGGTAATTATGATACAATGACTATTCTGAAGCTAAAAGAAATTTATAAGAGTATTGAAAATGCAATTGATACCAGTGCTAATATAGCTGATCTGGTAATGCAGATTACTGTCAAGGATATGTAATTCTTCAGTTGTGTCAAGTAACTTTACTTCATAATCAATCAAAATTATGATTAATGTATATCTTGAATCGCTAACAAATTTTTGTGAAGTTTTGCTATAAACTCGTGCGCAAACTCGATGCTTATTTCATCAGTAGCATAGTCTAATCTGAATGTAATTTCACCATTTAGTTGTTGGTCATAGACTAATCTCATCTGATAAGAAAGACTTTTAGTAAAGGTTGGTTGTGGTACAGATTTAACCTGTATCATATCTAGTGGTTCAAGATTAATATTGCCTTGAACTATTCCGGTATTAATGTAATCATTTTCCCCTCTGTTTAATAATTCAAGTATATCCATAAACAGCATATTCTTATGCTTTGTAGTTTCAGAACGTTGTTGCTCTAAGTCTGTAATCAATTCTCCCAAGGAGGGGTTGTGAGCAAAGTCAAATTTAAAAAATATATTATTTATGAAACTTCCGGCTACTGTCATACAAGTTTTAGGGCGCATATTTATCGGATAGGTCACCATGAACTTCTTTTGCTGAGAAACAGCAGATAGTAATTTCCCATATAGCGCAGCAATAACAACAAAAATTGTACTATTGTATTTTATTGCAGTACTTTTTAATGTTTTAACTGTCTCACCTTCAATGCTAAAAAACACTTGCTCCACAGGATGAAGTTTGCGTTGGGGGATAGTTATATGGGGTAGCTTAACAAATAAAGGAATATCCGCTGCAAAATTTTTCCAAAACAGTTTTGATTGCTCTAGGTCAAAGTTATTCTGTTGTAACTGTTCAATTTTAATATATTCACTATAAGAAGCAAATTTTGTTGCTAACGCAGTGTTTGTAACAAAAGAATTATATGTATCTGCTATAAATTTTGTGATATTTCTAGCGCATCCGCCATCTATAACAATATGGTGGCTTTTTATTATAAAGTAATAAGTGTCATTTTGGGGGCTGTGCTGTACTAGATAAAATTGTAAAAGCGGGTCTTGACATAGGTTAAGTGGATAATAAAGAATGCGCTCTAGTTCTAATTGATGATTATCCGGCTGGCCAATAATTTTAAAGACTGAATCAATCTGGTAGTCACTATCCAAGCAAATTTTGTCCGAAGCATCAAACCGAGCATGGAATATTTCATTTTGGCTAAGCACTAGGCTACAAGCTTTCTTTAATGTTTGTATATCAAGATTACCACTTAGCTCAAAAACATACTGTAAGTTATTTACTATATTCGTTGGTGAATTTTTCCATATATTAAAAAATCTCTTTTGATATCTTGATGTCGGTAGTGTTTTCATCATACTATCCTTGAGTCAGGCTATTGATCGCTAATTTGAAGCAACTCACTAACTTTTCTAACATCTCAGTAGTTAAACTATCGCGTATGATAATTTTCATGATTTTAGGATAGCTTGGATCAAATGATAGTTGTGCTACAGCTGTATGCCATCCTTGTTTTTGAATGAACTGTGCAATATTATCAATTGTGAATTTAGAGTTGTGTTTTACGTGCATTACTATCATTGGTATGGATACTGCAGGATAAACAAATTCAAAGACATCTAATTTTGAAAATTCTTTAACTAGATAATGGGCTTTTGCAATAGTGCTTAGGCTTTTCGCTAAATATCCATCATGACCTAAATGCAATAAATTGTAATATTGAGCTAACATACTTGAACTTCCGCGGGAGAAATTAAGCGTAAATTGTTCAAATTCACCGCCCAGATATTTAATTTTGTAAATTATTGATTCGGGAATGTAGGCTTTGTTTCTTATGACTAGCCATCCTACGCTAGTATAAACGAGACCGTATTTATGACCTGATGCGTTAATTGACATTACTTTGCTTAAGCGGAAGTCCCATACATAGTCATTGCGTATAAATGGATAAATGAAACCAGATAATGCTGCATCAATGTGGAGTGGGATATTCCAACCATTAATTTGTTCAAGTTGTTCTAATAGACTGTTTATAGAAATTAGGTCATCATCATAGCCAGTCTGATGACTTCCTGCAACGCCAACTACTAAGATTGTATTAGCATCAATATAAGATTCCATATCTGAGGCATCAACAGAAAATTTTCCATGACGTACTGGCACTTCTCTGATCTCGATTCCTTGATAATTAGCTGCTTTGTACCATGCAGTATGTGCGTTAGCTCCAAAGACTATATTGGGCATTTTATTCAGGTTGTGAGGCTGCTCCTGAAATCTGGTTTTTGCGGCTAAAGTCGCTAAAAATATTGCCTCACTTGATCCAACAGTACTCGATCCCCACGGAGAGTCATCTTCTCCTATATTCCATAAATCTGCCAGCATTAGTGCTACCTTTTGATTAATTTCAGCAATATTGGGATACTGTGTTGCATTTGGAAAATTAACTGCTAGATTTTCATTAATTATCTTAGTCGCATACTCATCCATTTCGCTAGTTGCAAATATTGCAAGATTAAAATTGGGATGTGCGTCTGGTTCTAGTTGTTTTTTGACTACGTGATACGCTTCTTTCTGTGGTAGTCCTTTTTCTGGAAATGAAAACTTACGCATATGAAGAATCTTCCTAAGAAATATTAAAGATCAGTTTTTTACTATTTATCACCAAGTACGGTAAATGTTAAATTTTTACCTCGATTGCAGGATATTCTTCGATATAACTTTCGCCATTTATGCCATAATAACTAACCGTTCGCGCTATAAAATCAACATCATAACTTATAATTCCAGCATCCCATGCTGCCTGCAGAAATTCAGAGAATGTAGTTAAGCCTTGCTGATCAGCTTTAATTGTGTCGATTAATTTGCTGCGGTTAAACTGTGGAATCTCCTGCATGCCATTAATGAGCGGTATTCCTTGTTGGACAACTGCGGTGTCATCAATTTGGTAAATCGATTGGCAGGATGGTAATATCCAGCGATTATGTTTTACACCTGATTGCCGTAGAATTTCTGCTAATACAGGAAACCCACCTATTGCGGGGCAGATTGCCATTGCCTGTTTTTGTGCTTTAATTAGCTGATCTGTTACATTATTCATGATAATTTCCTTTAACGAATAGGTGCTGTATTAAGTTGATGAGATTCAGAAAGTTTAGTTAAAATATTCATGAGAGTTTTTTGCTCTTCTTCACTTAGTGGTGAAAAAAAAGTTTGGTCATTTTCATCAGCAATAGCAGCAAGAGCTGGAAGCAGTTCTTTTGCTTTTATTGATAATTGTATTTGGTGATATCTGCGATCTATTGTTGATCCTGTGCGAATAATCAGATCTTTATTAACAAGACGATCTACCAGCTTTGATACTGCACCGCGTGTAAGTCCGGTAAGTTCTGCAATTATGCTTGATGAAATAGTTTCACTTTTGCCATACATTTCTCTAAGTATTACCCACTCGGCGACAGTCACTTCACTCGGAATTAGCTTTTTTGCAAATGAATGTGAAACCGCATTTGAAACGGCTCTTAACCTATAACCAATATGTGATTTAAGTTCGCTCGGTTTTTTGCTTGTTGTCATTTTAAACCCTTTCTAGCTTGAATTATAGTTTACTAGGAAACAGTTGTCAAGGGGGTATTACCTAAATTATTTTGAGTGAAGTTTATCTGTGTCGTAGTACCCGTATGATAAAACTACAATTAACTTTTTATTTATCGATGGAGCCAAATTTATTCATGGAAAAATGAACTATAGCCTAAAATCCGGAGACACGATCCAGCGCAGTAATTATCACATTAAAATTTTAGTTTTAAGTCTCACTGAGCAATTACATATTCAAAGCTCTAATGATGTTTCGATTTTTTTAACTTTGTTATTTATATAATCAAATTCTGTTAGTACGTTTATACCTAACTCAGAGTAATTCTCTTCAATTTTTTTAGATAATGAAATATAATTTTTTTTATTATTTTTTGCCTCATTTATTTTCTCATATCCAATAACGTCTTTAAGGCTTTTAAACTTACTGATCAAGCACTCACTTAGTGCTGCACCACCTATTGATATAAGCTGTAATTTAACCGTTAAATTTTGATACTGAAATTGTAAAATGTATTTATCGTATTCAATTAACACAATGTCTAAGAGAGGGTGACCATGTGTTTCTTTAAATTCATATTTTTTAGATTTAATAATATCTTTAAATTTTTCTCTTATGAAATTCATCATAAAAATTGTTCCAAGTTGATACTTAGCAACAAATACACAGTGGTTATCCGATAGGTTAGATAATTCTGTATATTTGTTAAGATCACTTTTTTTTACGACAAGAACATCTTTGAAATCGTCAGGTCTTTTAAAAAATTCAGATTTAGCCAATAATAAGTTATTTAGTGTTTTGATATATTCTGTAATAAATACTTTATCATCGCCATTAATCTGATCTAGTAAATCTTTGTCCTCAAATATTTCAAGCAACTTTTCGTACAGGAGAGAATTCCACTCATCAGGTTTAGGTTCTTCAATTAATGACAATAAAAACTTATGAGTATTAATATTGTTAAATTTATTATTTAAGACTTTATAATATTCAGCTAATTGATTAGAGTGTAATGTAGATTTTAATTTGTTTTCAAACGCAAATATACACTGAATGCAAAAATTCTTATCCTTAATGATAATGATTAAATCAATTGACTCATATTCAGTTATTGCGGTTATTTCTGAGTTATTTGCCTCATCAATAGGTTGATTATCTAATATTTTACTTAAAAACTTAATTTTAATCCCATTATTGATATTCGCACTATTAAAAAACCAACTCAAAAATTGAGTATGAATCTTTTCCTTATTTGCAACACCAAGGCTATCAAATAAGGAGTCTTTATAGTCTCTTTCATTTCTACTCACTTATACAATCCTTAAATTAAAAAATTTAGTTTGATTACTGATAAATTTGTGTCATTTGGCAAAGATATCGTCTTCAATTCACCTTTAATCACCAGACTAAGCCAAATCCAGTTAGTTTAGAAAAGCGTTTCTGATATAAGCATTCTGTAAAGCCAACATTTTCAATATAGAGTTTAAATCAATAATAAATTCTATCATTTGTAGTGTCTATGATTTCGTAAGTTGTGTAACTTACTGAAAATATTTATCATGTTTTTGTGGGTAAGTTGACTATTGACTTAAATTAGTAAATATTTTTATTAATTCATTTAGTCATAATAATACTCTTTGATTTGACTAAATATTATCAAATTTTCTAACTGTGAGTGGTACTATTATACGGAGCTAAGACAACATAAATAATTAATGAAGAGGCATATTTTTATTCAGTATTTGATGATATATTTTCCATTTGTTTATCCCTGTTAGAGAAGGAATAACAATAGAGGATGAATTGAAATAATAGCTATGGTACAAACTGCGGTATGAATTATACAGTTTTGCTTTTTTATATGAAAATTGTTTTTTTAATATAAGCCTATGTATTTCAGTTAGATAGCTTGAGTTTCGATTTTTTGATGGTGCGGAAGAAGAGACTCGAAGCATTATATTGCACATTGATTTAATTATGTATTTTCATGTTTCCCATTGTTTGGGGATATAACTGGGGATATTCCAGTCTCTCCAATATTATTCGTTATCGTAATTACCAATAAAACAATTTTCTTCTGATTCATTAATAGGGATATACTTCCCATATATTTTAGTTACCATTTCAGTATCTTTATGACCAAGATATTTCGCTACTTTTAGTGGGTTTTCTCCTCTTGACAACATCATACTTGCAAATGTGTGTCTCATTTGATATGGATTTCGATATTTAACTTTCACCATCTCGAGCAGTTTTACCCAGTGCTTTCTGAATGCATCTGTTGATAGCCACATGTCTTCAGTATTTGGATTATTGAAGATAAATTTGCTATGATGTTTTGTAAATTTCATTTGATCAATGATTGCTTGGTAAGCCTGATCTAATAAAACTAACTCTCGTAATGAATTTTTGGTTTTAGGTTTGTGTAACTTACCATTTACCAGAGTAAACTCAACATTTACTTTTCTGGTCTCAATATTAAAGTGTGACCACTGAAGAGCAAGAATTTCGCCGATCCGCAATCCACTGTAGAAACCAAATTTAATTAAGTTAAGCACTTGTTCAGAATAATTACAATTCAATATTAATCGTTTTTCTTTAGTGTGGAATGGTTCAACCTCATAATCTGAATGATCATCGAAACATTGGAAAAGCCTTCTTAAACTTAACTTATCTAATGGATTTTCGGTAATTATTCCCATGTTTTTCGCATCGTCAAGAGTTGCTCGTAATGGTATAATCAAGTTACGAACATATTTTGAGTTTTGAGTACTATGAATAATCCAATCTTTGATTATGAGAGGTGTAAGTTCGTGTACTTGATACTTGCCAAATGCAGGAGTAAGTTCATTATTAATGTATCTAACATAATCTTCAACTGTATTTTCTGCATACTTTTTTGATTTACCATAGAAATCAGCTTGTTGCTCTAATAGGTCTTTGATTAAATATGATTTTGGCTTTATATTAAAAAGCTTAGCTTTTTTAGAGTTAGGAAAATGTTCTAAATAGTTAAATTTTTCTCGTCTTATATCACTTAATACATCTGCTCTTTTTTGAATTGCCATTTTTAAATTTTGAGTGGTGTACTCTAGATCTAGCGATTCATTACATTTTACGCCCAAGTAGTAGAAAATAATACGTAATTTGGTTCCATGAATTTCTACACCTGTCGCAGGAGCTTTTTTATTGCATTGGTTTTTTGTTGTGTTTTTAATTTTAATTCTCCAATAGAGTTATGTTAGCCCGATTCTTTCATTATAAAGCTGTACTTCCCATACATTAACCCAGATTTCCTTTCCTATACATTTAGTTACTACTCCGTCTAACCACTTGCCTGTATTACGTAAATTTTTTACTTTTTCAATGTCATATGGCATGACTTTGCAAAAGTATGCAATTGGTAACCACCCATGCATTAATTCTAAATCATATCCACCTAGTAACTTATTTTTCATACAGTAACTTTCTTTAATAAGTATTTAGTATATTATTTTATTTAATTAGCTAAAAACATGATACAATAACTTTAAAACATATATTGAAAATATATATATTGTAAACATAATAAGCGATATATTAAACTTTTTATACTGAAAATGTCAAATGTTAAATAACAAAACTTTGGAAATAGAACTACAGCGCCTTAGGAAAAGAAATTTAAAAACAATAATAGATCAGGAGTTTAATGGTAGTGTCGATGACTTTGCAAAAAGTTTAGAAAAGAATAAAGTTTTTATCTATGGATTACTATGGGATGTTGAAAAAAGGTCTAGCAGGAATATTACAGATAAAACAGCACGGTTTATTGAAAAAAATTTGCGCTTACCTGATTTCTATTTAGATAGGGAAAGTTTGGTTGAAGACTCTAGTGTCTATTTTATACCATTTATTGATATTAGTGAATCAGAGGAAAGTAACCGCCTATATTTTTCCCCAGAAAACAGTATTGCCATCTCTAAATTCGAATTAATAAACAAAAAATTAGATCCAGAATCACTGCTTGCAGTAAGAGTTACAGATGACAATATGAGCAAATTTTTTAGCAATGACGATATTATTCTAATAGATCGAAGTAAAACTGAATTTATAAGCAATAAAGTATATTTTATTAACGTTAAAAGGAATTTTATTTTCCGCAGAATAGCTCGCAGTATCACTACTGGTAAAATTGACTTATATAGTTTAAGGTTATCTGATGATGAAAAAAATTATACTCCAGATATTTCAATTGAAAACATTGAGGATATTGAGATATTTGGTGTCCCAGCTTTAAAAATTAGCCAACTGAAAGGTATATAATATGATATTCAAAACTCCTAAATTAATAAAGGATTTCAAAAAACATGGTGGAAAGGATTCATTGAAAATCGATTATAAGAAAATTCGCTCATATTTTTTTGAGTTCCGATTTATTTTCTGCGTGATTGCATCTGCTATCTTCTGTACTGAACTCTATCATCTAATCAAAATTAATAATCCATTTAATTTGATTCCTCCAGTCATAAATTATAGTTTGAGTACTTTTGTAGCTTATTGCGCTTTAAATATAGTAACGCTATTCATATTATCTATTCGATATGAAGCGGAAGATGCATTTATTCCACAGATTGCAACTTTCGTTTTAGCAACTCTATCAAAAGTAATTGGAAGCAGAATATTTGTTTATTTAGTTTCTTGTTTAGTCGTTTGTATTGATGCTTATTTTATCAATACATATATTTTTTATTACGCGGAACATACAATTTTAGGGTTCATTGTTTATTCTGTGTTTTTAATGCTGATTAATCTTTATATTATCGGTTATGCTATACAAGCTGCCTTATGCGGATTACTTATAATGGCATACGACCAATTATTACACCAGAGAGAATTAGGCTATATATCTAAATTAAAACAATAATAGCCCCTTATTAAAAATGGATCTGCACGCACCGATCGCCACAATAATCATTTAAACTGATTTTATGGCGATAGATATCACATATAAGGCTGAATTTAAACGTTATATCGTGAAAAATTTGAATAAATGTGGTAATTTTACTCCATAGCAATTCTAGAATCCGTGGTCGCTCAAGTAGCTTTGGTTTGGTTTCAAGCAAATTAATGATATTGTCATTTAATGGCTTGAGTTGTGTATAGAGGTATTGAGCAATCAAATGCTCAAGCCTCCTTGGCTCCACCATTCTA
Source organism: Neisseriaceae bacterium (assembly GCA_003963245.1). Taxonomy (GTDB): domain Bacteria; phylum Pseudomonadota; class Gammaproteobacteria; order Burkholderiales; family UBA11063; genus Aquella. Next base: position 22,872 of record RXJX01000001.1, read on the forward strand.
TGATTAAGTTCAATACAATCTTGGAATCTTAAAAAATTTTGTCTCCATCTTGTCTCGCCGCATCAAACTGATACTGTGAAATTTCTCCACTAATAATATGTGCAATGGCTTCTTCTATTACTGCCAATGGCAAGATAAACCATTCGCGAGGATTATAACGTTTACCATCTTCACCAAATACATCTAGCTTTAAGCATGCTTTGGCAAAAAATGTATGTATTATATGCTCGAATTTTTGCGGATTTAGATTATAGCATTGATAAATAGAAATAACTTCAACTGGAGCCATTAGGTAAGTCGGCTCATTTTCTGCATTTTTTATCCGTTCCTCAACTGGTATTGTGGAATAGCCAATTTTATATAAATTCTCTATGCTATTTATTTTAGGATTGGTACTTTTTGATTTTAATATATAAATAAAACCAGTTTGAGTGTCTTCATCAGTTACTAAATTAAATCCTCTTGAAAACTCGGCAATATCATCGCTATTCGAAGAGGATACAATGTAACCATTTTGATAGAGCATTTTCCCTAATGATCTGAATAACATATTTGACTCTGTTCCATTCTCAAAAACACAATAAATCCGCCCATCCAGCTTGCTATTTTTATCTTTTATCAAATCATAAATAGTTTCTAAATAGCCTAATACCCCATTTACTATAAAAAAAGTATTTGGAGTTAAACTCTGCTCATTAAATTTTATCAAATTACGTTTGCCTGATTTAAGCTCTGCCTGACATTCTTTAAAAAGTGGCTCATATTGTGCAAAATTCTTGCATATTTTACGTCTAGCAACAAAATCAGCCTCCTGCCGTTTTGAGATATGCGAAACATGCTTTAAGTCAAAAATACTATTCTCATCCTCAAAAATCTGGCTTAAATCGTCATCCTGCAATATATCGTCAATTGACTTTGGCTCATACAATACTTTACTTAATAGTTTATGTCGGTCATATTTAGCCAGTAATTCGCTTCTGGCTTTATCATTTCGGAACCCTTGTAGGCGGATAAAAAGAGGTCGCTCTCTTACATCATTTGCTTCCAATGGTTCACGTTGATTATCATCAATGAAGCGGTTAATCTCTTCAAAAGATTCAATCAATCTTGTATCAGCAGTAATTGGTGCAGCTTTGGGCTTAGCCACAAAGATATCACCAAAATCACTATCATTCAAAATATCGTCTAAAGAATTATAGATATTATCCATTTTGTTGACTTCTTTCCCGCTGGATATTTTTCATAAAAAGGATAAACTCAGCCAAGCGCTTTTCGCGTAAATCATTAGAATTTATATCTGGCAGCCTTCCCATTTGTGTCATAAATTGCTTGAGTTTCGGGGCTAATATCAATGCCTCTTCCTCAGTAATTTCAATCCGGGTAGCATCAATAGTTTCCTGAATTAAGCGCAGTACTTTAGCTGTTACTGATTTAGATAAAATCTCAAAAGCTTTTTGAAATGGATTTATTCTATCAATTAGATCAAGATTAAGCTCATCGATATTGACAAATTTGCCCGCCATAGTAATAAACCGCTTATCCCCCTCGGTTTTGATCTCACCATTTTTGACAACAGAATCAGCAACCACATACTGGCGAACTTCTTCAACCTCGGTGCTAGATAACTCAGGATATTTGATCTGAATAATTTTAGGAATTAATACCTTATTGATTACTTCTGGCTCAAGATTACCTGGCAATGCGCGTAGCATCTGAGGGTCTTGAAGAATGGTTGCTTTAAGGTCATTCAAATCTGATTCAATAATTTGTTGGACTCTCTGAGTTGATGGCATCTTAAAGCCACGGATTTTGATTGTACCCGGTTCGTTTGGTTCATTATCAAATTCAAGTCTGGTTTTAAACTTGAAATTAGGCGCTAATACCTGCTCCATCAATAACGAAGCAGTAATTGCTTTTAGCATATTATTTACTGAAAGTTTGACATCATCATCAAGCGCATCTGGTTGAGCTATCAAGTTGGTAAATTGGGCGTGAGTTTTATTATCGCTATCACGAGTAGCACGCCCGATTATCTGGATAATCTCAGTAAGTGAGCCACGATAACCAACGGTTAAAGCATGCTCACAGTATGGCCAGTCAAAGCCTTCCTTTGCCATACCAAGTGCAATAATTAAATCCATATCATCAGGAGATTTAATTGAACGTAAATAGTTCATAGTTTTTTCCTGATTTTCTTCAACAACTAATTCTGCTACTTTTATAATCTTATTATTGATGTGACGCCTAACATAAATAATTTTAGTTTCGTTATCAATACGATCAATATCACCAATCTGATCAATAATATAGTCAACTTCGCTGTATTTGTCTTTGGTTGACTCACCAGAATTAGGGCGTGGAATATGTAAAATTGTCTTTTTATCTGTATCCAAGACCTCCATAATTGCTGAAGTATAACGCCCCTGATAAAAATGATAGCCAATCCCAAGTGATTTCAAATAAGTATAGCCATTTAGCTGCTCATAATAATTATAAGTAACCTTATCAAATCGAGCTTCATTTTCTGGAGTAAGTACCGGAATACTATCACCACGAAAGTACGAGCCAGTCATCGCGATAATATGTGCGTTAGAATTATTCATTACCCGGCGCAGAACTTCACCCAAGCGATTATCTGCATCCGCTGACACATGATGAAACTCATCAATTGCGAGTAGAGTATCGTTAAAATCTTTATCTTCCAACTCATCATAGGCAAAGCGTAAGGTAGCGTGAGTACAAATCAAGATTGATTCTGGGCTCTCTATAAACTCCTTAAATTTCTGTACTTTGCTACGACTATTATCGGCACCAACGGTACACAGATTATATTCCGGGTTTGGCTGCCAATTAGCAAAGAAACCATCTTTAGTTAATTCGGTTGCAGCAAAGGAACCACCAATTGAGCGCTCAGGTACTGCAACTATAACTTTTTTAATACCTTGATTAGCCAGCTTATCCAAAGCAATAAACATTAACGCGCGTGATTTACCTGATGCAGGTGGTGCTTTTAATAATAGGTATTGAGAATAGCGAGAATTAAACGCTTTGGCTTGCATTTCACGCATACCACAATTATTCGTTTTAGAGCTTTCGCCAGTTTGGGCGTAGGTTACATGTACTATATCGGTCATGTGTGGGTTTCCAGTAAAAATTGGATAGTTAAAAAACGATAATTACTTGGCAATTCAGCCATAGTCAACTTTAATGATTTTACCTTGACTGTGGTTTTCCTTAGTTAAGATAATGGTTCCAAACTTAACTAAATTGCCTTCTTAGTAAAGGATCAGCCACCAAACTTTACTAAGGATTTTCTCTAGTAAAGTTTAAAGCGCTAAACTTTACTAAAGATGTTTAAATAGCGTTCAAAACTATATAGTTTGTTTCGTTGTAATCCCGTAACTTCTATCAAGATACCTTTTTCTACAAAATCACTTAATAATAAATTTGCCGTAGGCTTACTAACCCCTAATGGTTCAATTATATCGGCACTACTAATTATAGGCTTTTGATATAAAAAATCTACTAGTGCTTTTGCATTTTGTGACTTTTTGCCAAAACTGAATATTACCGAATCAATCTCTTGCTTTAATGTCAATATCTGTTTAAAGGTATCAACCCCGCTTTTAGCAGTTTCAATAACCGCGGTTAAAAAGAATTTTAACCAACCAGCTAGATTATTTTGCGTACGGACAAAAGTCAGCGATTCATAATATAGCGACTTATTCCGTTCAATAAAATCAGATAGGTATAATGATGGTTTATTTAGTAAGCCATTACTAACCAAATACAACGTAATCAATAAGCGCCCAATCCGACCATTACCATCAAGGAATGGGTGGATAGTTTCAAATTGATAATGTGCAATTGCAATTTTAATCAAATGCGGTACATAGATTGCTTCATTATGCAAGAACTTTTCTAGATCACTCATGAGATCTGGTACCAACTCATGATGTGGTGGTACAAAATATGCTGTTGCTAGATTAGCACCACCAATCCAGTTTTGTGATGTACGAAACTCTCCCGGCTGCTTGCTCTCACCTCGAACGCTATTTAGCAATATGGCGTGAATATGCTTAATTAACCGATTACTTATTGGTAAGCGATTTAATTCATCCAATGCCGAATTCATGGCATCAATATAATTACGCACTTCCTGCCAGTCATCACGCTTCTCTGGGTTAATCTGATCTTTGGCTAATAAAACTTCGTCAATCTCGGTTTTGGTTCCCTCTATCTTACTTGAGGTATTCGCTTCTTTGGTAATATGCATCTGGATAAAAATATCCACATTCGGTACTATCATGGTAAATGCATTTAGCTCGCCCAGTGCACGTGTAGCATCTTCCAGTAAAGTATTAATTTGCGGATCATCCCAAGTAAAGGTATGATTAATCATACTTGGGACAAAGCTTTTGTATTGATATTCTTGGCGCAATTCGCCTGAAATGTAGTTAGTTATATTCATAACTTAGATTAACCTTATTACTAGCATCATTTACTTAATTGGCTTTGCTGTGTATCTGACACCATTGTGCATAACCAATAATCAAACCATTCGTTAAACATTTTAAAAGTACGCTTTTGAGGCCATAAGCTATCATCCACATACCATTGGTTTAGTTGCTCACTAAAGATCAAATCAAAATTTTTCTTTAGCCAAGCTTCCATTTGTTTTATATCATCATAATCTGGTAATAAATAAACATCACTATCTTTAAGGTAATCCCCATAGTCATCAGCTTCTATACTCTGTAACCAATCATGAAATGGTTTCTTGGGCTTTATTGCCAAAGCAGTACGATTTACAAATCCAAATTTCTCAAATTCATGCATGATTCATCCTTATAAAATTTAGGTCATTATGACAAAGATTTTAATTTATGTAGTACTCCAAGTAAAGCACTATGCACCGCACCACAAATCATGTATAATCTTTGCTATAGGCTGATCACTGCGTAGCGGGGACGGTCTTTTTTATTTTGGCATGGTAACAATCCCATAGCCATTTATACTGCCAAATTTATCTTTTTTAATTTTCCGCCTAATTGTTTTGTATCAGTATTTCCCGCGAAACTCACTAGAAATGTAATTTTTAATGCTCATTATTATCAATACATTCAGTATTATCATTATTGGCCAAATAGTCAATATGCAAATATGTATGAAGCACAGAAGGACTGCTTGCCGTAATATGATAATATTCTAAAGTTGAAATTAAATCATTACGACATAGCTCTTTATTTCTATAGTATTGAGACGCAAAACAACGCCAAAACCTCCATCCAGCACGCTCCAAGACTCGTTGACGACGGATATCATATTCCCATTTATCAGCACCATGATACTTGTCACCATCGCATTCGATTGCTAATCTGGCACCATTTGATGATTCGACTACTAAATCAATTCTAAAATTACCTACTTTATACTGTGGAATTACATTATAGCCTTTGTTAATTAAAAATTTATAGACATCTTTTTCAAATTCAGAATCACATACATTAGCATCATACTGAGCTGATGTAGATAGCGCATCAGGCACTACACAATGAAAATGTTCTAATAGGTTTCTTCTTAATTCATCGGAAGAGCTTAAATCTTGGATTTCTAGACTTCTAACTAAATACATCCTGTCTCTTGCTCTCGATAGTGCGACATTAAAGCGCTGAAAGTATGATTCTCTACCTAATGACATCGGAGAACGACCATCAGACTTATTTACGACAAGGCTTAAAAAAATAATATCTTTTTCTTTACCTTGAAATGTTCGTGCATCACCACAAACAATTTTATGCTTTTCATATCGCTCTATACCTATTTTTGCAATCAAACCATCCATGATGTACTTGGCTTGTTTGTCAGCTAATAATGAGACAACACCAATAGTTTTATTTTTGTATTTTTCATCAAGAGTTAATTTATTTATTTCTTCAATTATAAATTCAGCTTCATTTTTGTTAATATCATAATCATTTCGATAGCCATTTTTAACAAATACATCTACTAAAGGATAATCTAGTTTATTAGCTGCTGTAGGAATTCGTAAAGGGACTAGCTGATTATCATAAAAATGTTTACGAGAAAACTCAATAATTTCTGGTACGCATCGAAAATGTTCTTTCAACATGATTTGCGAATCCGCAAAAATCACCTTAAATAGATCATAAATCGATCTTTCTGGCGTTATTTGTGCTTTGTATTGTTTAACTTGGTTAATTAAAGTAGCATTCCTAATTTGCTCAACCTTGTCTAAATTCAAACCAACATTATCAGGTGAAACTTGTTTTTCATCACCAACAACTAAGATTTTTTTTGCTCTTAACAATGCCGGCAAAGCACTAAAATCAGATTGAGATGCTTCATCAATAATAACTAAATCAAAGTCACATAATATATCAGGAAGATTCTCAGATATTTTATAATGCGGCATAATCCAACATGGAATACCCTGTACTGCACTCTTTGCTGATTCTTGAGCTTCTTTTCGCCAGTAATCAGATTTCTTTCCAGTTCCCTTACCAACGGCGCGAATTGACTGTGCAAAACTGGTTAATGCCGCTCTAATTTTTGGGGTTAAATTCTCAGCAATTTTTAACCAACTCAGTGAAGTAACAATTTCTTGATAGTTTATTGCAAGTCTTTCAACTAACGTATTACGTTCATTAAGTATCTTTTTTATTTCATCAAAAGTTTGCAATGATATGAAATATGTTTGTAGTCTTTTTAGTTCCCATTGTTCAAAACAATTATTAGGGACTTCATGCGTATCGTCTTGTTTCAAGATGTCTGCTTGCAGAGGTGCGCCACTTTTGATTAATTTAGTTAAAAAGGTATTAATATCATTGAAATATGGTTTTAGATTAAATAAGCTATGGACTTTCTCATACTGAGATTTTAATTTTTCAATTAGCATGTTATCAGTTATAGAATTATTAATACCAATATTTTGAAATGAATCAATTAACTCTTGAATGAGATCTACTTTATCATATTGATTGATCCATGTTAAATAAGCATTTTTGTGTTGTTCTGATGAATGTAACTCAGTAAGTTTTAAGTTAAAATTGACATTTTCAATTAATTTATCAAGCTGGTCTATAATGGAATTATTGATGATAATTTTATATGTATTGCCAAATAAAAAGTATAAATCATTATTAATTAACGTTATACTATTTGAGGTTGTAATATCAATAAGAGCAGTATTTATTGAAGATAATTCTTTAATTGTTTCGATATTACTATCATTTACACTTATTTGTTTGACTTTTAACTCAGTTGCTAATGAATTCCAAGAGGTCAATAAAGATTTAACATCATCAACTATTTGGATAAATCTTTTGATATGGAGCCAGTCCTCTATGCTTTCAGGCTCTTTTAGCATGATTTTAATTTCTTTTATTTTTTGACGCTCTATTTTTTTACCAAATAATCCAAAGGGTTTTTTGCCACAGGATAATTTATTTATGCCATCCACTAAATCAGGATAGTTACTAAAATCATTAGGTAGATAAACTGGACGAATAATAAACTTTTGACGCTCAAGTTCTAATGATTCAATCTGAGGGCTTAATATTTCTATTAAATGGGATAACAAATTATTATTTTTATCGGCAAAATCTTCAATAAATTCAGCAAGCCAATCATGCTCATTAATTAATTTAATAAAATCATTGCGAGTTGACTCTAATAGAGGAAGCAATTGCTTGGCTTTCTCTATAGTCTCACTATTTTCTACTATAAATGGATAATATTTACCAGATTCATGTAAGTTTAATAGTTCATTCCGTTTTAATAGACTCTTATGAGTTTGTATTATTTCCTGTAAATTTGGTAGGTCATCTGGTGATGGTAATATAGAGTTTAAATATTTTATCTTTTCTTTAACTTGTTGCTGTGCATGCTGGAATTTACTTACATCATCAGCATTAAATTGTGGATTATACATATTATGTATATTTATATTATCAATCGGCCAGAACTCTGTCGATTGACTTTCAAATACCAATCTAACAGCATTATACGGTTCATACTCCTTATCTCCAACTAAGATCATATTACTATTCTTAGTTGCTATTTCATTTAATTGATTATCAAGTAGAGCAATATTAGAATGGATTTTATCAGTGTTAATTTTTAATGATTGTATTTTGGCTTTATAGTCATGAGGGATAATCTCTTGTACTTTTTGCGCAATATTTGCTACAGACTTTTCAAATTGTTTTAAACCGTCTCGGTCATCAGAAACTAATGCAATTACTAAATCATTAATTTCCGCAGGCAGTTTTTCTTGGATAACAGATAATGGATGAGCACCCATTGATGTTACTAAAATACGTTTACCCAATGCCAAATAATGACAAATGATATTTGCAATAGTATGGGTTTTGCCTGTGCCTGGTGGACCTTGTACTACTACACCATTATTACTATCAAGATATTGAATAATTTTAATTTGTTCGTCATTATAGGCTAAAGGGAAATATAGCTCATTGACATCATTCGTTGTCGTGGATAATACTATTGTTGATAATCCTCGATAGTTAGGTAATGAGTTGCTTTTTACCTCATCGCTAGGTGATGTTAGCAAGCTACCAATTGCACCATCTAAGTTATCGGTCTTTAGGATATGACGTTTAAATCTTTCTAAGTCTTGTAAGACTATATATTTAGTTTTCTTTCGTCTAAATATTATCCACGAATCAGAAATAACCAAATTATCACCTAAATTAATTGGTTTATTTTGGCTTTTAGTCTCATAGTAACTTCCCGCAGAATCAATAACACCCGCAGCAAATTTAACAATATCAATAAATGATTGAACATCAAAAGGTGAGATTTGTTCATGAACATCCATATATTCAGTAAAATATTTTTTTAACTCCTGTATTCTAGATGGCTCAACATGTTGAAATATATCTTGCTCTAAATTTTGTTTGTTATTTTGAGGTACTAAATCTAACGTAAAGTCTTCATGATCTAATATTGCATCAACAGGTATCGTTATCAAAGGAAAGCAAATTGATTGTTCGCTATTTTTCCAATAAGCAATCCCAATTCCAAAAACTAATTCATAATCTGAATTGTCTGTTCCTGTGTGTATTTCGTATAGTTTATTATATATCTCACTAGTTTTTGTTTTTTCTTGCTCATCATGTGCCCATGGTTGCCAATCTAACTTAGTATAAATGTCTAGTTTATTAGATAAATCTTCGAGAAATAATTGTAATTCTTTTCTACGCTGAATAAGAGTGTTAGCTTCGTCATTTTCAAATAATTGTTCACGTAAAACTTTAACCTTACCTTGGGGTGCTTGTTTCTGTATATCTTTTTCAAGCTCTTTTAATTTCTGCTCTACTGATGCTAATTCATCAATTATTTCTTGAGTTTTAACTTGAGGTGCGGTTTTATGATCTGTTGACAATGAAATATACTTAGCTAAAATCTTATCTTTTACTTGAGGAATTGGTGAATGCTGAACTCTAGGAATTGATAGCCAACTATCACGATCTATAGCATTAACCTTAATTAACTTATATTCAGATAATTGTTTTTCTGAATAATTAAAGTCCGTAGCTAATTTGCGATAATCAAGTTCAATGTGACGATTCATATTCATTAATTGAATATTAAAATCAATGATATTTAATAATCGCTGCTTTTTTAACTCTAAAGTTTCCATTAGATATTCCTGAATTTGTTATTAGTTTTCGTTATTTTTGCTAATATAATTTCCATGCTATTCTAAAGTAAATACATGATTAATCACGCTTGGTATAAGGCTTTTGTATTGGTATTCTTGGCGTAGCTCGCCAGCGGTTTAGTCATTTATTTACCCCAAATTGGTATTTCTAGACTAATTGATTTGCCATCTGATTGTCGGTTATTTTCCTCTAGCTGTACAGCAAAGACCAAATATATAATGCATGACCGTACTAATTTTAGTACTTTAATTGTATCGTTTTCTAATTGTTCAGACTCTATATAATCAGCATAGTCTTGTTCACAACATTGCTCATCATCTAAGATAAATTCCAATACATGTACCCAATTATGTTCTAAATTATTTCGTAAATTTTTATAGTATTTGGCTTCACCTAAAAGTACGTCTTTTTTTATATTATCTTGGTTAAACATTGAATCATTGTTCAGTTCACAAGATACAAAATATAATGCTTTTATATATTTGTTACTTTGGAGAAAACTATTTAGATGGATTTCAAAAAATTTTGGCTTAAATTCAATTGTTCGGCAATTTTTCGTTTTAGCAATTTTTTCTTTGTCTAATTTTAAAAATGAAATTAGTAAGTTGACTAATTTATCTAAAACCCCAAAGGCTAATTTAAATGAGGTTTTTAGCCGTTCAGCTTTACCAGAGTAATCAGAATTATAATGATCTGATGCAAGCTTTAAATCTTTCTCCTCAAATTTAGGATATTTTTTACCAACGCCCTCATAAGACAAGTATCGAGCAAAGCAAAATTCACGCTTTATATTTGCGAATGCAATTGCAAAATGAGGTTTCATAAATTTGCAACCTTCGCTAAACTTGGTTGCATAACTAGGGAACGTAATTGTATCTTTAGCATCAAAATACGAAAACACTAAGTCATTCATATGGTTGAGGAACAAAACATTTTCTAAACACCATGTTCGATATTGCTGTTCAGATTTTCTGAATAAATCTTTTGATCCTGTGTCTTGTAACGCGCAAATATCATCTTCAACATGCTCATTTTCTTGTAATGGGTGTTGCATCAAAAAATCACTAATTAATTTTTTTTGATAAGCATCAATGTGTGGGGAATTTTCTATATTCAATAACAATCGCTTAAATATAATAGCTTTTACAAAATAGTATTGTGCAATATCTTTATTATCAATAATATGCCAAAGCTCACATAAATTATTAACTGCATGAATTAAACTGATTATTTTTGCTTCACTTGGCTTTACATGGTTTATAAACTTATAATAAATGGAAATAGCCTCAATTAATCTTCCCATTTGTGCTAATTGATTAGCCTCATTGGTTTCGATTTGACAAACTAGCTCATAAAACTCAAACCTATTGGCTGATACATATCTCTTTGCTAACCTAAATGAATTTAATGCTTGGACTTCATGATTACTTAGTGTTGCATATAAGTTACCAATACAATAATAAATATAACCTATTTCATTATTATCTAGTAGGCCATCTATCATTTCAAAACAACTAATAATTTGGTTCTTGATTAAGTCTGGATCATTAACGGTAATCATTTCATCACATTTTTGAGCTAAATCTAAAACTTTACTTTGCATTACTTCCCACTTTTTGAGGCCATTTGTTCGTAGAGGGTGAAGAGGTGCTCAAGGCGTTCTTCATCGGAGATAAACGGTTTAGGGCGGTAGCATTGTTCGATGGCAATATCTAGATTGTGGTGTGCTTGGCGCAAACCATCTGGCATTTTGTCAGGATCGTACAGTTCCGCAAGTGTTTTTTCAGAGTGTTTTTCGCGCTCGTCCAAGACCTCAAAAACATACATTTCAATGCGTTTTTTTTGATCTGCGCTGATATCTGGGAATGGAAAAGTGTTATAACATAGCGTTGATGAGTAACGGATACGCGTTTCTAATCTCCCAGCAACAGCTCGAACCCACGCCATGTGCATTTTTGAAGAAATAACGCCAAATATCCAAGGTTCTGGATCATAAATAGCTAAATTAGGAGCAACTATTACAGTATCTTCATTCAAAAAACCCATCGGAATATACTCTCTCCGCTCAGATGATACACTAGGAATAATTATTGAATTACCCTTTTTATGTCGTATTTCGCCAAATTTATAAGGTTGATCTGCTAATACATTTGTTGCCGCTCTTTTACTAGTTAAACGAACATTATGAACCTTATCTATTCTTTGTTTAATTTTTGGTATTGAAAAGGCCAAATCTTTCAGTTCATCAGTAATCCACAGACAATATTTTTTCTCGCCACGAATAAATTCTTGAGAACCTAACAGCTTTTTTATTAAGGGTTTTGTATTAGGATATTTTTCAATAATATCATGATATTCTTGAGGTGTTAAAAATAAATTGCCAGCATCGTTAGCCATACTACCAAAGCACATTTCAGATAGGCTTGAAATTGGTCGTGAATGCTTAGAAATATAAATATTTTTTGCATCTAACAGATATGGATTAATATTTTTTACTTGCGTAATGCTATTATCTTGAAAAATATATTTGGATTCAGAGGACACATTTCTAAGCCCAATAATAGCAACTGTAACGCCAGCATTACTTTTAGCATTATTAGCCCATTTAAAAGATAAATGAGCAAAACTAATTTCTATATTAAATTTGAACATATGAGACCAAAGCAAAGAGACCTGTTCCCCCTGACAAATTGAATTAGTTGTTACAAAAGCAGATTTAATTTTAAATGTCTCAATATATCTGCCTGCTTTAAAAAACCATGCTGCAATATAGTCTAGATTATTGTATCCATTAATTCCATCAAAAATTAGGGACATATCATACTTTTGGCTTTCATTTTGTAACCTTGCACCCAAATACGGTGGATTACCCAATATATAAATCTCGTCATCTGGAGTTTTAGGGCAAATCTCCTCCCAATCAATCCGGCAAGCATTAGCACAGACAATATTACCACTATCTTTGAGAGGTAACGGCGGAAGTGTTCTACCAAATTCTTTCTCAAAACGCATATTCATCTGATGTTCAGCCAACCATAGCGATAGTTTGGCAATTTCATGGGCGAAATCATCAATTTCTATACCATAAAAATTATGCAGCTGAATCTGTGAAAATAACATTGAGGCTTTGCCAGTTAGTTCATCTATCCGCTGCATGATTGATATTTCAAGACTACGCAGCTCTTTATAGGCAATAATCAGAAAATTACCCGAGCCACATGCTGGATCAAAAATCTTGATTTTGGCGATTCTAGCTAATAACTTCTCGAGCTTGGCTTTACTCTCAGATGCTTTGGTAAACTCTTCCTTTAGCTCATTTAAAAATAGTGGTTCAATCACTTTCATGATATTAGGTACCGAGGTATAGTGCATGCCCAAGCCACTACGTTGTTTGGCATCTACTACTGCCTGCATCATCGAACCGAAAATATCTGGATTGATTACCGACCAGTCAAGATCACCACTTTCCAAGAGTAACTGACGAGATTTAAAACTGAATTTAGGGACTGGATAACTATCCCGGAATAAACCACCATTAACATACGGAAACTTAGCGATATAATCAGGGAGATTAGCACGCTCTTTCTGATTCATTAGCGCAAAGATTTTATCCAGATACTGGTGTACATCCGAACCATCTGACTGGGTATAGCTTTTGATGGCATTAGTAAATTGCTTCTCGGCAAAGATACCAGTATCCTCAGCAAAAAAGCAGAATAATAGCCTAGACAAAAACACATTCAAGCTATGCAATTGCTCTTTGCTTGTAAATTCTGGGTTATCCTTACGTATCTCATCAAAGAGTTTTGCCATTTTTTCGGCAGCTTTGACATCCGCTGGATTTTCGCCCTGATAAGTAGCTTTTTCCATACCTGCCCACGGCAGGAAAAAATCAAAATGTTTAGCTAATTCATTAAAGCCTATATCCAGAGTATCTAGCGTTTTGGTATCTAGTGCAAGTAGCTGTTGGAAATCAGTAACGATAACAAAGCGCGGATCATTTTTTAGTAGTTGCGGATTACTACGGATACTCTCAATAGTTTGATAGAGTTCAGCTGTGGCAGTGGGCTTAAAATAAAGCTTCTTTTTCCATAAGATCTCGCCAGCTGTTTTGGACAGGTTTTTATCACCTTTTTGTAAGCGAGCAATTGATGCTTTTGCTAAGCCAAAAGCCAGTAAAAAATCATAAATAAAGGTTTGCTGATTAATCTCGCCATCACAAAGATTAGCCACATTCTGTTCGATTTGAGTTATGTTTATCATCATAGTTTGATTAGTTAATCATCGGTTTTAAAGTTATTATTGTAGAATATATAAATTTTACCATATTATATTAATGCAACATATGCTTATCCATATATTCGGAGCTTTTTTAGCTATAGTTATCGCGCTGGCTACGGGCATGGCGGGTTTTGCTTGCAAAACTGGGGTTCAGCGCATTAATTAGATTAGGCTTAGGTTATCCTAAGCCTAATTCGTTATTGGCTATAAGTAGCAATATAAGCCAGTTTCTTGTTCAAACAGTGGGATTAAATCTTCTGCATAAACATCATTGATCTGCTTGATTATCTGGTTTTCGGTATCTTTTCTGGTATTGATAAAGGTATATTCATATAAATCTAACCCAATATTGTAGGTGATAAGGACTAGATTAATATTGTTCCTGATTTTAATATCAGCTGGTAGTTTACATTGTAATACTGGCTGATTTTTGTTATTGATGTTATAGGATAATTTAGCTCCGGTCATGGTAGTAAATCTACTACTGCCTAATTGTGTATAAATGGTTTGAACAATTTCTTTAGCATATTCTTTATCGGTCATATTGATTGGCTCCTGTGGTTTAATTGGTATTTGATTTTGTTTTGTTCTTTGTCTGGTTGTTTAACTAAGTGGGATTACTTCCCACTAAATTAGTTAATTACTGGCTGTAATTCAGTTTCAATGATTTTGCTGCCATAATCCTTGCGGATTTGTTTCATTGATTTAGAGCCGCGCTTATAGTTCGTTATATTGATGGTTGGGCTCCAATACCATGATTTTTTAGCTCCAGAGAATTTAAAACCTAGATTACTGATAGTTTCTCTATGAGGATAAGTATTACCAGATAACCATACCCAATAGCCGCAAACTTCGATAATTACGCCATGTAAGGTTTTTAGAGTATCCAAAAAGCTAAAATCAAAGTTATTTGCTGTTTCGTTATTGTCCTGATTAATATCCAGTGTTTGATTAGTTTCAAAGTATTTGCATAATTCAGCAAAAGCAGTATTGATTAATTGCATGGTTTCAGTATTCCCACCCTTATCAGGATGATTAATACTAGCTAGCTTTCTATAAACCTGTTTAATATTATTGATAGTATATTGACCATTTTCTAAGCCAAAGATAACAATTGCATTTTCCAGTTTATTCATGATTACCACTCCATAAAGACACATATTTACTGAAGCGCCAACGGGCGCTATTTACCGACTAATTAAGCCAAACACAGGTTATTTGATTCCAAAGGATAATCCTTTGGCTGCCAGAGGCATATCATCCAAACCAGCATATTTTTTCTTTTGCGGCTTAATGGCGATACTAAAAAGCATGTACATGTGTTTGCCAGTGCGATTGCGCCAACACGAAAGTTTTTAAAATTGTTTTATGGAGTTTACGAAGTAAAAGAATTTATAAAAGTTTGGTGCACACCAGAACCATAATTAGCAATTGATAAAAATCTGCTAATTAACTGGTTTCTGGTAGTGTCGTTCATGAAGATTATTAGTGAGGATTACCGAGCTAATAATTTCACACTCGGCAAGCCGAAACATGGACATGCTTTATCGGCGTTATAATGTTAGCCGCAAAAGAAAAAATAAATAAAACAAACCCAAAAATTATATTTTTTTGCAAAAAGGGGGTAGAATATTATTAGCCCGCGCTAGAGAATTACTATCTATTAAGAAAAGTATAAACGATGTAGAGATTTTTCGATAAAGCTCGTTAATTAGTGCTTATTAAAGTATCTAAATGATAATTAATGCTATAATTTACTCATCAGTATAAAAGCACACCATTATGATGAATCGAAAAATAAGATATTTATATAAATACCTCAAAATACAATCTTTCAAAAACAATATTAATCTTTTTTTATTTTTAAGTATTTCAATAATTTTAATAGATATTCTATTTAGCCCTTTTCTTAATATAGCTAAGTCATCTTTTATTGCAGAAATTAAAAACGTTATTTTTAATCTGGTTATTGGGTATATTGTAAGTTATATATTTTATTATCTCACTGTAGTCATTAAAGAAATCGAGCAAAAAAAAAGGACATATGAAAATATTATAAGTTTGAATAATAGACTTGTTTATGATACTTTAAATATGTACCTATATTTATTTAGGGTATACAATAGGAAATTCCATCGTAAATTACTTGAAGATAATTATCAAATTTATTTACCAGCTGAAAATATCCAAATACAAACAAATGATGAACTTGTTAAAATGCTCATAGCTAAAAATTACCCTTATATTAGTGAAAGTCTAATTAATAAATTTGGAAATCAATTTAACGTAAAGCATCTTTTAGATCACATGTTGACAAATTTAGAAAGTATAGCTAAAACTAAACCCAATCATAATTTGGTTAGTGTTCATAATTTATATTTTACAGAGCAAGAGTTAATAGAGGTTGGAAAGTGGTTGACCTATCGTGATAAGGTTGACTGTATTAAAGCAGATAACATAATGTCTTCAAAGCCTCCATTCCAATACTGGGGTGTTAATGAATACATTATTCGGTCGCTAAATAATATGAAAAATCAAATCACAAAAATAAGAGATCATTCTCAGTTCCTTCCGATTGATTACTTAGAACTACTCAATACTCTTGAGCAAAATATGAATTTGAACTTTTTATTTTCAATTTTGAACCAAGCAGAAGATTATCCATTGCAAAGATCTATAATGGAGTTGCTATTCATCATTTATTCAAATATAAATGAATTAAGATTTGCGGGTATAAGGCTGAATGTTGAGTTAAATAGATTGAAAAAAAAGTCTCTATTAAAGCATGTATTTAGTGGTAGGTAATGGCTTTATAAAGAGGTAGCCTTTATTTAGGCTACCTCTTTATAAAAATGTGAAAAAATTTGTATTGTTCAAATATTTCTCAGTTTTCCCCTTCCGATAAATAAACTCAATACTTCCAAATAAATGCTGAAGCTTGCTAGCAAACCCCGGCTCAGTATAATAGATAACCTTCTTGATAATGCCACGCTCTTTGATGTCCATATATTGCCCGATAATCTCCTGATAACGCTTTCTGGATTTAATCGTTCTTTCGTACTCAATAGCAATTTTATTGTCTTCCGGATCAAAACAGGTATAGTCTGGAATAGTTGGTACTTTCTCATTACGCTTTTTGAGAATCCGGCTTAACTGCCAAGAACTCTGGAAATTAGTATATCCCTGAACTTCCAGATTTAGCCGGATTTGCTGTAGCTTCAGGTCATGATACACTGTTGCTGGATTAACCCGATTAACTTCACGTAATTCAGGAATATCTTCATTTTCATATAAAGCAAACATTATTCCGGTATTAGTTGGCTGAAATACCGATATTGATCTGGCTAGACCAATATCAACCTCAACTCGGTTTAAATAGCCTTTATCACATAAATGTCGGCATATCCTGCTGGATGTCTGCTTAGGAACGTTTAATAATCTGGCTATATTTTCCAAACTGGAATAATTCTCATCTATAAGAAACCTTAACACCCTAATAATTCGCTGATTAAATATAGCCATTTTCTCAGCATGAGGTAGCCTAGAACAGGTAATCAGATTTTGCGGTGCTGGCTTTTTGGTTCTGACTGTTTCTGGCTGCATTGTTATTAGCTGATTCTGATTGAGATTCTGAGTATTGGTTTGCATGATATTCTCCGTTTAAATTATCAATATTAGTTTTTTGGTTAGTTTTAGTCTGCTGTTGCTCTTGTGAGGCAAATTTAGTTTGCTGGTTATCTGCTATAGCTAAATTCGTTTGTGGTGCTGATTTGGCTTGTCCAGACTGGGTAATTTCATCAATCAGCGCTCTATGTTTAGCTAGTTCTTTCTGCCAGCCGTTAAGGAATACCTGAGATTCGGGCGATTCAGCGTATCTTTCATTTGTGGCATAATCATGAGTATTGTTTTCAAGATGATTTTCAGAGTTATCCTTTGATTCTGGCTTAATTAACTGCTTACCATTTACTTCGCTAGTAACTTTGACTGGACTAGTTTTACATAATGAAGCAATAGTTTTTCTATATGGCAGTGAGGAACAGAATACCGCTTCAAACTGTTTCAGATTAAGAATCATATTTCTATCAAAGTAATTACGCTCAGACTGAATTAATCTGGTTTGTTTATCCAGCTTTTCAGAATTAAGACTATTCCGGGTAACTAGCTTCTGTTCTTCTTCAATCTGGATTCTACCTGTCATATCAGATAGGAAATCGGCAGTATCAATATCATCGGCTCGATAAAATAGCTTATTTTGACTATTACCAAATACTGCACCTTTAAGATATTCAGGATCAAGATCAGCTGGAGCACCACGGAGTAACTTCAAATCCTGAATAGCACTAACTATCTTTAAATTCCAGCCAAGGGTAACAGTATAACTTTCAGCTACAAATCGACAGATATGCGCCACTAATTCATCAGCAAAGACAGTGATATTTCTTTCTTCATTATGATTATTATCATTCATATTGCTATTAGCACCATTCTGATTAACTGAATCCAATAACATTGAATTTGAATTAGTATCAAATACTCCATTAGCGTGATTCCTAGCTAACTGAACTATCCGGCAGAATATAAAGCGCTGGATTTTCTTCATGGTTTCATCAAGTAGATCACCAACAATATAGATACAGCCACCACCAGCAAGAAGCTCAGATAATGATTTACCATTAGCTGCATTAATTGCTGCTACATTAAGCAGTTTATTCAGATCAGATACCGATGATTTATATTTATCAGCATAACGCTCAATATCATAATCTTTGCAAATATCAGCCAGACTTTTTCTATTATTATTTATTCTATCTCCATCATTAGCAAAATAGTTTGAACCATTAATTGCTTCACCAGTAGTGGCACTATTTACACTTTGATTCTGTTCAAAAATGAATTTAGCCAAGTTTTCTAGAAACTCCTGCTCATTCTTGCGATAAACATCAGATTCTGATCCCATTTCCCGTTGAGAGAAAGCTTCAACCAGACAGTTTTTTAAATCCCGGCTGTTAAAGTCAGCTATCAGGTTGATTTGTGGTATATCCTGAGTTAAATCGATGTAATGATAAGGTACTCCAAGATCATTGCATTGAGCTTTAAATATATGTGGCATATATTTATCTCCTTTAGGATCAAGGAATACTACCTTTTCACCTAGCATCAGAGATTGAATACCCAGATACTGCATTGCTACACCTTTACCACTTCGGGTAGCTCCAACAATCAGGAAATGCTTCTTATACCAATCTTCAAGATTCTTCAGGTAGATTGGCTTTACCTGTTCATCTAATCCAACAAAGATACCTTTCTTTAGATTGATATACTTTAATGGATTATATTGAGGAATAGCAGGCAATTCTTTTGCCATATAACGAATATCAGTTTTTGAACCTTTACGGATATTATTCTTAACAGTAAACTTACTAAAGAATAAACTGAATTTTGCTTGTAGTTTTCTAGCGCCATAGGTAGCAAAGAGCATTCCAGCGATAAATGAGCAGCCCCAGCCAATCAGCTTTAATCCCATTGGATAGCTTTCTGGTAGTATCATGGCTGTAGGAATAATAGCTAAACTTGCAGCAGACATTATTCCAGCTCTAATCATATAGCCAGATTCTGATTTAAGCTTAAATAGCTGCGGTATGTTATAGGATAATCCTCCCGCTACTACAAGATAGCCCATATTATTCATTAGGTATTCAGTAGCAATTGAATACTCCATTAGTTGACTAGTTGTTGATAACATGATCATGTTCTCCTCTGATACGTTGAATTAAATTAGCTACGCTAAAACCAAAGACACAGCCAATAAGATAATTACCCACTAACTTTGCAACCAGATAAAATTTATTGGAATAAAAAGCCTGACTAAAATCCAGATTAAAGACATAACTCAAATAAATAGAAAGTAACATTGCTAAAAGCAAAATTAATGCATGAGGTAATCTCTTAATTGCAAATGGAACTAATGAAATAACTCCCACTAAAAAACCTATAGCAAAGCTATGATTAAAAATAAAGTCAACAGGCTTTGATACCAGCAAATGGTATAAGCCATCCATCAACTGACGAATTAAATTATCCATGATACAAATACTCCAAAAAATAAATTAACAATCAAACTAAAAACCCAACCACCAACCTAGAACCATTTCCTTCATCCTGGCTCTTCATTAAGATACACGCTAATGAATAAGCCAGAACCAGACAAACAAAAACAAAGCGTCCAGCGCAGGTTTTTGTGCGTAGCAAGGCAGAATGTGCAACCCCAGTTGCACAAGCAAGGGTACTTCCCCAGAAGTAGCCGCTGCGGTTCTGGTGAGGAACATCCCCAGATGTGCCGAACGAGGAACAACGTTTGCCCATAGCAAACTTGTGACGACCATTGAGCAAACAAATCTCCCCAGAGATTTGGAGCAAAGACAACTGCCCACAGTTGGCAAAGCGGTTGCGAGAGCCGCCGTCAAAGTGCCTCCCAACGAGGCGCTTGACCAACCTATTTATTATTGGCGTCCAGCCAACCGCAGGCAAGCCCCCGGCGCAGTCAGAAATAGGTTGGTCAAGCGGCGAGATTGACGGCGGCGGGTGAATTGATTGGTGAATGAAGCGTCCAGCAAGTGAACCATTCAAGAGGGCTAAGCCCTGCATTGAAAGCACCCTAGTGCTTGATAATGCTAGCTTGCGCGGGTGTGGATGTCCAAGGAACACCCAAAGCAACTGACGATAGTCAGATCCAATATGCAATAAATGCATATTGCTATCACATATTAACCAGCCATTAAACTGATGAGATTGTATGTATTTCATAATGCATCACCAATATCAAAATCAGTCTGGTTAATTAAGCTACAGAATCAATAACAGGACTATTCTTGCCTGTTATTGGCTGATCTAATAGACAGCTACCAGTTAAAACTTCGTTCTGGTAGATGTACTCGGTAATGCTAATATGCTGTGATTTGGCAAAGTCATAATGCGCTTTAAAGAGAGCTTTTTGCTCACTTGTTAGAGCTAACCCGGTTCGTGGATCAACCAACTCACGCATGTAACAGCGCTCCAGATAATTGCGTAATTCCAGCTTTTGCTCTCTGGTCTCAGGGGTAATATACTCAGTAGATAGGTATCTACCTGAAACAACAACTGGCTTGTTAGCACTAGTACTATTGATTAGAAAATCTTTTGTAGGGGTCATTACGGCTTTATAGCCACTGGCTATAGAATGTTTGATCATCCGGCAGATGTCATAAGACTTCTTATGTTCGCTAAGAATATCTAGGGTGTATTTGATTTGTTGTTCGGTTACAGAATCAAATCTAGACTTATAAATTGCAAATTCTCGGATAGAGTTTATTTCGGTATCAGAAAATGAATATCCTCCAGATTTAATGAGATTAGTCCAAATATCTGCTATCCCCAGATTATTGCTTAAATCAACACTAGGGGGATTATAGGGGATATTCTTATTCTCTAATGTCTTATCTCTATTCTCTTGTCGGACATTGTCCGGGACAATGTCTTTTTTTGTCTTTGATTTGTCTGGTAGTTGAGGATTACTTTTTTGATTCTGGCGATACTCTCGTTTTTTAGCAGCAAACTCAGTTTCAGAGCCTAATAATGCCTGTACTTCATTCATGTATAAAGTACCATCATCAAGAGTACTCATCAAACCAAATTTGATGAATATGTCAATTGCGCTACGAACAGTATCAACATTACTATGTGTAACTGTTGCTAGCATTTGGGGATTATAGGGAATTACATCTTTTACGACTAGGCGACCTTCTGAATTAATCGCCTTCATCATAAATTTGAGCAGGATCAGAACGTATTCTTTGCCATTGGGCAAACTTTCGATAAGTTGAATTTCTTCACGGTCAAAGAAATTATCTTTTAGTTTTAGCCAGTAGAAACGTTTTGTTTGATTATCGGCTGTTTTCATGATTTTTCCTTAATTAATAAGTTTTGGAAAGAATCAATGAAAATTGTCTGGGGATAATTTGGGGATAATGAATATGATTATACACAGTTAAACATAACTATTGCATAAAGGAATAGATTGGAAATATTTAACTAAATCAGATTGTTTGTTTTTAATGTTTCGAGAGATTAATGGTGCGGAAGAAGAGACTCGAACTCTTACGCCTCGCGGCGCTGGAACCTAAATCCAGTGCGTCTACCAATTTCGCCACTTCCGCTTTAGGTGAGATAGGTATTATAGTTGAGAGTTGGAGATTTTGCAAGCAGAATTTACATTTTTGTCCAATTTAATGCGCCAAAAAATTATTGGAGCTTATCAACTATTTGAAGTAATGCATTTATTTTTCTGCTGAGCTATTGCCCATTCAATATGTTCTTTTACCAATGTGCTGGCAATTTGCGCTTTAGATTTTAATTCGGAGATGATTTCTTCACTGTATGGAGCATTACCCAATGCAACCGCTAGGTTCCTTTGCCATGAGTCGTAGCCAATACGTAAAATGGCACTACCTTGCATTTTCTTTGTGAACTCAGTTTCATCCCACTTAAATAAATCCAGCAAGCTTGATGAATCAAGTTTATGGCGTGGGATAAAATCAGTGTAAGTAGTGAGAGTGCTAAATTTGTTCCAAGGGCAGAACAATTGACAATCGTCACAGCCGTAGATGCGATTACCAATGAGACTACGTAACTCTAGTGGAATTGAACCTTTATTTTCAATCGTTAGGTAGGAAACACATTTTTGGGCATTTAAAACATAGGGTGAAACAAACGCCTGTGTCGGGCAAACTTCAATGCATTTAGTACAAGTACCACAATGAGCGGTAGTTAGTTTATCGATCTCAAGTGGTAGGTTGGTAAATAATTCACCCAAAAAAAACATGCTACCGTGCTTTTTATTGAGAAGTAAGGTATTTTTACCGCGCCAACCCCCACCGGATTGAGTTGCAACCTGGACTTCCATGATTGGTGCGGAATCACTAAATACCCGATAGTGATGTTCAAATCCCGACTCACTTAAATATTGATTAATCCACGTGGCTAGCTTATTAAGTTGTTGTTTAACTACTTTATGATAGTCACGTCCTAGTGCATAGCTTGATATATAGGCTTGCTCTGGCTGTGTCAACTGTTTTTTTAGCAGGGCAGTAGTTTGGGTTAGATACGGAACTTTAATACTGATGATACGGATACTGCTTGGATGGAGTTCTTGTGGATTAAGCCGTAAATTCTGATTATTCTCAAGGTAGTGCATATCGCCAGCATACCCTTGTGCCAGCCAATCTTGAAATTTTTGCCCAGCGGATGGATCAATTGCACATGATGAAACGGTTAGCTCTAAAAAACCAAGTTCTTGCGCTTTGTCTTTAATCAATGCCTTGAGTATGTTATAATCCACCATATTTTTTTGCTTAAATTATTTATTATGATTCATGTATTTAACTTAGAAAGTCTGAACGCGACAGAAAATCTGGCAACGAAAATTGCGCAAGTGATTGTACCAAATTTCATTGTTAGTCTAAGCGGTAATTTGGGAGCTGGTAAAACTACACTTACCCGTGCAATCTTACGCGCTATCGGCGTCACGGGTTCAGTTAAAAGCCCCACTTTTACTTTGGTTGAGCCATATCAGCTGGAATCGTTTGCGGTTTACCATTTTGATCTTTACCGCTTTAGCGATCCTGAGGAGTGGTTTGATGCTGGCCTTGACGAGTATTTCAATGAACCACAAATTAGTTTTATTGAGTGGCCAGAGAAAGCTGATGGTTTGATTCCTTCTATTGACTGGCAAGTAACTATAAATTTTCTTAATAATGAACGGCGTGAATTAGTTATTAATGCTTTAACGGATACAGGTGACAAATGTTTGATGAAATTAATCAACAACGTAGAAATTTGATTAAATTTAGTTTTCTTTCTGGGCTAACGTTTTTAATTAGCCCCAAAAAATCAGCTGCTGATGATTTGATTGATCAAATCGCTAGTGATAGCACCAATCAAATTGTTTCAGTGCGGATTTGGCCATCTGATGTTTATACTCGTCTGACAATTGAAGCAGAGCAGGGAATTAAAGCAAAATATTTTAACTTATCTAATCCTACCCGTTTTGTGATTGATATCCAAAATTCTACTTTAAATACGGTTTTAAAAAGTTTAACGCAGAATCAATTTGATGGTGATCCAATAATTAGTGGTATTAAAGTAGGACAATTTAATCCGACTACAGTGCGGATTGTCGTTTATGCTAAACAGGCTGTTTCGGCGCAAACACAAACGGTTGATCCGGTGAGCCTTGGTAGTGTAAACTATAAATATCGTTATGTCTTTGATATGTATCCAGCTAATGCCGCACCTAGTAATAAAAATGAAAGCAATGTACTTAATGATCAAATGCTGGCGTTTTTACAACTGAATGCAGATCAATCGAAAAGTGATGAATCTGCAGCTGTTGCTTCAAGCAAGCGAAGTATGGATTATCCAGTGATTAGTGCACCAAGTGCTAGTACCGAGAAGCAAACTGTAAATAAAGGTAAAATATTGGTGATGATTGACCCTGGACATGGTGGCGAAGATCCGGGAGCGATTGGACCTCAAGGTACCAAAGAAAAACATATTGTTTTAGATATTGGTAAGCGTTTGCGCGATTTGATTAACTCCAGCGACACCATGCAAGCGCAGCTTACCCGTTCTCAGGATATCTTTATTCCTCTAGGTGCCCGCGTTGCAATCGCGCGTAAAGCTAAAGCAGATATTTTTGTTTCTGTACATGCCGATGCATTTACTTCTCCGGCTGCACGAGGTTCCTCGGTTTTTGTTCTTTCTGAAAGTGGTGCAAGTAGTGCTTTTGCCAAATATATGGCAACTAGCCAGAATAATTCAGATTTGATCGGGGGGATGTCATTTCAAACTCGTGATAGTGCGGTAAACAAAATTTTATTGGACATGACGCAAAGTTTTACCATGCGTAAAAGCAGTCGCCTTGGACAAACTGTATTAGCTCAGCTTAAAGATATCAACAAACTTCATAGTAACGGCATTGAACGCGCTGGGTTTGCGGTATTAAAGGCGCCGGATATTCCATCAATATTAGTTGAATCAGCATTTGTTTCCAATCCTACCGAGGAAGACCTTTTACGAACCAGTGATTTTCGCCAGAAAGTTGCTCAGCAAGTGTTTGACGGCTTGAAAATTTACACCCAACAGAACTATAAATTAGCATGACCAAGGTAATTCTCTTCAATAAACCATACGGTGTAATTAGCCAATTTTCACCAAATCCTCCACACAATACATTAAAAGACTATATAAAACTGCCGGGGGTTTATCCGGCAGGTCGCCTTGATACTGACAGTGAAGGTTTATTAATTCTAACTAATGATGGCAAACTTCAGGCTAAGATCAGTGATCCGAAATATAAAAAGTTTAAAATCTACTGGGTTCAAGTCGAGGGCAATGCTAACGCCGAGCAATTGGAGCAGCTGCGCAATGGTGTTGATTTGGGCGAATTTGTTACTGCTAAAGCATCGGTTAAGATCATAACAGAGCCATTAGGACTATGGGAGCGCGTTCCACCGGTGCGTTTTCGTAAAACTGTGCCAACCTCATGGTTAGAATTATCCATCTGTGAGGGTAAAAATCGCCAAGTACGGAGGATGACTGCTAAAGTTGGTTTGCCAACATTACGTTTAGTTCGTGCTGCTATTGGTGGTATTTCTCTAGGCGATTTACAGCCCGGGCAGTGGCGCGAAATGAGCTATCTGGATTTTATAAAAAAATTTAATCGTAATTAACAATTATCTTATAATATCCATATCTACATCTACGCAATCTAATTCATCACATTGTTAATCATTAATTACAAGGGGGCTCTCCATGAGTTATTCCGTTACTAAAGAAAGAGTGATTGCTGCATCGGCTTCGCAATTGTTAAACTATATCTCAGATTTTAATAACTGGGGTGGCTGGTCACCGTGGTTATGTCTGGATCATGAAACTATTGTAAATTGTCAACACGATTTTCTACAGTGGGAGAGTAAATTTACAGGTATGGGGCAGATGAAGCTGGTTAATAGCTCGACAAATGAGGTAAATATTGATCTGCAGTTTATTAAACCATTTAAATCACAGGCAAAAGTAACTTTTAGTTTAGATGTGCTGAGTGAAAATGAGACCAAAGTTAGCTGGAAAATGGAGAGTAAATTACCTTGGTTCTTATGTTTCTTTAAAAAGATGTTTCAGGTTATGATCGGACGTGATTTTGAACGTGGTTTAATCAGACTTGAATATATGGTGAAATTAGGGCGTGTTCCAGCCAAGCTGGAGTATTTTGACATTCCTCAAAAAGTAAATGGTTTTAAAATCGCTGGTCTCTCGGCTGTTTGTAGCATGTCAGATATTGCCAATAGTATGTATGATACATTTGGTAAATTACATGAACTTGTCGGTGAGGTTGATATTGTACCCTTAGGAATGGTTTGTTTTTGTGATAAATTTAAAATTAGTAAAGAAATAATGTACTATACCGCAGCAGCAGTTTATGATGGGAATATTATCAATAATAGCGAGCTGATAAGTAAATCTATCCCTGAGCATAAAGCAATTAAAGTTACGCTAAATGGTAGCTATGATTTTATGGGAGACGCATGGGCTGGTGCTTATACTCATGTTCGTGGTTTAAAGCTTAAAGTTGATAAAAATGTTTCTCCCTACGAGGTATATATTAAAGGTCCGCATAATACCGAGAACCCAGAAGATTATATTACTGAAGTATATATGCCAGTTAAGTAATTGATTAAATTTATTTAATGGATATAGACACTAATAATGTAGTAACTTTTTAAAGAAAGTTGTTGTGAGTAATGATACAAAATTTTGAATATTTTATGTTGCCATTGCTGAAGATTATTTCTAAACATCAGAGAATTTTTCTAAAAGACGCTATAGTTTTAATCAAACAGCAAGAAAAATATACGGATGAAGATTTATCTCAAACTATCAAAAGCGGTGCTTCGGTTATTGATAATCGTATAGCTTGGGCTAAAACATATCTTAAAGGTGCTGGTCTTATTGAGCAACCAAGTAGAGGTTCCCAAATTAATATCTCTTCGGAGGGCTTATCACTATTAAATCAGCAAATTGAATGTATTGATAAGAAGTTTTTATACCTTAAATGTAGTAAATATAGAGAATGGATAGAGGCGTTTAACTCCAAAGCAAAGTCAAATGAAATAGAAGTGCAATCAAATGCAGAGTCTAAAACAGAGACTCCTGAAGAGGAGCTAACAAAAGCATATGACTCAATGAAAAGCACGACTTGTCGTGATTTATTGGATATTCTTTATAGTGTTGACCCATATAAATTTGAGAAAATCATTCTCGACTTATTGGTACGAATGGGGTATGGTAAAGCTATTGAAACAAAGCGATCAAACGATGAAGGAATTGATGGCATAATTAATAAAGATGTACTTGGTTTAGAGAAAATTTATATTCAAGTTAAGCGTTACAATAAGCATAATAAAATTAGTCGCCCAACATTACAGGGGTTTGTTGGCTCCATTCACAACAAAGATAGTAAAGGATTATTTATTACTACTAGCAATTTTACTCCTGAAGCCGTTGAATATGCCAAGCAAGCTAATTTGGTTATAATTAATGGTATACAACTTACTGAGTTAATGTTTGATTATGATTTTGGCGTGCAAACGCGTACTACTCTTAACATTAAACATATTGACGATGATTTTTTTAATGATGAGTAAAAAGTTAAGCTGTTGTAATCATGGTATTGGAAAAAACTATGAATTTTAACCAAATCAACCTATTAACGCCCAAACAAGCCGACGATGATGTAATTTCAGTCAGTCAACTTAATAAACTAGCCAAATCAACCTTGGAAAGTCATCTGCCGATTATGTGGATTAAAGGTGAAATTTCAGGGCTCAAAAGTTATGCTCATCTCTATTTTGATCTAAAAGACGAGGGTGCTAAGATTTCCTGTGTTATGTTTGCCAAATTAGCTGGGTTGCTAGATTTTTCGCTAGAAAATGGTACACAAGTTGAAGTCCGTGGGCGAGTTACGATTTACCCGCAAAACGGCAGTTATCAAATTAATGTTGAGCGAGTACGCAAAGTTGGTCTGGGTGCCCTATGGGAAGCCTATGCTCGCTTGATTGAGAAACTAAAAGCTGAAGGTTTGTTTGAGTTGAAATATAAAAAACCAATTCCAGTTTTCCCACGTGCGATTGGTGTGATTACTTCTAAAGAAGGCTCGGTGATTCGTGATGTAGTAACGACACTTCGCCGCCGGATGCCAAACATTCCGTTGGTAATTTATCATAGTGCTGTGCAAGGTAGTGATGCGAGTATGCAATTAGTTCGTGCGATTCGTACCGCCAATCAACGTCAGGAAGTTGATGTTTTGATTGTCTGTCGTGGCGGAGGAAGTATGGAGGATTTGTGGTGCTTTAATGAAGAAGTTGTTGCACGCGAGGTGTTTAATAGTCAGATCCCACTGATTAGTGCGGTTGGGCATGAAACTGATACTACGATCATTGATTTTGTTTCGGATTTACGTGCGCCTACGCCAACTGCTGCTGCCGAATTGGTTGCTAAAAGTCGTAGTGAATGGCTTGAGGTTATACGCGGATTAGAGACAAGTCTCAAAACGCAAGTTTTTCAGCAATTAAATGATAAACAGCAGCGCTTGGATCTCAATCTTGCTCAACTAAAAGCATTAAACCCACTCAATAAATTAGCGATGCAAACTCAGCGCTTAGCTCAATTAGAGCAGAAATTAACTCAGGTGATTCAGAGCAAATTATTAAAATTGCGCTGGCAACTGGATATTTACCAAAGTAAAATTATTCAGCTCAAGCCAGAGCTAGAGCCACAAATTGCGCGGTTAGAGCAACTTAAATTACGTCTTACTCGTTCGTTTAATTCAGTTTATAAAGACCAGCAAATACGCTTAAGTAACTGTTTGCACAATCTCAACCTGCTCAACCCGCATAATATTCTCACCCGCGGCTATGCGATCGTCCGCGATAATAATGGCAAGGTAATTCAGAGTATTAAACAGACCAAACATCATGGTAAAATTGCAATTACACTTAGTGATGGACAGGTTAGTGCGATTGTCGATAAACAAAATTCACCAGAACAAAGTGAGTTGCTCTAATTATGCGTAAATTATTATATTCATAATATTGATTTTTGAAGTCCGACAAAGTTCAAGATTCAAAGACGAAGAGTATTCACAAGTTAACCACTTGAATTTCATAGCTTAAATTTAGTTACTCATAGGTATTATGTATAGTTATGTCGATTGAGTGTGGGTGAGTTGTGGATAACATACCTTATGAGCTTAATTCATATAATCGTCTGTTATAGCCTTTGAAATATGAGTTGTACACATTGGCTATGAATAGGTTGACTAATTAAGTGTGCATAAATTGTGTATTATTGTTTACTCAATCAGATTCATTATCCTAGGTCGTTGATTTATTCCTTACCTACTACCTGTAGGCTTTGTCATAAATCGCCTACTTGTATTTCGAATCAGTTTGAGGATTAATTAAAAAGGTTATGATATGTCAAAAATAGGAACACCATTATCAAGTTCTGCTCTAAAAGTTATGCTTCTGGGTGGCGGAGAATTGGGTAAAGAAGTTGTTATTGCTTTGCAGCGCTTAGGCGTTGAAACCATTGTGGTTGATCGTTATGCTAATACTCCGGCGATGCAAGTTGCGCATTCTTCGCATGTAATTAATATGACTGATGCTCAGGCACTGCGTCAGTTAATTCATTCCATTCGTCCACAGATTATTGTGCCAGAAATTGAAGCTATTGCTACAGAAGTGCTTTTAGAAATTGAAGAACAGCATATTTCGCGTGTAGTTCCGACAGCACGAGCAGTTAATTTAACCATGAATCGAGGCGGTATTCGACATCTGGTAGCTGAAGAGTTGCAGATTGCAACCTCTGCATATCGCTTTGCAACAAGTCTTCCTGAGTTACGCGAAGCTTGTGCCGCAATAGGTTATCCATGTTTTATCAAGCCAGTTATGTCATCATCAGGTAAAGGGCAGTCACGTATTACTTCTGCTGCTGAAATTGAGAATGCTTGGGAATATGCCAATAATTCTGGGCGAGTAAACAAATGCGAGGTAATTGTTGAGGCTCAAATAGACTTTGACTTTGAAATTACGCTATTAACGGTTCGTGCTCAAGATGAAAATGGAGTAATTCAAAGTTACTTCTGCAATCCGATTGGACATCGTCAGGTTTCCGGTGATTATGTGGAAAGTTGGCAACCGCAAGTAATGAGTGAACAAGCATTAATCAATGCAAAGGAGATTGCCCACAAAGTAACTGAAAATCTTGGTGGAACTGGTTTGTTTGGTGTGGAACTGTTTGTCAAAGGTGATATGGTTTGGTTTTCTGAAGTAAGTCCACGTCCGCATGATACTGGAATGGTTACGATGATAACCCAGTACCAGAATGAATTTGAACTTCATTCCCGGGCAATTTTAGGATTGCCGGTTGATACCTCACAGAGAGAAGCAGGTGCAAGTCATGTGATTTATGCTGGCAAAGATGGTCGAGCCTTGGAATATAGTAACCTTAGACAAGCATTGGGCTATCCACACAGCGATTTACGTTTATTTGGCAAACCGGAAGGATTTGTCAAACGTCGCATGGGAGTTGCTCTTGCTTATGCTGATGATACTCACGATGCGCGCAGGATTGCTGCCAAGGTAGCAGAAACGGTCAAAGTTTTGTAAGCTCTAACCGTGACGGTGTATTAGCATGATTCATTTAATTATTATATGACAAACGGCTAGATGTTTTTGATAGTTTTTTTGTCAAATTAAGTCTGAGCGAGTTCGAATGACAATAATAAAGTTGATTTTCTATTGCTTGCGCAGATGCAATTATTTTAATAGCACCAGTGATAATTCTAATAAAAAATGTCTTCATGGTTTTTTCCTTGCTAAGTTACCGATTAAGTTTCAATTACTTATTACTTGATGATAGTATTATAAGAATTATGAACTATATTTAGCAATAATCAGAATTGATGATTGAAAAATACTTAAATCTGTGCTAGGGATGTTTATTAAGGTTTTGATGTCTATCAACATATTTTGCATTAAAGGAACAAATTCTCTGGGCAGATTGGGATGTACTGGTTTATGCGTTATATTTCCAGATTTCTGTTAATATTCATTCTCTGAGATATTGTCTTATAGGTAATTCAATGGATATATTAAGTTTTATCGGTCTGTTTGTTTTATTGCTTGTTGCAAGTTTATTTTCGTTTTTAGAAACAGCGAGTGTTGCTATATCAGAGCATAAATTGATTGCATTAGCTGATGAAGAAGTCTGGGCAAGTTATGCGTTGAAATTAAAGCGGCAGCTAGAACGTGTGTTAATCTTTAGTTTATTTGGTAATAGCTTTTTTAATGCCTTAGTCACAACTTTATCGACAATGTTGGTATTAAAGATTTTTGGAACTGGTCACGAGCTTGTTTTATCCTTGTCAACACTATTAGTGACGTTGATGATCATTATTTTTTCAGAGGCTGCACCTAAAATTATTGCATCTAAAGCGCCTGTTGCGGTTTTACGTGCGGTTGCTATCCCTTTGTATTTTTTGTTTATTATTACCCGACCACTTATTTGGTTTATTGATAAAATAGTTTATTTTATCACTAGAGCATTAGGTGTGGGGCATGCTGATGGAACCTCGCTTGATGAGTTAAAGGCAATTGTTGCCGATAAGCGTTCACCGTTTGCTGAAGATCATCGTTCAATACTCCTGAACTCGATTGAATTGGAACAATTAGCGATTAAAGAAGTTGTGATTCCTTTGCGTAATGCTGAGATAGTTAACCTAGATGATGAATTGCAAAATATCCGAGACCAACTACAGCATCCCCATCATACTCGAATATTAGTTTGCGAAGGTAGTCTTGATCAAATTATAGGTTTTATTCACGCCAAAGACATTTTATCCTTAGGTTCAGAAGAATATGATTTGAATGACCTGCGTGGGTTAATCCGTAAAATTAATTTTATTCCTGATTTTATTCCGATTATCAAGCAGTTAACTGAAGCTCAGAAGCAGCGCGAACGTATTTTTGTGGTGGTTAATGAGTACGGTGATACCTTGGGTATAGCTTGTCTTGAAGATATGCTTGAGATTGTTTTTGGTGATTTTACGACTGATGCTCCACACCGTAGCTATTTAATGATTGAAGAAGCTCCTGGACAATATATTGTTGATGGAGCTACGCTTGTACGAGAATTTAATGAAGCATATAACTTAGATTTACCTGCAAGTTATGACGCAATGAGTATTAATGGTTTGATTATGAAGCATTTAGGCATTATTCCTAGTCCCAATTTCTGTTTCAGGATAAATAATTTATGTTTTGAAGTTTTGAATGTTGGTAAATATTGGGCCGAAAGAGTTCGTGTTTCACAGATCTCAGAATAATTAAATCAGTACATTTGAGCATACATGATAAAATATCAGGTTAAATGGTAATAATTTTACAAAGCTAAAAACATGGCATTAAATAGTGGTATATTTACAATTTTGGCACAAGCTGGGTTATTACAACCAGACGATATAAAAAAAGTTACAGATACAGCAGCTCAGGAGCGAATTTCAATAATTAGTGCTATATCTAAGGTGAAGCCTGAAATAACAGTTCATAAGATCATGAATATTCTTGCTTCATTTTATGGGATACCTGTTTTAGATATTGAAGCATTTAATCTTGATTTTATGCCAGTGGGTCTGATTAGTATGGATATTATTATCAATAACAAAATTGTACCACTGGTCAAACGAGGCAAGCTTTTGAAGCTTGCGGTTGTAGATCCAACCAATAAAGAATTATTTGACTCAATTAGTTTTAAAACAGGTCTGAAGATTGATTTAATTCTAGTTGAAGAGTCTCAGTTGGAGCGGGTAATTAATCAAAACAGTAGTAATTATTTTAAAACTATTGATTTGGACGAATCCGCTTTGGAGGGGGTTGAATTTGCTACTGAAGATGACGGCGGTAGCACAGATATGGTTAATTCGGGTGATGATGACCAGCCAATTGTAAAATTTGTACATAAAATGATTTTTGATGCCGTACAAATGGGGGCTTCTGATATCCATTTTGAACCATATGAAAAAAATTATCGTGTGCGTTATCGGATTGACGGTGTTTTAAGTGAAATTGCTACTCCTCCGATGGCGCTGAAAGATAAGATTGCTGCGCGGATTAAAGTGGTGTCAAAATTAGATATTTCCGAACGGCGGGTGCCACAAGATGGACGTTTACGTCTTGCGGTGTCTCAAAATCAAATTATTGATTTCCGGGTTAGCACCTTGCCGACCTCATTTGGTGAAAAAATTGTGTTGCGGATTTTGGATCGTAAAGCTGCAAGCTTAGGGATTGAAGCTCTTGGATTTGATCCGGATCAGAAAAAAATTATTGTGGATTCAGTATCTCGTCCATACGGCATGGTGTTGGTAACTGGCCCTACGGGTTCGGGTAAAACGGTTTCCCTCTATACTTGTTTAAATATGCTTAACGACAGTAGCCGTAATATTTCAACAGCAGAAGATCCAATTGAGATCCCTTTGGCTGGAATCAACCAAGTAGCGATTAATGAAAAAACAGGTTTGACGTTTGGAGTAGCGCTTAGAGCTTTTTTACGGCAAGATCCTGATGTAATTATGGTTGGTGAGATTCGTGATTACGATACTGCCGAAATGGCAATCAAGGCAGCACAGACTGGACATTTGGTACTGTCCACTTTGCATACTAATGACGCTCCATCGGCTTTGGTACGTTTAGTAAGTATGGGAGTTCCAGCCTATAATGTCGGCGATTCAATTTTGGCAATTATTGCTCAGCGTTTGGTACGTAGACTATGCCCACAGTGTAAGCGTTTGGCAAAAATGGAAAAAGTAGCCTTGATTGAGGCTGGGTTTACACCCGAAGAAGTAGATGCAGGATGGCAACCGTATATAGCGGTGGGCTGTTATGCTTGTCACAATACTGGCTATAAAGGACGGGTTGGTGTGTTTGAAACTATGGCGATTTCAGACGAGCTTAAACGTTTGATTCTGTTAAGCGCAACATCTGTAGAGCTTGCTGCCCAAGCGCGCAAGGAAGGGGTGTTAAGTTTGCGGCAAAGCGGTCTAAATAAAGTGCGTTTAGGAGTAACCTCTTTATCTGAAATTGAAGCTAATACTAATGGGTAAACAAAATGGCGACTAAGAAAGATAAGCAGAATCCTCGTGAGTTAAGTTGGTTCTATGAAGGTAGAACCAAAAACGGTGATTTAGTTACTGGAACGGTTGAGGCTGAAACTGCCATTATCGCAAGGGTTAAATTACGTAAACGGGATATTATTCCATTCTCGGTTAAGCGCCGTAGCAGTCTTTCTTTTATGAATGATATCTTAGCGCAGTTCAAGTTTAAAGCCAGTACGCAAGAGAAAAGATTAAGCTTATTTGCTAAGTTAGCACGTTCTAAAGAAATCCACGAGTTAGCCAATAAGGATGGAGCCACAACTGATAAAGAGAAGAAAAAAGTCAAAAAACCAGTAAAAGATAAAGAGATTACGGTTTTTATTAAGCAGTTTGTAGTGGTGATTAAATCTGGCGTTCCATTGCTAAAAACATTTGATATAGTAATTCGCGGACAGGAAAATAAAAAATTTTATGAGATTTTAGAAGATATTAAATTTGGGGTGGAAAATGGCTTAAGCTTGTCGGAAGCATTTGGGACATATCCGATGGTTTTTGATGCATTATTTATTAACTTCCTATCAATCGGTGAAAAAGGCGGGATTTTAGAAACCTTGCTGACTCGTTATATCGAATATAAAGAGAAGATTGATGCTGTTAAGCGTAAAGTTAAATCAGCTATGGCATACCCGGTTATTGTGGTAATTGTATCAACGATAGTGTTAGCTATTGTCTTAGGGTTTGTGGTTCCGCAATTCCAGAAGATTTTTGAGGGGATGGGAGCGAAATTACCAGCACCAACCTTAATAGTGGTCGCGGTCTCTCATTTCATAATTGGTTTTTGGTGGTTAATCATTGGAGCAATTGTTGGTGCATTTTTTGCGTTTAAGTCTGCCTATCGCGGTATTCCACGTTTTAGGTTTTTTGTTGACAGCGCAATTTTTAAAGTACCACTTTTGGGAGAATTAGCTCAGAAAACATTGATTTCGCGTTGGACACGAACGCTTTCGCTATTGTTTTCAGCTGGTGTCCCGCTTAATGATGCTCTGCGTTCGATAGCTCTTTTGGTTGATAATTATCTATATGGTGCAGCGACTTTAAATATTCAGAAGGATGTAGAGTCGGGAAGTAGCTTATATAACGCTATGCTGACTACGGATATATTCCCCAATATGGTTAATCAGATGGTTGCTGTCGGCGAGGAAGCTGGTTCATTAGATTTCTTATTACAATCTATCGCAGATTACTATGATCAAGAAATTGAAATGGTGATTGAAACACTCTTGTCATTAATTGAACCAGCAACTATCGTAATTTTAGGTAGTGTTTTGGGCTCAATTATTGTTGCAATTTATTTACCGCTATTCCATTTGGGAGACGTGGTTGGTTAATATTAAGTAGGTTTTATATGTTTGATTTATTTGGTTTTTTATTTTTAAACAGCTTATTGTTTCGTGCAATATGTTTATTGATTGTTGGTCTATGCATTGGGAGTTTTCTTAATGTAATTATTTATCGCCTGCCAATTATGCTTAATCGTAAGTGGCGTAATGAGTGTATTGAAGTGCTTGGCGATGAATGTACTTTAAGTCCGGATGAGACTCGATTCAATCTGGTGCATCCACATTCACATTGTCCGAAATGTCAGGCTAAGGTTCCTGTGTGGACAAATATTCCGTTGATTGGTTATTTTATTATTGGTGGTAAATGTACTAGCTGTAAAGCAAAAATCTCATTTCGTTATCCTTTAGTTGAAGCTCTTTGCGGAATACTATTTGTTGCGGTTGGTTATGTTTTCAATGATCCATGGGCGTTGTTTGGTGGCTTAATTTTCGTCTCAGTAGTCTTATCTTTGATGATGATAGACTTAGATACCTTTTTGTTACCTGATGAATTGACTTTGCCATTGGTTTGGCTTGGTTTGCTTTTTAATCTGCATGGTGGAATCTGTGGTGGTCTAACTAATGCTGTAATTGGTGCAGTTGCAGGCTATATGATTTTATGGTTGTTATTCTGGATCTTTAAATTGATTACTAAGAAAGAAGGTATGGGCTATGGAGACTTTAAGCTGCTCGCAGCGATTGGTGCATGGCTTGGCTGGCAAAATCTTCTTAGTGTTTTGATCCTATCTTCGGTATGTGGCATTATTTATGCAGTAACCTTGCGTTTATGTGGTAAGTTAAATGCTGGTAATCCGATTCCATTTGGTCCATTTCTTGGTGCTGCGGGAATATTGGTGCTATTGTTTGCAAATGAATTATTTCCTTTAATCATGTATTGAGTCAGGATAATGACTAAAATGGTGATTGGCTTAACTGGATTAATTGGTAGTGGCAAATCAACTGTGGCAAAGCTTTTTGCAGAACGAGGTGCTCAGGTTATTGATACAGATGCCATTGCTCATCAACTAACTCTGCCAAATGGCTTTGCATTATCTGCAATTCAAAAAGAGTTTGGTAATGACCTTGTTGATGATGGCGGTGTTTTAGATCGTCGACGATTGCGCGAGATGGTTTTTAACAATGATCTATTACATCAACGACTTGAAAAATTAATCCATCCATTGATTTTGGCAGAAATGCGTAATCAATTACTTAATAATTCTTCTGCCTGTTATTCGATGGTTGTGGTTCCGTTATTATTTCGAGCACCAGACTATTTGGCTATAACCGATCGTAATATTTTTGTAGATACTGAATACCCAGAGTTGCTAAAAAGGCTCATGCAAAGAAGCGGTTTAAATCAAAGTATGGTTGATGCTATTCTTAAGCGACAGGTTGCTCGTAATACGCAATTAGAGTTAGCAGACGATGTAATTATTAATAATGATGGGATTGAGGCATTAATTCCACAAGTTGATCGATTGCATGCTCAATATTTATTATCAGGTAACTAGATGCGTAAAATTTATCAAATTAAAATCTCACGACAGAGTGTACGCTTTGTTTTGTGGGGAATGTTTTTTTTATTTTTTTTAACGGTATGTATTCCGTTGTTATTTTTTTATTATTTGTTTGATGCAAATAAAGTTAAACAAATGGTAATAAATCAATTTAACAATAAAAATTATGCAGTAATTATTAATGGTACGGTTGAGCCTCGTTCTTGGCATGGTTTAAGTTTATTTATTTCTGATTTAACCGTTCAAGATAATACACACCATGAAGTCTTGCATATCAATACTGCAAATTGTCAGTTGTCATGGCTGGATTTGATTGTCGGACACTATAAAGTTAGAAGAATTGCATTAAACGGGGTAACTTTTTTTCAACCAGAACAAAAGGATAGTAGGTACGCCGATTTATTGGATTATGATAGTATTGCGCATTCAGAGTTTGGGCATTTGCAGACTTTGTCAATTACCAATTTAAACTGGATTGAGTCACAAGATCAGTATATCATCCGTGATGCGAGTATGTCGTTGACGAGCATTGAAACCAAGCCGTTAGTACAACTAAGCTTTAAAAGTGGCAGATATAACACTGATTTTGCAATTCGCGGAAATATTAGCAAAGCAGATACCGATAATTTGAATATTGAACAATTAAGTACCATGATCGATGCGCCAAAAATGCATGTTGAATTGCAGTCTGTTGGTCATTATGATTATATTAATCAAAAACTTTGGGTTGAAAATACTAATGGAGTTATTAGCTCAAAGAAATATAATGGTAACCTGCATATAGATACAATGCTGCTATCGATGTATGGTTTAACAGTTCATGATTTAGCGATGACCTTAACAGCGGGATTAAAAAATGGTTCACAAAGCTTAGTTATAAACTCGCTTAATTTAAGAACTAATAATTACAGTGATTTTTCAATTGATAATAGTAAGATAAAATATAATGCGCAAAATAATCTCCGCAAAGTTAATTTAGAGCTGGGCTTAGTTGCGACGAAAGTTGATTCAAAATTTAATGTTGCTAATCAGAGTTGTAATCTTGGCTTATCAATAACACCGAACCAAGTTAATGCTGCCGTATTTTCTAGTTCTTTAAATGGTAGCTGTAATTATCATGAGTCAGACAACTGGGTAGGAGTACAATTACGAGGATTAATTGATGGAGCGAGTGCTAAAATTGATGCCGAATATGCGGTTAATAATGATAAAGATTTCTTAAAGTTGAACGGGACAGTTAATGCATTAAACTTATCGCGATTTATGAGTTCAGCACAAGGTAGTCTTCCTCTGTATTCTGATAGTAGCGTTTTGCCATTTAATTGGTTAAATTGGCTTGATTTGGAAGCAAATCTCAAGATTAATAACCTTGATTTAAGTCATATTCATTTGACTAATGTGGACAGTGCACTAATTGTGAAAGACAAGACATTAAAATTAACTCGCTTACATGCCAATCTCTATGATAATGGTATTATTGATGGTACTGCGGTGATTAAAGTTAATCACGATGCTTACGATGTATCAATAGATAATCAAGTTAGCAATGTAGATTTAAAAAAGATGTTTGTTAATTTGTTTGACGTTAGTGCAATCAATGGTCTGGCTGATTTTACTTTTAATACTCAGGCGAACAATGCTCGAACCTATCAGGATTTGCGTAAAAATTTGGATGGTATAATTGGTTTAAAGGTTCGCAATGGTGGATTTAGTGGTGTAGATTTTAGTTTATTCTTGAGTCCGGAAAATTTGGCTGCGTTTCAAAGTAAGAGTCAGCTGATGACAAAATTCTCCACCTTGAATGCCAATTTTGAGTTTGAGAGTGGTATTTCAAAAAATAGTAGTATTAACTTTAGCTCGCCAAGTATTTTAGCTACTGGAAATGGAGTAATTGATTTTGCTGCTACTAAAATAAACTATCGTTTAAATGTTAGCAGTATTATGCCATTAAATGAGCAACACATTAAATCAGTCTCGATACCGGTAGGAATTGATGGGAATTTATTTAGTCCACAAATTTCAATTCAAAACATGACATTAAATACGGTTGAACCTAAAGTCGCTAAACCACGTAAACATAGATAAGGTATTTTATGAATAACATCATTAAGGTTAATATTCAAAGCAGGCAAGACTTGTTAAAGATGTACATTCAGCAATTTAAATCTGGAGGCATTTTTATCAGTGGGAATTATGGTTATCAGCTTGGGGAGGAAGTTTTTCTGATTATAACTTTACCAGAAGGGGGCGAAAATATTGCGGTGAGCGGTAAAGTTAATTGGATTAGTCCAAATTCTGCGGTTGGCTATCCACCTGGAATTGGTGTTCATTTTAATCAGGATCGAGCTGGCTCAGATGCCAGATCTAAAATTGAGATTATGCTAGGTGGCTCATTGCAAAACCAAGCAAATAGCTATACTTTTTGAGAGGGAAACATGCTAAGAGGATGTATAACTGCAATTGTTACACCATTTTTTGAAGATGGTAGTATTGATTATCAATCATTGACTAAATTTACTGAATGGCAGATTAACAATGGTGTTTCTGGATTAGTTGTTGTTGGCTCAACTGGTGAGGCTGCGGCATTGACTGATTCTGAAAAACTAGCTGTGATTCGTCATGTTGTTGAAGTTAATCGTGGACGTGTGCCCTTGATTGTGGGAAGCGGAACTGCTGCTACTGCAATGACTTTAGAGTTTATTGATGAAGTTAATCAACTCTCAGGTGTTGATTATTTAATGTGTTTGGTACCATACTATGTAAAGCCAACTCAAAATGGCTTATATCAACATTTTGCAGCGGTGGCAAAGCGATCTAAATTTCCAGTAATTTTATACAATGTACCAGGACGCACTGCTTGTAATTTAGCTGATGACACGGTATTGCGTTTAGCTCGTGATTTTGAAAATATTGTAGCAATCAAAGATGCAACAGGTGATTTAAAACGTTGTACTTATTTAATGGCGAACAAGCCAGAACGTTTTACTTTGCTCTCAGGCGATGATTTTAGTGCGCTTGCATTTATGCTTGCAGGTGGTTCAGGGGTTA
Source organism: Neisseriaceae bacterium (assembly GCA_003963245.1). GTDB lineage: Bacteria > Pseudomonadota > Gammaproteobacteria > Burkholderiales > UBA11063 > Aquella. The sequence continues at coordinate 63,052 of RXJX01000001.1, forward strand.
TTTCAGTTGCAAGTAATATTCGCCCAAGTCAATTTAGTCAAATGTGTGCTTACGCTTTAGCAGGAGAACGCGATGCAGCTTTGGCGATTAATAAGCAACTTTCATCTTTGTATGATGCATTATTTTGCGAATCCAATCCAATTCCAGTAAAATGGGGGTTATGTGAAGAGCAGCAAATTGCTTATGGAACACTGCGCTTGCCATTGACTGAACTAAGTAGCAGCTATCATAATAGATTTAGAGATATTCTCGAACAAATTCAATAGGTTGATTTATGCAATTCAAAATGGTAAATAAAAAAGAGTTCGCCCTAATTCTAACGACATTGCTTGGTGTAAGCGCCTGTGGTACAGTCGATTCGCAAGCTGCGTTTACGTCTACTGCACCACGTAATACTGATACTTTGGTAACACCTCCAGGCTTAAATTCACCTGATTTAGTCACCAGCTATAAAATGGTACCAACAGCAACGCAGCAAGCACAAAATGGCTATCAGCTTGGTAATACCAAGGGAATGCAAATTGTCTATGGTGGCTCACAGCGTTGGTTGGTAATTGAAAGTAAAGATGTGAATACTGTTTGGCCAATGGTCGCTGCGTTTGTTAATCAAATTGGTTTGACAATTAAATATCAAAATCAAGCAATTGGTGTGATTCAGACTGAATGGGCATCACGTAATAATAAAGTTCCACAGGGAACAAGTATCCGTGGCTTCTTTGACTGGGTCGGCTGGGGCAGCATGTATTCATTAAATTCAATGTACATGTACCGAATTACTTTATGGCAAAATGGCAAAGATGTAGTTCTCATGGATACTAATTATCAAATGGATGAAGAGTATGAGGGTTGCCGTTCTCCTGGGATAGCAGATACTTCAACTTTAGCTTCTTCTGATCAACAAAGAACTAAGTGGATACCGCGACCGTCAAATCCTCAATTAGAGTTAGAATTTTTGACGCAATATATGGCTTTTGCAGGTATGCCGGAAGAGCAAGTTAAGAAAATTGTGGCGACTGCTGAATCAGCGCCGAAAACAGCAGCATTAGTAAATAATCAGGTTGTTGTGAATGATCAATTTGATCGTGCGTGGTGGCGTACTGCAATCGCGTTAGATCGTGTTGGTTTGGGTATTGTCGATAAAAACCGTACTACTGGTGATTATTATGTTTATCCACTGCAAGCACAAATGGATAATCCAGATCCTAGCTTTATTCAACGTTGGTTTAGCAGCGAGTCTGCTAATGCTAATAAGGCTGCGCCAAAACCAATGTACACGGTTAAGTTAACTGCTCAGGGTAATCAAACATTAATTAGCATGACCCAGTTTGATAATAGTACACCAGATAAAGACTTTAGTGCTAATCAGAAAAAATATCTGACCGGGTTAGCACAGCAGTTGCAATAATTAAGAGTTTTTATACGATGAAAATCCTTGGCAATATTCTTGACCAGCTTTATCAATCGCGTAAAGAATCTCCGCAGGTTCAACGTGATTTGGTTTTGGATGTTGCCAGACGTGGTTTTTTGAAACAGGTAGTCAGTGCTACGGCTTTTGGTGTTGCTCTTGGTACCTGTAATCATTTTGCGTATGCCACTGGAGTCAATGGGCTACCAGATTTAGGCGATAATGATCGTTCTAACCTTTCTCCTTATCAGGCAGATCTGCTTGGTAAGCAAGTTATTCTCAATATCTATGCTCAAGGGAGCATGGTTGACGATTATGATTGTCTAGATTATCTAAATACTTTGGGCGATCAATTGGTAAGTTTTTCACCAATGGCTGGTGATCAATTTAATTTTTATCTAATTAAAGATAAAGAAATTAATGCATTTGCTTTGCCTGGCGGTTATATTTGTGCCTATAATGGTTTGATTTATACTACGCTTTCTGAGGCTGAATTATCATCTGTGCTCTCTCACGAGATTGGACACGTGGTACAACATCATATTTTTCGTAATATTAGTGTGCAAAACCGCGCTCAATGGACCAGTGTTGCCGGGTTACTTGCCGGAGCATTGTTGGCTACAGTTAGTCCAAGCGCGGCTATGGCTGCGATTCAAGGTGGGCAGGGATTGGCTCAACAAAATATGTTATCGTTTTCACGTGATTATGAACGTGAAGCGGATCGGGTTGGGCAGCAGTTAATGTATCAGGCGGGCTTTGATGCACATGCGATGCCAGAATTTTTTCAGCGGATGCAGGATGCTTATAAATTTAACTCCAATGACGCTTTAGCTTTTTTACAAACCCACCCAGTAACAGTTGAACGGTTAAGTGAAGCGGAGTCTCGTGCAAACCAAATGCCAGTAAAAATGCGCCAAGATAGTATTGACTTTTTATTGGTCCGTGAGAAATGTCGCATTCGCCAAATTAGTAGCGAAGATGCAATTAAATTTTACCTCAATTCAATCACATCTAAGCGCTATGTAAGCTTGGAAGCGCAGCAATACGGTCTATCTTTGAGTTATTTTCTAACTAAACAGCTTAAAGCCAGCATTGCAACATTAAATAAAATCAATAATCCTCAATATATGAATCATCCGATTATCCTAGGGCTTCGGGCTAAATTACTGATTGCTAACCGTGAAAATAAATTGGCTGATAAGCTCTATGATCAAGCAGTGGAAAGTTATCCAAACCATAAAGGATTATGGATGGGGCAACTTGAGTTTTTAATGGCTGGCAATGGTTATTCTAAGGCTGCATCACGTTTAGATGATTTAGCGCAAAGTAACGCCAGTGATCCCGATGTCTGGGATCAGTATGCGATTTTATATTCTGATACAAAATTAGATAATCCATTGCGCTATCATTATGGGCTGGGTAATGAATTTTATACTTTAGGTAATTATACTTTAGCGCTTGAACAATATCAGGCTGCGATGAAAGCAAAAGTAAAGCAATCCGGAGATGATAATATTCAAGATTTAGTCAGTGCTAAAATTCCAGATACTATGCGCAAATTAAAAACTTAACACTTTTTCGCTAAATAATCACTATTTAAGCTCAGTTTGCGGTAAAATCACAAATATTTACTATCTGATTAAGGGTTATCATGACACAGCAATATCCTTTTCGTAATTTCTACCATATTGTAGCAACTAATGCTAAAAACTCCCCAAGCAAAACTATCATTTATGATGGTGATCTAAAAATAAGTAATCAACAATTGATGGAATATGCGGATAGTATTGCCAGCCGTCTCTATGATTATGGGATTAAACCGGGAGATAAAGTCGCAATGGTAATGGCAAATTCGTGGCAATTTATTGCGACTTTATTTGCAATTAGCAAGCTTGGCGCGGTAGTAGTCGCGATCAATAATTTTCTTAAAGAAGATGAAATTGCTTATATAGTTAATGATTCTCAAGCCAAGGTATTGTTTTCGTCGGCAAAATTTGCTAAAGAAACCCGTGAATTATTGATTAAAACGAATATCTGTAAAATTATCTGGGTTGATGGAGATGCCCCGGTAATTAATGATCGTAATATTGATTATGCAAAAATCATTGCTGAACGAAAAAATACAGCGCCCTATGCCGATAAATCTCCCGAAGAGCTGGCCCTAATTGTTTATACTTCGGGTACAACAGGTAAGCCCAAAGGTGCAATGTTATCGTATAGCAATATCCACTCTAATGTTTATTGTTGTATGCAACATCTGCAAGTTAAGCATGGTGGCATACGAATGGTTTGTTATTTGCCAATGTTTCATGCATTTACATTAACCGTAACAGTAATTCTACCGATTTTTACCAATAGTGGTGTGGTAGTTATTCGTTCTATTGCAACCAAAGGTGACTTTGCTAATTTATTGAAACAGGTTTTATTGAAGCGAGTTCCCTTCTTTGCGGGTGTGCCAGATGTTTATAGTGCATTGGCTAAAGCTAAATTACCATGGTATTTCCACTGGTTTCACTCAGTTAAGGGCTTTATCTCTGGTGCGGCACCATTAGCCGAAGAAACAATGCGCAATTTTGCTGCCAGCTTTAAACGAGGTGCTTTAATACAGGGGTATGGGATTAGTGAATGTTCTCCGGTTGTGTCTGTTAACCTTCCGTGGGAGAATAGACGGGGTTCTGTTGGTAAACCTTTGCCTACTTATCAGGTAGAAGTTTTTGACGAAGAAATGAAGCAGTTACCGCGTGATTCGATTGGTGAAATCTGTGTAAAAGGTGGATGTGTGATGATGGGATACTTTAATCGTCCCAATGATACAGCAGAAACAATTATTGATGGTTGGTTTAGAACTGGTGATATTGGTAAAGTTGATAAAGATGGTTTTATCTTTATAGTTGATCGTAAAAAAGATCTGATTATCAGTAAAGGTATGAATATTTACCCACGTGAAATCGAAGAAATTATTTATACCAATGAGAAAGTTAATGCCTGTGCCGTAATTGGGGTCAAGGATAACGAGGCTAATGAAACGCCTGTTGCATATATTGAATTGAAAGAAGATGTAAGCGCAACTGAAGCGGAGTTGAAAGAGTATATTCGCCCACATTTGGCACCATTCAAGCAGCCTCGCAAGATTATCTTTATTGAGAAATTGCCACGTAACGCAACTGGTAAGATTTTGAAGCGCGAACTGCGCGAATTAGCTCATAGTTAAATTATATGGTTATTTTCTTGTCATAAGGTAAATTTATTTATAAAGAATAAAAATCTTATGACAAGACCCTTCTGGTATCACACCAAATTAGTTACTTAATTTTTTAAATTTGAAAGACGATAGATGACAGTTAGAACACGTTTTGCACCCAGTCCAACTGGGTTTTTACATATTGGTGGAGCACGTACCGCATTGTTTTCATGGGCTTATGCTAAAAAAAATAACGGAGCTTTTATTCTTCGCGTTGAAGATACTGATGTTGAGCGCTCAACGCAAGAATCAGTCGATAGTATTTTACATGCGATGGATTGGCTAGGGTTGGATTATGCCGAAGGTCCATTTTATCAAATGCAACGGATGGAGCGTTACAAGGAAGTAATTCAGCAGATGTTGGATGCAGGAACGGCGTATTATTGCTATTGTTCAAAAGAAGAGCTAGATCAGATGCGCGAAGAACAACGCACTCGTGGTGAAAAGCCGCGTTATGATCGTCGTTGTTTACATCAGCAACCACGTGATGGCGTTAAACCAGTTGTACGCTTTAAAAATCCACAAGATGGAGTTGTTGCTTGGGATGATCTAGTTAAGGGACGTATAGAAATTGCGAATAGTGAATTGGATGATTTAATTATTGCCCGTTCTGATGGTACACCAACCTATAATTTTTGTGTGGTTGTTGATGATCTGGATATGAAAATTACTCATGTAACCCGCGGTGATGATCATGTAAATAATACACCACGCCAGATTAATATCTTACGTGCGTTGGGCGCAACACCGCCGCTATATGCTCACTTACCAATGATTTTACGTGATGATGGGCAAAAAATGTCCAAGCGAAATGATCCTGTCAGCGTTGTTCAATATCGCGATATGGGAATATTGCCTGAAGCGTTACTCAATTATCTAGCTCGGCTATGCTGGGGGCATGGTGATGATGAGGTATTTAGCATTGAGCAGTTTGTTGAGTGGTTTGATCTAAATAATATTTCACCATCTCCGGCACGCTTTGATATGAAAAAATTATTTTGGGTAAATGCACAGCATATTAAAGCAACAGCTAACGCTAAATTGATTGCGCTAATCACTCCACAATTACAGGCACAAAACATTGTGCTTGAGCAGTTAGATATTGATGCAATTATTGAGCTGGTAAAGGCGCGCAGTGATAATTTAAACACGCTTGCTAAGGAAGTAGCATACCTCTATCAACCACAAACGCCAAATGCTGAAGAGTTGGCAAAACACATGACAGACGATGCAGCGCAGGTTTTAAATAATTTTGCAAGCAGTATTGAAGCGCTTAATGAATGGTCTTTAGATGCAATTAAGGCATTAATTAAAGAATTTTGCGTGAGCCAAAACATTAAAATGCCTCAGCTTGGCATGCCATTACGTCTAAAATTATGTGGAACTACGCAAACTCCTTCATTTGATGCAATTGTTTATATTCTGGGTAAAAACAATGTCTTAGCTCGGTTGCGAGCTTAGTGCGACAAGGTTTTTTGCAAAATTATTGCAAAAATAATTGACAGGATGATAACGCTTGAGATAGAATACCTATCTCAACGTTAAGGGCGAATTAGCTCAGTCGGTTAGAGCGACGGAATCATAATCCGCAGGTCCGGGGTTCGAGTCCCTGATTCGCCACCAAAAACGTCGTAAAAATGCCGGAATAGCTCAGTTGGTAGAGCAGCTGACTTGTAATCAGAAGGTCGAGGGTTCAACTCCTTTTTCCGGCACCATTTCTTATCCGATCCAATGGCCAGGTAGCTCAGTCGGTAGAGCAGAGGATTGAAAATCCTTGTGTCGGCAGTTCGATTCTGCCCCAGGCCACCATTTTGTTTCTTCAGTTTATCAAATTAGTTTCCCTTAAACTTACTAGTGTTCTCTTTTATAATATCTAGAATATTTAACTACTTTAATTTCAAAGTTTATCTTACTCACTTAATGGTTGCTATACTACCTAAATTTATGCTATAATCCGCAAATTTTTTTGAGGAATGCAATGTTAGTTCGACCTGTTTCAGATATTATCTGCCATCGCAATGAAGTGGTAATGGTCGCTGCATTTACCTCTGATAACCCTATTTATAATTAAGAACTCACTATTTTTTTAGTGAGTTTTTTTTTGCCTATACTCGAACAGATTCATTATATTGGGTCGTTAATGAGCTCCTCACCTGACTTGGGTGTAGGTATCGTCGCTCATTGCCTACCTGTATTTCGAATCTGCTCGAGTGTGAAATAAAAATTAAGAAGGAATTACGATGCTTGAACAATTAATTTTAGATATGTATGCCGTTGATATGATTAAATTTGGTGAATTCACCCTCAAATCAGGTAAAAAATCCTATGTTTATGCTGATATTCGTACGGCAATCTCTCATCCTAAGATTTTTACCACGCTTTGTGATCTGATTTACAGCAAAATGCAAGGGCTAACATATGATTCAATTTGCGGCGTACCATATTCAGCGCTTACCTTTGCCAGTGGAATCGCTTATGCACATCAAATTCCAATGCTGTTAAAGCGTAAAGAAGCTAAAGAATATGGCACTAAAAAAATCCTTGAAGGTAATTATCAAAGTGGTGATACTTGTTTGGTGATTGAGGATGTAGTAACTACTGGGATGAGTATTGGTGAAACTACAGTAGTATTGGAAGAAGCTGGGCTTAAAGTCCAAGATATTGTGTGCTTTATCCATCGCAATCAAGGTGGTGAGGAACGTTTAACTGAGCAAGGATACACACTACATAGCATCATTGATTTATATCAGGTGCTTGAGATATTACTTAAACATGGCAAAATTTCAGCAGCGGATAAAGCTCAAGCTGAAGCATTAATCGGAGCATAATATGATAGCAATGCAAAAAGCCTATTTAAAATTAGCTAATGGACGGGTTTTTGAAGGTTTGGCTCCAGTATGGCAAACTGCCGCCAGTTTTGGTGAAGTAGTATTTAATACTGGAATGACTGGTTATGAAGAAACTTTAACCGACCCATCGTATTCGGGGCAGATTTTAGCGTTTACCTTTCCAATTTTGGGGAATTATGGAGTATCAGACGGGCATCGCTGGGAATCTGCGCAAATTCACGCTAAAGGAGTGATCTGTGAGACGCTTTTTGAGCAACCTGCCCATCATTCTTGCGAACAAACTTTTTTACAGTGGTTGGAACAAAAGCAAGTGCCTTTGATTTGTGGTGTAGATACTCGTGAATTAACTAAAGTTATTCGTGAATATGGTGTGCTTAGTGGTGCGATTGTTTATGATGCCGAGCAAATTGTTGATTTTAATGATAGCATGGCAATCAATTGGGTTGAGCAGGTTTCTCCTAAAGAAGTAAGCGTACACGGTAATGGTAAATATAAAGTAATTGTGGTCGATTACGGTGCAAAAGAAAATATTATCCGTTGTCTGGAGCAATTTGACGTAACTTTAAAGCGCGTACCGTTTGATTATGATTATAGTAGTGAGGATTATGATGGGGTAATGCTCTCTAATGGACCTGGAGATCCCAAACAATGCCAAAAAAGTATTGAAATTTTATCCAAAGCTTTAGCACGTAACAAACCAATTTTTGGAATTTGCTTAGGTTCACAACTAATGGCATTGGCAATTGGCGCGAATACTTATAAACTTAAATACGGACATCGTGGGCATAATCAGCCATGTATCGATTTACTCAAAGATCGTTGTTATCTGACTTCGCAAAATCATAGCTATGCGGTTGATGATAGCACTCTACCCGAGGGTTGGGAAGTAACCTTCCGCCACTTAAATGATAATACTGTAGCAGGGATTCGTCATAGCAGCAAACCATTTTCGGCAGTACAGTTTCATCCGGAAGCATCGAGTGGTCCGCAAGATACCTTTTACCTATTTGAACAATTCTATCAGCAGATTGTAACGGGAGCAGCACAATAATGAAAAATATTTTACTTTTAGGTTCGGGTGGTTTACGGGTTGGTCAGGCTGGAGAGTTTGATTATTCTGGTTCGCAGGCAATTAAAGCGTTTAAAGAAGAAGGCTACCGCGTAATTTTAGTTAATCCGAATATTGCGACAGTACAAACTGATCAATCTATGGCGGATGAAATTTATTTTGTGCCATTACAGCATGAATTTGTGGCACCAATTATTGCCAAAGAACAGATTAATTTTATTGCACTTGGTTTTGGTGGGCAAACAGCGCTTAATCTCGGCTTAGAATTACATCATAGTGGGGTTCTGGCTAAACATAATGTAACTATTTTAGGCTCAAGTATAAAAACGATTGAAGCGACTGAAGATCGTGATATTTTCCGTGATTATCTTGAGAGAAATCAGGTAAAAACGCCAAAAAGTAAATCAGCGACTACTGTCGATGAAGCGATTGCGATTGGACAGGAGTTTGGCTATCCTCTGATGCTTAGAGCTGCATTTTCATTAGGTGGACTTGGCTCGGGCAAAGTCTTTGATGAAGTTGATTTGATTGACAAAGCAAGTAAAGCGCTGAGTGGAGCACCACAGGTCTTGTTAGAAGAATACCTTACTGGTTGGAAGGAGTTTGAATATGAAATCGTTCGTGATTTAAAAGGCAACAGCCTGACGATTTGTAATATGGAGAATCTCGATCCAATGGGAATTCATACTGGTGAAAGTATTGTCATTGCTCCTGCCCAAACTCTGAATGATGAAGAACATCAAAATTTACGTAATATTTCACTGCGTTGTGCCGAGATTTTTAACATTGTCGGTGAGTGTAATATTCAGTTCTCGGTAAATCCAGCCAATGGTGATTACCGCGTGATTGAAATGAATCCACGTTTATCGCGTTCATCTGCTTTGGCATCGAAAGCAACGGGTTATCCACTGGCATTTGTTGCTGCTAAATTATGTTTAGGCTTTAGTCTCAATCAGTTAACTAATCAAGTCACCAAAAAAACTAGTGCGTTTTTTGAGCCAGCACTTGATTATGTAGTGGTGAAGATTCCGCGTTGGGATACTCATAAATTACGCTTGGCAGAGCGCACCATTGGTACTGAGATGAAATCTGTAGGTGAAGTAATGGGGATTGGTCGTACTTTCCCCGAAGCTTTACAGAAAGCAGTGCAAATGCTTAATATCGGAGCATCCGGTCTCCATGATTACATCTGGCCGATTCAGGATTTACGCCGTGAAATTGAATTTGCAACTGATAGGCGGATTTTTGCTTTGTATAAATGGTTTTATACTGGTGGTGATTTGACAGAAGCTGCTGCTTTATCTCGGATTGATTATTGGTTTTTAACTCAGATTCAGCAAATTGCGCAAATTGCACTACAAATTAAACAGGAATTAACGCCCGAACTGTTGCGTACGGCTAAACAATTTGGCTTTAGTGATAAAACACTGGCATTATTAACGGAACAGTCGGAATTGATTATCCGTAATTTACGCCATGAGCATAATATTCGTCCAGTAGTCAAACAGATTGATACTTTGGCAGGGGAATTTGCGGCACAAACTAACTATCTTTATACCACCTATCACGGGCGTTATGATGATATCGCACCTGCAAATGAGGTTTATGTAATTATTGGTTCTGGACCTTACTCAATTGGTTCTTCGGTGGAGTTCGATTGGTGTACCGTAAATTTAGCTCGTCAAATGCGTGCCCATGGTAAACAGGTTATCATTATTAACTCAAATCCTGAGACGGTATCAACTGATTATGACGAATCAGATCGTTTATATTTTGAACCACTAAGCTTGGAGCGAGTGTGCGATATTCTTGATTTTGAGCACGTTGCTGGGGTTTGCGTAAGTGTTGGCGGACAAATTGCCAATAACCTGGCTTTGCCGTTGCATAATTTGGGATATCCAATAGTTGGAACGTCACCGTTAGATATTGATAATGCTGAAAATCGCGCTAAATTCTCCTCTATGCTTAATGAGCTGAATATTGATCAACCTAGCTGGATTAATGCCAAAAGCAGCGAAGAAATTCAAACCTTTATTGCAGAAGTTGGCTTGCCAGTCTTAATTCGTCCATCTTATGTGCTTTCAGGTGCTGCGATGAAAGTAGTATCAGATCAAAAAACGCTTACCAGTTATCTTAATGAAGCGGTATTGATTTCCAATGATCATCCAGTGGTAATATCACAATTTATTGAAAATGCCAAGGAGTTGGAAATTGATGGAATCGCGCAGAATGGTAAAATTGTGATTGATTCCATCAGTGAACATATTGAAAATGCTGGGGTGCATTCCGGTGATGCGACCTTGGTGTTCCCGCCAGAACGCTTGTATTTGAAAACGGTAACTCGTGCTCGAGATAGTGCGCGTAAGATTGTTAAGGCACTGAATATTTCTGGTCCGTTTAATATGCAGTTTATTGCCAAAAATAATGAACTTAAAGTGATTGAATGTAATGTACGTGCTTCACGTTCATTTCCATTCATTTCCAAGGTAACTGGACAAAATCTGGTTGAATTAATGGCAAAAGTATTCTTAGGTCAAGAAATTAACCAGAAATATAATACTCTGGATTGCGGAATAATTGGTGTGAAAAGTCCGGTATTCTCGTATAACCGCTTCAAAGGTTCTGATCCAGTAGCGCAGGTAGAAATGTCTTCAACTGGTGAAGTTGCCTGTATTGGTAATGATATGCTCCAAACATTCTATATGTCTTGGTTGGGGGTTGGGCAGCGAGTTGATAAGAAAGTTATCTTGCTTAGCGTTGATGATAAGTATAAACAAAAATTATTGCCATTGGTGAAAGTTTTGAGTGATCAGGGCTGGCAGTTTGTTGCTACGGGCGCGACTCATGATATGCTGGTAAGTAATGGGATTCAGTCTAAGTTTGTCTTTAAAATTTCAGAACAGGTTGAGCCAAATATTCAACAGCCAATTATCAATAAGTCGGTAGGCTTAATTATCAATTTACCGCGTGATGCATTTAATAATAAAGATAATTCCGATGGTTTCAAGATTCGTCGATTGGCGATTGATTATCATATTCCTTTGGTAACTAATTTTCAATTAAGTGAGATTTTATTGGAGTCATTAGCGGAATTTTATGGCAAAGAGATTGCGGTACAGTCATACCGTGAATTATTAGCAGGAGATCATCATGGTTAATTTGCAGAAACAAGGCCTAGTTGCATTGCAGGATTTATCTAAACAAGATATTCTGGATGTTTTAGCTCATGCCAAGCAGTTTAAAAATGGCTTACGCAAGAATACACTTGAAGGTAAAGTTTTAGCTTCGTGTTTTTTTGAAGCTTCAACCCGTACTCGTTTATCCTTTGAATCAGCTGTAGCACATCTGGGTGGCAAAACGATTGGTTTTGCGGATAGTAGTGCTACTTCCCAAGCTAACAAAGGAGAGAGCTTTATTGATACACTTAAAATGATTAATTGCTATGCCGATGGTTTAATTATGCGCCATCCTAATGATGGTGCAGCGCGGTTAGCTTCTGAAATTATGACAATTCCGGTAGTTAATGCTGGTGATGGCGCCAATCAGCATCCAACTCAAACTTTACTTGATTTATTTTCAATTCAGGATAGCCAAGGGCAGTTAGAAGATATTAATCTTGGTTTAATGGGGGATTTGAAATATAGCCGTACGATTCATTCATTAATTGATGCTAGTAAGTTATTTAAAATGCGCTTATTCTTAATCGCACCACCGGAGTTACGGATTGATAGTCAAAATTTGATCGAATTAAAGCGTCATGGCATTAGTTATTCATTTCATTCCACCGCCGATGAGGTTATTGATAAATTGGATTGCTTATATCTTACCCGTTTGCAAAAAGAGCGCTTTAGCTCGGAAATTAATTGCTCTTATGGGATAGACCTAGAGCTATTGCAACGTGCGCGACCTAATTTACGGATTATGCATCCATTGCCACGGCTGGAAGAGTTGCCAACTGAAATTGATGCCACGCCATATGCATATTATTTCCAGCAGGCACATAACGGCTTATTTATTCGTCAGGCACTATTGGATATTATTTTTGGAGCAATAAACAATGACTAAAAAAATCGGCGCAATTGCCAACGGCGTGAATTTAGATCATATTCCTCAGGGGAATGCTTGGTATATTATTAAGTTACTTAAATTAGAGCGTAAATTTCCGGTAGGAATCGGGCTTAATTTACCAAGTATGCGTATGGGATTTAAGGATTTGGTGAAGATTGAGAATTATCGATTAACTCCTGAACAATTACATAAAGTTAGCGTGTTTGCTTATGGTGCAACCTATAGTGAAATTAAAAATTATGAAGTGGTACAAAAAATCCAGTTAACTTTACCAGAATCGATTCAGGAAATTATTGTTTGTCCAAATCATCGTTGTGTATCACATCAATACAAATCATTGTTTAAATTAAGCAGTAATGGAGATAAATTGACAGCACAATGTCATTATTGTGAGCATAATTATGATTTAACTAAGTTGACTGAGTTTAAATTATAATTGGTTCAATAAGTATATTTAACTTACGATACAAAATGGATAGTAGTGGTTGAAAGAAATTTGCGATATAATCTAGTACTTGAGGGTGTAACATCCTTGTATTATTTAGTGTTAATTTAAAACAAAAGGAAACATTTATGAAAAAATTATTATTAGCTATTACCGCTTGCGCGATTGCATTACCAGCTTTTGCAGCAGAAAAAGTTACTGAAGTTACTTTTGATAAAACTCAAATGAAATGTGGCGATCGTCATATTGATGACGGAATGAAAGTAACTGATCTTAGAAGTTGTAAAAACTTTCAAGAAAAAAAATCTTATGTGATTTTTCATGATGACAATTCTAATAAAATTGTTAAGTGTAACATTGATAAAGCTGGTGATTTAACTGTTGCAACTTGTGCTGCTAAAGGCTAATTTAATCCAAGCAAATAATAAAAAGCATCCTATTTGGGGTGCTTTTTAAGTTATATGATTGTGTGTTCTAATTTAGTTGACTATGTCTTATCATGATAATTGGACAAGATTGAATAAACTGTGGTAGAATAATAAAAATTTTAGGGATTAATATATGAAAATTGCACGGATTTTATTTGTTTTAATTTCAGCTGGTATAGCATTATCTGCTTGTTCTACTACGGCAACTACACATGTTGCAAGCAATCTTACTTCTCCATTTTTGACAGATCAAGATAATCAGCGTAGTGATGATACCGCGCTTGAAAATCGATTAAAAGATGATCTTGATAGACAAATACCTGGCAATAAAATTAAAGTTGTTGTTACAAATGACGATGTTCTACTCGTCGGTCAAGTGGCAACTGCTGCAGCAAAGACACAGGCTGCAAATATTTGTGAAAATTCGCCAAGTGCTAGAGAAGTATTCAATTACTTAACGGTTAATCCTTACCCAGCGCTAAATACTAATTCTTCAATTACTAGTGATGCTAAAAATCGTTTAGATAAGCAAAATGATCTTAATTCTGATCTAATAAAAGTTGTCACTGTTGATGATGTTGTGTATATTATGGGAAGTAATGTTGGTAATTTGAATTCATTGAAAAAAGCAATTAATGGTATTTATTCAATAGATAATGTGCAAAAAGTAGTTAATTTGGAACAAGTTGGCCCACGTGATTATGCTGCTGATTCGTACGGACAATAATAAAGCCAGAATACAAAACAGAAGGCGAGCGTTAGGCTCGTCTTTTTTACTTTAATCTATTTTTAATAGCAAGTTTAATCCTGCTAAAATAACGTTCTTAACTTGATAATGAAAGAGCTCTGGTATGTGGCTTACCCGAATTTCAATTCGCAATCCTTATTTTGCAACAGTAATTATGCTTGCCTTGGTTTTACTTGGCTTAGTTGCAATTAAAGACATTTCAGTTGAAGAATTTCCCGATGTTAAATTTCCGGTTGCGGTGGTTACCACTAACTACAAGGGCGCATCCCCAGAGATTATTGAAACTGATATTTCCAAGCCGATTGAAGAAGCACTAAATACATTAAACGGTATCAAAACTATTCGCTCTTACTCATTTGATGGATCATCAACGGTAGTTGCTGAATTTAACCTAAATGTTAATCCTGATGTGGCGGTACAAGATGTTCGTGATAAGGTTTCAGGCGTAGCGGCTGGCTTTCGTAAAGAAATAGATAATCCGCTAGTATCAAGAGTTGATATGAAACAGCAACCAATGATGTCATTGGTTATCGGTGCAGATAATATGTCACTTCGAGATATTACTGAATGGGTAAATCAAGTTGCTAAGAAAAAACTACAAACTGTATCTGGCGTTGGTGATGTTAAGGTTGTGGGCGGTATTGATCGTCAGGTACGAATTAATGTTGAACCATATAAGCTCCAATCTTTAGGCTTATCAATTAATGATGTAACTAAAGCAATTACTGCTGCCAACGATAATTATCCGGCTGGTGATGTTCAAACTAAAACTCAAAAGTATAATATTCGCATTCATGGTAAATTATTAAATCCAGCAGATTTTTCCAATATAGTACTGGCTTATCGCAATGATGTTCCAATTAAACTAAGTGACGTTGCTACGGTACAAGATGGGCAGGATGAGTATAATAGTTTAACTCTTATCGATGGTAAACGTGCGGTTGGTTTGGATTTACGCCCAGCAGATAAAGCTAACGTAGTTGATGTTTCTGAAGGTGTTTACAAAATGATTGACCAGCTCAATCAGATTAAGCCTGCTGGAATTACCATGCGAGTTAGTTATGATCAGGCTAAGTCAATCAAACATTCCTTAGAAGATGTTTCTGGTACTTTGGTTGAGGGGGCGGTTTTAACTATTATAATTGTATTTATGTTTTTGAAATCTTGGCGCTCGACGGTGATTACGGGTCTGACATTACCGATTGCACTGATTGGGACGTTATTTGCCATTTGGGTGTGTGGTTTTACCCTAAATATGATGTCATTGATGGCGCTCTCGTTGTCTGTCGGTTTACTGATTGATGATGCGATTGTTGTGCGTGAAAATATTGTACGGCATTTACATATGGGTAAAAGCCATTTTCAAGCCGCATTAGATGGAACTAATGAAATTGGTTTAGCGGTGCTAGCTACAACGATGACTGTAGTTGCGGTATTTTTGCCTGTCGGTTTTATGCAAGGTATTATCGGGAAATTTTTCTTTCAATTTGGAGTTACAGTAACTGTTGCGGTAGTGATTTCATTGTTGGTTAGTTTTATGCTTGATCCGATGCTCTCCAGTGTTTGGCATGAACCACAGGATGGTGGGTGGTTGGCTAAGTCGAGAATCGGGAAGTTTCTCAATTGGTTTGAATCTAGTTTTGATAATTTGATTCGGGGATATGAGAAATTCATTCGTCGTTCTCTGCATTATCGCAAAACAACCTTGTCAATTGCTTTAGTAATCCTAATTGGTAGCTTTATGTTAGTGCCATTCATTGGCGGTGAATTTATGCCAACAGCGGATAAAGGGCAATACACAGTTACCTTCAAAACCTCAACGGGTTCCAATGTTTTTTACACTGAAGCAAAAGTCAATCAGGTAAGTAAAATTTTACGTGAGCAAATCAAAGAAATTCAATCAATCACGGGTGGAGTAAACAAAAACTTTGGTGAGGGTAGTAATAGTGCTACGCTTACAATTGATATTGGGCATAAGGCATTTCGGAAGCATACTCTTAACGATGCGATGGCACAGACTCGTGAAATTTTAGAACATATTGGTGGAATCAAAGTGCGTAATATTATGCCTTTGGGTTCCCCTGGTGGTGATCAAAAACCAATTAATGTTGATGTTCAAGGGGATAATGTTGCAACGTTACAGCGAATTTCTAATGAGTTAATGGATAAAATTAGTAAAATCAAAGGGGTTACCGATCTGGAAACCAGTTATCAGGATGCTGACCCAGCTTATAACATTGATGTTAATCGCGATATTGCTTCCAGCATGGGAATTGATATGGCAGATGTTGGTAACACTATCTCTTCATTGTTTGCCGGTAATAAAATTTCAACTTGGGAAGATCCTCGCACGGGTGAAAACTACAGTGTAGTAGTTCAGATTCCTGAAGATGAGCGTAATAAAGATGTATTAAATTTACTCCAAGTCCCAAGCAATAGTCTTGATCCTAACACTGGTGCTCCACGGATGGTATCTTTGGCGACCATTACTAAAACCAGAACTGGATTCTCACCACGCGAAATTGACCACGTAAATTTATTACGTAATGTTACGATTACCGGAAATATAACTGGTACAGATAATCAGCAGGTTTATACCCAGATTCAGAAAGTACTTGATAGTTATCAGTTACCAAGTGGCTATAAATTTAAACAAAGCGGTGATAGTGAAGACATGGTGCAGTCTTTTATGTATGCGGTATCTGCACTAATGATTGGAGTTGCCTTCATTTATATGATTTTAACTGCTCAGTTTAGAAGCTTTATTCAACCATTAGTAATCATGGTAGCGCTACCTTTGTCTTTTGTTGGGGTATTTATTGCATTGCTAACTTGTGGCAGCACGCTCAATATGTTCTCAATCATCGGGATTATCATGCTGATGGGCTTGGCAACCAAGAACGGTATTTTATTGGTTGATTTTATAAACCAGCAATTGGTAGAAGGTGCGGAAATGACTGAGGCTATAGTCCTCGCAGGGAAAACCCGCTTACGCCCGATTGTTATGACTTCAATGGCAATGATTTTTGGGATGTTACCATTGGCTTTAAGTACTGGGGAGGGCACTGAAGTGCGCAAACCGATGGCGTATGCAATTATTGGTGGTATGACTACTTCAACCTTATTGACGCTAATTGTAGTGCCAGTATTGTACTCAGTAATCGTTAGAAGACGTAAAAAACCAAGCGAACTAGTTTCAGCAGTGCATTAAAAATATTACAAAATTCAGAAAGATATATAATGGAAAAAAAATTAATCCCAATTAAATTTGGTTTACGCTGGGTTATATTCTTTGTTTTGCTTGAGTCATCCACCGTGCCGCTGGTTGCGATGAGTAATAGCATTGCAATCCAAAATATTGCTTATATGAGCATCATGGGTTTTATTGTTGCGTTTATTTGCGTGCTAGTGTTAGTGAAGTTACTACGTAATCTATTAATTAAACATTCTGCAAGCTTGCTAGGGTTTGCGGCTGATGATATTCGTGGCTTGTGGTATATTAGTATAGTTGCGGGTATCTTATTAATGATTATGTTTTTTGTGCAAGATATTATTTATGCGCATGGCTATGGTGACTATAGCGCTGGATTTTTTTCGGCATTGCTTAGTGTTGGAATAAGTTTATTAATTTATGAATTAGTAGCTAAATTAACTGGGTTTGCGATTAAAGTTCATTCGCGTGGCGAAATATACCAAATTCGTTTTCAAGTTCGCGATATTTTAATTTTGGCATTAATTTTTAGTATTTATGAGTTTTTTGTCTGTCCGATAACCAGTATCTGGGTTCCACGGCACGAATATCGTGTATTAATTGCTTTTGCTTCAGGGATTGCAGGCGGTGCTTTTGGCGGAGTGCTGCTATACTTTATTTCGCGGTTTATTCCATTTCATGCCAGATTAACCTTGCAGAAAAACGTTAGATAATCTTGAAACCCACTGCTAGATGCAGGTGGTTTCAAGATTAGTGATTAATTCCTAACTTGCTTAGTTTGCTATAATTTGCCGCCATGGAAAAAACTTGTTGCAAAGTATTTATCGTAAACTTTTGTAGGTGTAGGTACGTTGTCAACAATTACATCGATTACGACGGGTTTATTTAACTTATAGGCTTTTTCAATTGTTGCTTCCAGTTCATCTGGATCGGTTACGGTAAAGCCTTCGGCTCCTAGCGAGCGACCAAGGGCAGCAAAATCAAATGCAGGTATATTCATAAAATCATTTACTTTTTGACTAAATTTCATTGCACGTAATTTTGGATTACCGTAGGCACGATTATTTGAGATAACGAAAACCACAGGTAAATTATACTCAACAGCGGTTTTAATCTCCATGCCATGCATAAGAGTGCAAGCATCACCAGTGAATAATACATGTGGACGATTCGGTAAGGCAACTTTACTACCAATAACTGCACCCCATGCCCACCCCATACTACCCATATAATCAAGTGCTGTAATTACTTGAGTAGGATCTGTCACTGTCCAATAATGAAATGCAAACATCATGTGTGCGCCAGAATCAATTGCCATAACCGTATCTTGTGGCAATACTTTACGTAAAGCTTTAACTAATCGTGCAGGATGAATTGGTTTATCAGTACTCGCTGTATTTTCAATATCATAGGCATTAACATTATTACAAGCTGCTTTTGCAGTAGCCAACCACTCTTCGCGGAATTGTTTACCTGCCAATAACTTAGCACTACGTTTATCATTAACTGCCAATGCATGCTTCAGGAAAGAATAACTATCACCTAAAACTTCATATTCATAATCAATATTCTGAAATACATTATGGAAATTAGGGTAACTAACTATCGTTGTTTTAGCTTTAAACTCCTTACTACCAGCCATTGTTTCGGCGGAATTAAGCTGAACTCCCAGACATAGCATCACATCAATATCATCTTCCATAACAATTTTGTTTGCATATGGATGAATCACCCAACCAACAATCCCTAATGATAATTCATGCTCTTCTGAGATCACTCCTTTAGCACTAATGGTAGTTGCAACAGGAATACTATATTTCTCAGCAAATTGAGTTAAAAGTTCCCATGAAGCTGATTTTCTAACTTCACTACCCGCATAAATAACCACTTTTCTACCATTTGCGGCTAAGACACTAAAGGCCTCCTCAAAAGCTTCTTCATTCAGGTATTTAGGGTGCAATGTTGATTCAGAAACAGGCTTATATGTTGCATCTTCAGAAACTTCGGCATCCTGCACATCCAATGTCATCGATAAATGAACTGGACCTCTGGTACTCGGTGTTAGCATCTTATTCATCAGATTCTTTAAGCCAAACGGAACCTGATTTGCTGAATGAGCTTCAACTTGTCCAGACATTAATGGTGCCATTACCGCAGAAGTGTTTATACCTAAAGAACTACTATCCTGAATAAATCCCTTACCTTCCTCATCAAGAGGGACATCACCTGAAATTACTAACATTGGTGAATGATCTGCGGCAGCAGTCGCAATTGCTGTAGCCATATTTAAAATACCTGGTCCACCAATCGCAGCACAAACCCCAAATTTATTTGAGCTTCTTGAATAACCATCCGCCATAAATGCTGCACCACCTTCAATCGCTGAGCAAATTGGCTGAATACTTCCCTCTTCGACCATGTCAAACACAATAGGATCTAATTCACCACCTGGCACCATGAATACATGCTTAATGCCTTCTGATTTTAGAGCTTCAATTACGTATCTTTTTGCTTTCATTAAATTTCCTTTTTATTTAATTTAGAATCATCAAATTTTTTAAATGCTTTTTGCACATAAGGCAATTTAGCTAAGACCTTAGGTACTCCAACATAAAGAGTCAATAATATCAACATTTCCTTAATTTGCTGTTTACTATTGCCAATATTTAAAGAGTTATAGATATGCCCTTCAAACTCCTCGTCACAGCCACCTTGAGCAATCAATGCTGCAGCAACTAACATTTCTTTATCTTTTAGTGCAATAGATGAGGTCTTTTCACCCCAAACTTCTGCCATACCATGACTAACCACTAAATCAGCTAACTCCGGTGAAAATTCATATAACCCTTTGTCAACGGAATCAATAACTGACTGTTCATATTTTTCTTGCATAAGTTTAATACCTTTTTGATATTTATCATGGTTTCTATAGTTCATTATAATTTATCCTTGAAAATTAAGTCCAATAGCCTTTTAGATCTGGTTTTGTATAATTACTACATTCTTTTTTGCTTTAGAGTATTAAAAGCATGAACAGGAAATTTGTTTGTAACTCTGGCGATTATACAGCTAGGTTCTCAATCGAGTCAATAGCAAAAAATCGCTATTCTTTATAAATTAACTATTTGACAGCTGTGCAAATTCTTGTTTGATTGATATTTGAGTGGTCGCCTGTCGATCATATAACAAGTTGATAAGTTATGATTGTAGTATAATTACAGTATGAACAAGTATCTATTAGAATATTGTAATTATGTACAACACTTTAAGCCAGAGCAAAATATTATTGTTATCAATAATGATTTCAAGATCGTGTACATCAGTAACCATGAATTTTTTCTGCGCTATAGTGATTCGTTTACGCTTGATGCTGATATTTTTAAATGTTTGCGTGGATTGCCGTGCTTTGAGTTAAAACAACAGATTTATGATAATTTAATAAAAACTAAAAGGGTACTTGGGTATTTTATAGCGCAAGATATAGATGAAAAGCACGAATACCTAATTGATAGCGTCCATCTTTCGCCCATTTTAGATGTTGATAAAAATTTGATGGGGATAGAACTGGAAACTATGGCTATGCAAGGACTTCCCTTGATAACATTAGCTGTGGATAGTAGTATTCAGAATGTTGACAGTATAAATCTTACAGAGCGCGAGCGCGAAATAATTGTTCTCAAAGCTATGGGAAAAACTAATCTTGAGATTAGTTCCATTTTAGGTACGATTCATAAAAAGGAAATCTCTCAGCATACTATTGCTAATATAATCAAGCAGCAGATATATCCAAAATTAGATGTTGAGAATAAATCGAGCCTAATCAAAGCTGCTCATCAATTAGGCTTAGACAGAATAATTCCCAAATCACTAATAACCGAAAACCAACTTATTTTGTTTCCAACGTTAGATTTATGATATATTAGATGTTGTTTACTCACTTCTAACGTCTTTTGTTGACCCAATTTTTCCTGCGGTAAATTAGCACTCAATTATTTCAGGCTTAGCCATTTTGATTGAACTTGATCCAGATGGTTGTCTTTTACCACATAGTTTTTGACGTACGGTTTTACTAGGCGTGAATAACTTGGCTGATATAGTGGAATTATTGGATAATCTGCAAGCACTAGTTCCAGTGCTTGGTGGTAGTAACGCGTTTTAATTTTGACATCACTAGCTTTGTCTGCTGCAGCAATTAATTTATCATAATCAGGATTACAATAATGTGAATTATTTAAGCGACTATTACATAAATAAAGATTGGTATAAGCGCTTACTGAATTATATTCTGCATTGCTACCATCTCGTGCAATTTCAAAATCACCTTTTTGTCGGCTGGTTAAAAAAGTCTTCCATTCTTGGTTTCTAACCTCTACTTGTACGCCCAATACATCATGCCACATGCTGGCAAGCGCAAGTGTGCGTTTTTTATTACCTTCATCGTTATTATACAAAATAGTAATTTTAAGTGGTTTTGTCGGGCTATAACCAGCTGCAGCATAGAGTTGCTTAGCAGTTTCAAGTTGTTTATCACGTGGCCAACTTTCCCATTGGTAATGAATATCGGCATAAGCAGCGTTAGCAATAGTTGGTGTTACAGTTGAATACAACGGTAAGCGATTTTCATCTGTGATAATCTTAGTAACTAGGGTAGGGCGATCAATTGCCATTGTCAGTGCTTGGCGCAGTCTAATATCTTTAAACATTGGTAACTGCATGTTAAAATCATAATAAACCAATGCTTCATAATTGGTTCGCTTAACTTCTTGCGGATACTCGCTAATTAGACGTTGAGTATCATTAGTAGGCAAGCTAAAAGTCATATCCAAATCGCCGCTTTTGTAGGCATTAAGTGCTGAATTTCGTTCGCTATATGGAAGGAAACTGACTTGAGGAATAGCAACTTCTGCTGCAGCATAATAGTAAGGGTTCTTCTTAACTATGATTTTACCATTTACTACGTGTTCAACTAGCTGATACGCTCCTGAACTTACCATATTTTGCGGCTTTGTCCATTCTGTATTATATTTGCTGACTGCATGAGCTGATAACGCTGCAAAAGCTGGTAAAGTCAAGTATTTTAAAAAATCTGGTGTAGCTTGTGTCAAATTAACCTCTAGGGTTGTGCTATTAATCGCACGGATGCCTAAGTTGTCAATTGACTTCTTATTTTTGGCGATTGCTTGATAATTAAGTACATTAGCTAATAATTGTGCATATGGCGCACCAAAAGCAGGGTTAGCCAGACGTTGCCACGAAAATACAACATCATTTGCTGTAATTGGTGTTCCATCAGAGAATTTAATTCCTTGTCGTAAGTAAAAAGTATAAGTTTTACCATCTGAGCTGATAGTCCATTTATCTGCTAGCCCAGGTATTAGCTGATTTTTTTGATCAAAATCAACCAATCCCGCAAATAAATCGTTAGTTACCCGTGCGGAAGAAGTATCCGCCAGCAATTGTGGATCAAGTGATGGTGGTTCGCTTCCGATATCCACTCGTAGCTCATCTTGTGGATGAGTCGTCTGTTTATGAGTCGAATGCTCGCTGTTATCTGTACACGAGTTTAACAGTGCAATAGATAAAATACTTGAAATAATTAGTTTATGTTTCATTGAGTCTTTTCACTGTAAAATCGCTCGTGCTGTATTTAAAAACTACCAAACACCATTGAACCAACCGTTGTTGTGATATACGGCGAAGACCCCAAACTAAACTGAGCACAGTAATTTCCTTGAACTGGATCTTCATAACCAATAATTGCCCCTGCATCAGCTGGATTAGTACTTAGTGGACAAATATTAATTTCTCCAGCAACATTACCAAATATATATAGATATGGTTTATCCGCTACAGTTGCAGCAGCAATTCGTGTCGATGCATCTAATGATCCATTGTAATAGTTATTTTCATTTGCATTGGGACAATCATTATTCCCATTATTGGCAAATAAGCCTTTTCTCACACCACTTGATTCAATTTGACACGCTTTAAGAGTTGAACCGCCACTATTATCAATCACGTATGCATATGAAATGTTACCTATCGCTATCGTACTGATAGCTGATACCTGCATTTTTCTTGCCGCAGGTGCTGCATTCGGACAATTTGATCCAGTATAACCAGCGCTATTAGTAACATCACAAGAGAAAATTGTAGAATCATTAATTGAACTAATGTAAACGTAACTACCACCATTGACAACCGCACTACTTAATGTACGTGAGGTCGAAGTCGGATAACTACTACTTACATTGCAGAACAATGATGACTCTTGGTTTATCGTACAGTAATTAGGTTTATTGCCATTTGATCCTGTGGCTTGTCCTGCTAAATAAGCATACATTGTACCTTGGGTAGGTGCAAAAGTTAAATTACCATAGGAAGGAAAAGCTTTCTGACCGCAATTGGTACTTTCATAGATACCACCATTAGATAATAAATTACATGCATAATAATTACCCGCATCCGTTGGTAATGAACCAGTATTACTCAATGCATAGAGATATTTACCAGTTGGATCTAATGCTAATGAAACAGTGTAATTTGGTGCAGTATTTGGGTTAGCTTTTTTGACACAACTATTATTATCCAGTCCACCACTTTCGAGTATTGCACATTGGAAGATACCAGTTGCATCAGTTGACATATATGCATACATAGTTGGAGCCACCACGTTGAAAGTAAATGAAGTCGGTGTTGGAGCAACACCACCATTAGCTGTTATATTTATTGTGTTACCCGTTGATGCTGTTGTTGGGGCGGTTATTGCCACATAGCATTGTGGGTTATTGCTTGTTACGCTACAATTGCTTGTGCTTGGAGTGAAACCTGCTGGAGCAGATATGGTATAAGTTGTATTAACGTTATATCCACCAGTTAGAGTAAGTGCAATATAGAAAGTTTGTCCTATACTTACTTGAGTAATCGCAGGGGTTCCCGAGCTACTGCTACTCATTGCTGCTGCTACCTGAGGCGTTGCAAAGATATTAACATAAATTGTATTTTGTGTTCCAGATCCAGTGTTCCATAGGATTGTCTGATTATTTACGCTACCATGTTCATCCGTCCAACTTCCTGACAAGCTGCTGCTTAAGTTAACATTTAGTGCCCCGGCTGTAGAAATAGTTGGCTTGATTACTACAGTACAACTATTAGCTCCGTTAGCTTGTAACGTTGTAATACTACTACCGCAAGTACTGCTATTGTCAATAGTATATCCAGTTGGAGCACTGTTAATAGCAAAATTTGATGCATCAGTAAGTCCAGTATTTCTATAGCTAAGGGTAATTGTTGAATTTGTTGCGGAACTTGCATCAACTTGGTATGCGCTATTGGCTGATTCGCCATTACCAATACCAATACTCGAGCTCACGTTGTACAACTCAACATTTGCTGATATTGTTGCTCGCGAATACCCGCTTAATGACAGACTGGTAGATGATGAACCACCAGCAAAAGAATAAGTTATTGGTAGTGTAGCAGAAATAGTGTCCTTCACTGTTGAAGTTGGTCCAAATTTAACTGTGAAATTACAGTAGTCACCACTGGCTAGTGGCATAGTCGTCGCACAGCCATGTGTTCCGCTGGAATCTACAGTAAAAAAGCTGCTATCGCCAGTAATGTTTTGAAATGTAATGCCAGTTACATTGTTAGGACCTGTGTTAGTTAAGGTGAAGGTTTGAGTTTTGCTTTCGTTATTATTGGCGACAATTACTCCAAAGTTATAGGAAGAAGGGCTTAAATTTAAAGTTGCTCCTGCCTGAGTAGTTTGATAAGCGATTGTTTTTGCGGTTGATGATTGTGAGCTTCCATCATAGTTATAGTTAACTGTTAATGTCGTAAGACCAGCACCAAGCGTTGAATTATCATAATTCATGGTTAGAGTACAGCTTGCTCCTGTAGCTAGTGTTGAGGTAATCATATTATTATTAATTACACATGTATCACTGTTTGAATGTGAAATTGAAAAATATTGGTTAGGATTGAAGCTGAAAACAAAATTTGATTCACTCGTATTTCCTGTATTAAGGATTGTTACCTGCGTTGATTGATGCCCATTAATGGTATTAGCTGAGAAACTAAAATTATTCACTGCGCTCAACGATATTCCTGCTTGTGGAGTAGGTGTTGGAGTAGGTGTTGGAGTAGGTGTTGGAGTAGGTGTTGGAGTAGGTGTTGGAGTAGGTGTTGCTCCAGAATAATTATATTGACTTATCACCGGATTTCCACCGTCATAGGTAGCAACAAGAGATCCTGAGCCACTTGTTCCACTTGTAGCATTAGAAGTCACCACTACAATGCAACTTCTTCCAACCTCTAAACTATTCTGGCAGTCATTGGCTATGATAGAAATCGGTGCTGCTGGTGTTTGAATTGATAAGCCATTAACTATACCATTACCTGTGTTAGTATATGTAATAGCTTGAGTTAAGTAGTTGTTGGCAGCAGATAAGTTAAATCCAGTTGGTTGAACGACTAAAACACCCTGAGTGGATGATCCGATATTTATTTGATTCTCTGTATTACTTTGGCTAATCACTGCTCCATTTTCCATTGTTTGTGCATAGAATGAATATGGCGAAGATGAGCCAGCAGGAATGTTTAGAGTAAAGGTAACAATTGCTCCGGGGCTTAGATTTGTTAGTCCATTACCACTATTTCCCGATAATACGCTAAAATCTAGTGGAGTGCCGTTGGCTGTTGTTAGATTAATGGTATTAAAATCATTACCAGCATTTTGGTTAACCACGGCAACTACAGAGAGTTGTGTTGGTCCGCTTGATTCAGGTGCAATAGTTGATGAATAGAGGAAACTGATTCCATTAGCACCAGTTTGAGTATTTGTTGGTATTGTAGTTAAACCAATATTAGTTTTCAGAACAATGGTTTCGGAATTTAATCCAATAGCAGATTTAATTTTACTGGTCAAGCTTGCATTTGTTTGATTTGCAGAAGTTGCCGTAACGGCGAAGCTCCCTGGATGCGAATTGGAACCAATGTTTACTTTTAATGTACAGCTTGCTGCAGCCGAAAGATTGCGGCACGAATTCGCACTGTCACTGTCAACAGTAATTACTGCACCTGTATTATTACTTGCATTTGGAACGCTGTAAACTAAGTTTTTAGCCGATGTACTCGCGGTATTATTAATTGTTAAGTAAGCGGTTGTTGCAACACCTGCGGGATATTGATCAGGCGCAGTTACGCTTAAGCTTGCATTATTAGTTTCTCCGTTTTGTCCATTGTCTGAAGAAATTCCACCGCTATTACTACACGCTGTTAAAGTAATAACGAGCAAAGCTCCTAATAGGTTTTTTATTAGTTTTTGTTGCATACTTATTTTCCCAAATACTTATCTACTAACTGCACTGACTTTTATCAGCATTATGTGGTATATACTACCAAAATATTAGTGCCAATTTTAGCATAAAAGTAGAGCTTACTATTCTGTGATGTTTGAGTAAGCTCTTCAAATTTGCTAATTTTAAATTATTTGCCAATAAATTAAAAGTATAACAGTCTGTAGTGAAATTATTGAAAAAGCAACAATAATGAAAGGTTAAATCTTAACTTTATTGTGTCAAGTATGCAACTATTTTGTTTTTAGTATTACTGGAGCGCACTTAGTAATAGTTGTTCTAATTTTTGGCTATCAGCTTCAATTTGAGGGTTTTTAAAGATATCATGTGAGGTAAAAGTTGGTAGCATTGTTAGACCAACAAAACGCAATGCATTATGCACTGCCATAAATGCATTATCGACACCCAAACCATTAAAAAATTGCCCAGCTGTTTCAAATGCTTCAACTGGTGCATTGCAAGTGATTGAAAGCATATATTTACCGGTTAATAAACCACCGCTGCCATATTTTTTGCTCGCATCGTCAATTACGCGTCCGTCATGTTGATAAATTTTTCCTTGCCCAGCCATAAATACTTCATCAATATATTTTTTACCCAACCAAGGTAAGCTCATCCAATACATGGGAAATTGCAAGATCACTAAATCAGCTTCAACCAAACGGTTAACTTCCTGTTCAATGTCATAGCCATCATCGATATTCACCATTGTGTACTCAATTTGGCGACTATCTAAAACTTTGCTCATGATATTAAGATAATGACGAGTTAGATTACCTTCAGCAATTCCACTCCATTTTTGATGAGCATTGACAACATGAACTTTTTTGATTGACATAATAGATTATCCTTAGAGGTTATTTATAATAATGCTGTATTATAATAACTATTGATAAAAATAACAAGTACTTACTTAAATGTGATATAGTATCGAAATAGATACTATTACTGTTATAAATTGATTTATTGAGGAATTTATTTATGCCAAATCTTCATGACGGGAATTGTCCGGTAGGCGTGCTTCTACGAATACTCGGAGGAAAGTGGAAATTATCAATTTTATGCGATCTTTTGGACGGTACTAAACGGTTTAGCGAGCTACGGCGATTGAATAGCGGAATTACCCAGCGAATGTTAACCAACCAACTTAGAGAATTGGAAACTGACTTAGTTATCAGTCGTAAAGTCTATGCTGAAGTTCCTCCCAAAGTTGAGTACTCATTAACAGAGATTGGTAAAAAGCTTGAGCCAATCTTGCAGCAATTGGAAGAATGGGGGCAAACTTACCTAGATGAAATAAAATCTAACTAATACTACAAGGTATATTAGCTTAAGTAAATCAATATATAACCACAAAAAGTTATAGCCAAGAATCTACAATGTTTTTGGTAATAATTGGTAATCACCTTAAATAAATATAGAGTATATTATCGCTTAACACTGATGTCACAATGTTAAAATACCTTACTAAATTTTTAAGGATAATTTATGCTAGTAACTGAGCGTCGTAAGTGGTATATAGGTTTTGGAATTGTTTTAATTTTCTTTGTTGCATTATTGATTATAGTACAAGCAAACTGGTATTGGATTTTTGGCTTGGTCGGAATATTGGCTACAGTCGGAGTATATGACCGTATTCAACGTAAGCATACATTATTACGTAATTTCCCGGTGCTTGGGCATATGCGCTATATATTGGAGTTTTTTCGTCCGGAAATTCAACAATATTTTGTAGCTAGCGATGATAGCGAACGTCCTTTTGATCGTAAAACCCGGACAATTGTTTATGAGCGTGCCAAAGGCATTTCAGATACAATTTCATTTGGTAATGATAAAGATATAATGAAAGCTGGTTATGAATGGGCACTGCATTCGCTGGCACCCAAGCATCACAGTAATGTCGATCCGCGCATAACCATTGGTAATGAGCAATGTGCTCAGCCTTATTCTGCTTCGAGGTTAAATATTTCTGCACTTAGTTTTGGTGCTTTATCAAAAAATGCAATCATGGCATTGAATTTAGGAGCTAAAAGAGGAAACTTTCTTCACAATACCGGAGAAGGTGGGCTTACCGAATATCACTTGCAAGGCGGTGATGTTGGAATGCAGGTTGCTACGGCTTACTTTGGCTTTAGAACTGAAGATGGTAATTTCGATCCAGAAAAATTTAAACAACAAGCAACTCTGCCGAATGTGAAGTTAATTGAAATTAAATTATCGCAAGGTGCAAAACCAGCTCATGGTGGTATGTTACCCAAAGAAAAAATAACTCCGGAGATTGCACGAATTCGTGGCGTTGGCATGGATAAGGATGTGATTTCTCCACCAACGCATAAAGCGTTCTCAACACCTGAGGGATTATGTCATTTTATTGCGCAGCTTCGTGAGTTATCTGGTGGTAAACCAGTTGGATTTAAACTCTGTATTGGTAAGAAAACTGAGTTTTTTGCAATTTGTAAAGCTATCCTCAAGACTAAAATTTATCCGGATTTCGTTGTTATTGATGGAATGGAAGGTGGAACTGGTGCGGCCCCCTCTGAATTTGTCAATTCAATTGGTATGCCTCTTCAAGAGGCACTGGTATTCGTTAATAATGCTTTGGTTGGCTGTGGTTTACGCAAGCATATCCGAATCATTGCCAGTGGCAAGAATGCGACAGGTTTTGACATGGTTCGCATGATGGCTCTTGGTGCAGATATTATTAATTCAGCTCGGGCAATGATGCTGGCGCTGGGATGTATTCAGTCTAAACAGTGTGGTAATAATACCTGTCCGGTAGGAGTTGCAACACAGAACCCACGTTTATTTAAGCAGCTGGATATTGATGATAAATCTGAACGTGTCTATAATTATCACGCTTCAACGGTGAAAAATTTTACTGAATTAGTCGGCGCAATGGGCTTGGCAAATCCAAGCGACATTCTTCCTTCCAGCGTAATGCGCCGAATTAGTGACCATGAAGTTCGCTATTTTGATGAAATTTATGAGTTCGTTCAGCCAAACTGTCTATTAACACCAGAAACGGTGCCTGCGCAATACAAACGCTTTTGGGAGGCTGCTACTCCTGATACCTTTACCTTTGTTCATTAATCATAGCTCGTTGTCAAGTACCTGTACTTTATCCCAAATTAAAATGCAGGTACGACTGCACCATGATATTTTTGTTGGATAAACTCTTTCATCGCTGGTGAAGTCAAAGCTTTTGCCAGTGCTTTCATTTTAGGTAATTCAACTTCGTCCGCCCTTACTGCCACTATATTAACAAAAGGACTGCTTTTTTGCTCAAGTAACGTAGCTTTAGTCGGGTCTAAACCAGAGAACATTGCCAGATTAGTCGTCATTAAAACTATATCAACTTGTTTTGAACTAAACACACGTGGTAGCATTGATGGATCTAATTCGACGATTTCTATCTTATGCGGATTAGCCGTAATATTTTTCTTTGTTGGTAATTCTATCCCAGGCTGAATTTTGATAATACCATTGGACTGCAAAATGTTTAACGCACGCCCTTCATTTGTTGCATCATTTGGTACTGCTATTTTTGAGTTTTTAATCAAATCTGCTGGATTTTTAGTTTTGGCAAATTTGGCTTCACTCGGATTAGAATAGGCTCCCATTGGTTCAAGATGGACATTAACCAAATCAACCAAATTGGCATGATGGTCCTTGTTATATTGTGCTAAATATGGCTTAGTCTGAAAAAAGTTAGCATCTAACTGTCCTTGAACTACTGCCAAATTGGGTGTTAAATATTCAGAAAATTCAGAAATTTTAAGATCATAACCTTGTTTGGCTAATGTTGGTTGGATAAAGCGTAGCATCTCCGCATGAGGTATAGAGGATGCTCCAATTGTAATTGTCTCACTTGCCCAAGAAGTTGTTATTAGCAAAGAGCATAAGCTAAATATTAGTTTTTTCATTATCTTTCTCTAACTAAAAGTTAAATTCTTTTTTACTATCAATCATTCTGATCAAGTATCGTATAATCAGTGATTTCAATACAAAAACCCTTTTGTAGTACATTATTTGGCACAAAGCGATAATAGCCTAATTCCGTAAGCTTCTCATAAAGAGCTTTACGTCCAAAAACTGAAAATTTGGGTATTAACTGCGCGGTAAATACTTGGTCAATTGCGTTTTTAGATATTTTCTTATTTTCTATCTTAGAAATTATTTCAGCAATAGTATTACTATCCAGATTTAATAGAAATAAAAATACGACTTGCTTTTCTCGCGCTGTAAGTTTAATTTGGTATTCAAACTCATCCATTGTCGCAATACCTTTAGTATAACATTTGGATAGTATAAACCAAATATTAAGCGTTTCCACTACCTTGTTACCACAATAAAGAGCAACAATATTATTAGTATTCGGGTTAATAATTGGAGCATAAGATAAGATTAGAAAGCTAGACTTACCATTTTCTAATTGTCCCATCAGTAGATATTTTACCAAGATACGCTTTTCAATAGCTTTCGCTTGTAACGCTATGATTTCAGGCTTTTTCAGATGCTCCATTACTTCGTTATCACTAGCTCCAATATGCTTAGAAAATGCAGATTTATATAATATCTTATAATCTAAACTTAGTACTCCACCTAATAAATCACCAGTTGATTCACTTATCAATTTAAAATAAGAGAGATATTGTTCAAGAAAAATTTGATCATCTTTATTTAACATTAGTTTACTCAAATAATAATATAAGATTAGTAGTTTAACATAATAGAATGCAAAAATCTTTGTTATGTTGTTTGATTTTATTTTAACTTGGCGTATATTCATTCTTTTCTATTAATCCATTGCATCTAGTAATCAGATACTACGGTAATACAAAGGCTATTAGATCTAAGTAAAAATGTAGTTGTGAAGGTCGTTAGACATATCGTAAAATCCGGACTTAGTTTATTAAATATGACAGATGTATTACTTCGCGATACGATTATACACAGAGGGTTGTTTTATATGAAAAAAGGTTTTTGGCTAGAACATCGTTCTATTGTTGCTATTGCCGTTTGCTTATTAGCTTTGGCCGAAATCGTTGATTTAACAATTGTAGCAGTTGCCATTCCTCATATTATGGGTGCGCTAGGATGTAACATACAAGAAGTTTCGTTAGTAACTACCAGCTATATTGTAGCTGCTGCAGTTTTCATTATGACAACTGGATTTGTTAGCTCAAGATTAGGTAGTAAAAAAACTATTTTACTCTCTACACTTGTTTTTGGAGTCTCTTCAGTGCTTTGCGGTTTTGCGAGTAGCTTGAATGAAATGGTTCTTTTTCGCTTAATTCAGGGGATTGGTGGTGCTTTCTTACCATCTATGGCACAAGGTTATATTGTAGGTAATTTTGATGAAGAAGAACAACCTAAGATGATGAGTATCATGACATTAACTGTGGTTTTGGGTCCGATTATTGGTCCTCTCGCTGGCGGATATCTAGTCAATGCCTATAGCTGGCGCTGTATCTTTTTTGTTAATGTACCGATCTGTTTGGTTGCATTTTTAATTGTATTCTTTTGGATGAAAGAGACCGTTACAACTAAGATAAATTTTGATTCAATTAGTTTTGCATTTATGGCAATTGGCTTTGGCTCTCTTGAATATTTTATAGATGAAGGTAATAACCTGAATTGGTTTAATTCACATTTAATGGTTATCTGTCTTTGTGTTGGTCTAGTTTTTATTACTTTTTTTGTCTGGCGCGGGATACGTGGGAGTTCGGTTGTTAGCTTTGAACTTTTTAAAAATTTTAACTTTGTCATATCCTGCTCAATTGTCTTTATGTTTATGGTGGCAGTTACAACTGGCATGGCGTTTTACGCAACCTTTTTACAACAAGGATATAATTTCCCTGTCGACGTTGCGGGATATATAACTGCTCCACGTGGTGTGTGCGCTGTTATTGGCGGTATTTTGGGCAGTATATTATGTAGCAAGTTTGATAAGCGCATTATCCTCATCGGCGGGCTACTCTTATTTAGCTGCGGTTGTTGGATAGAAACACATTTTGGTACTAATTGGAGTCTATCGACTCAATTGTTAACTTGTGCAGTTGTTGGACTCAGTATGTCAATGACTTTTACCCCATTACTACAAGTAGCATTTACAGGTGTGACTGAAGCTTTGAGCAACGATGCTAGTGGGGTGTTTAATTTTTTTAGAAATATTGGTAATTCAGTTGGTACTTCAATCGCATCAACAGTTCTTAGCCGGAATGAGCAGGTTTCATGGAATGATTTGTCTAGTCATCTGACGCCTTTTAGTAATGCGGTGCAGCAGATGCAAAATGGAGTGTTGCAAGGAATGTCAATACAAAAACAGATAACAGTTTTTTCCCAGCAAGTACAGGCTCAAGCATTTCTAATTGCAAATATAAATCTCTTTTACTTGGGAGGTATCATGGCGCTATTTCTTTGTTTGTTGCCAATGTTCTTAGATAAGCCACCGAAAGGTATGATTAAAGTTCACGCACTATAATGTGCCCCATAGTCAAGACCAATTTATCCCAATCTATAGAAACCCAGTTTTAAATTACGCAGCATCTTTTAGTTCATTGAATGCTGCTTT
>RXJX01000053.1 GCA_003963245.1 Neisseriaceae bacterium
TTACCCAATAAACCATCAAAGGGTAATTTCAAAAGAGTTTCTAATCGGATTCGTTTCTCTAATGTTAATCTTTTTGCCATAATGCCTCGCGAAATACAAGCAATAGTTTAATCTATTTCTTTGCATTTTGCACTTGAATTCAGGTAACCGTGAGTTTCTAAAAATAAATAACATTGGCAATGGTATTATGGATAAGGCTACGCGTAATAGAAATTTAAAGCTTAAGTAAAAATGCACTATGGGCTTTAGTTTCTTATTTGCAGAGGTTTCCTTTTACGAGTCTTAGTCTGAGGCATGCTCCCATTCAGAGAGTTTTTGATTTTAGCCAAAATGGATATGAAATTTACGATATCAATCTGTATAATTTGTCTTGCCATATACCAGAAAGTAAAAAAAACTGGTGATCCGGCAAAAGATCAAATTGGATGCTTGACCAGACTAATAGTTATAGCTTTGACGATTTGTTATTTAATTGGATTAGTCAGAGCGAGCTATCAAGCAATTACGTTAAAAACGTACGGCTATAGACAAAATAGTTAGCAAGATGTTGTCAGTAATTATTACGATTTGTGATTGGCTTTGTTTATCCCACGTAAAAACGCTGTTATAATTTTTTTGAGTTCGTAGCTATAATCTGTCTTGCAATAAGGCACATTATAGCTTTGTTTCACCTTATTAATTTTATACCTTTAAAGGAAAAGAAAAATGAAACACAAACCTAAACAACTGTGGCTGGTTCTGAGTGCTACTTCGTTAGCACTCGGAGCGTGTAACGGCGGCAGCAGCACTAATGGAGCTAGCAATTCTGGCAGCCCGCAATCTATCAGCTATGCAACCATTGCCCAAAATGCAACTCCGCAAGCATCAAGTTGTATCGGAGTTAGTGCTCAATCAATTACAGCCTCACAATGGAATGTCGGTGGTAAGGTTACCATTAAAAATAACTGCAGCAGTAATCAAACGCTTGATGGTACTAATCTAATCATGAGTAGCAATAGTTCTAATTTAACCAAGGCGTTTTCACTCTATAATCTAGCACAAAGTAATGATCTGATTGTACCCAAGTCAGGTTGGGTCGAACATTGGGTATCTAGCAGTGCTACTACAAGCGTAGTTAAGAACTCAACCAGTGGATATAACGACTTGTCTATTACCTTGAATACTGCCGATAAATCTGCGTATCTAATCCCGGGTGGAAGTACTAACGTGGAATTTGGTTATAATCCAGCAGGTGTTAATCCCGGTACAATTACCTTTAAAAGTGGCGGAGATGTTCCAGATATTCCTGGAACAATACAACTATCGCTAGATACTAAACAGCTTAGTAGTGTATGTACGAGTACAACGATATGTAATATCCCAGTGCATCTAACTGGGCAAAATGGTACTTTTGATCAAGTGATTGATACGATTACTAATGCTAAAAGTGGCAAGGTGCTGAGTTATACTTTTAAAGATCTTAAATCAGGAACTTATGGGTTTAGTGTAAATAGCAATGACTTACCTAGTAAAGTCCAGTTTGTAGCATCTTCTTCATTCGCCTTAGCATCCGGTGCAACCGTCAGTGAAAGCGCCGTATTTAAAACTGTGACGATTACTACAGGCAACGTTAAATATAGCCTAGTTAAACCAAGTACTTTTACTACCGAGCAAAGTTCAGCTGCAGTTCAACTTACTGCAACAACGGGCAGCACAATCTATAGCGGAACAAACTCATTTACTGGCGCGAATTTTAATAATGTTGAAAAGGGCAGTTATACACTAAGTACTTTGTATGGTTTAGCTGATGCACTTAGTGGTAAATATGCCAATCCGATTAAGAAAACTGGAGTCAAAGTAACCGCAGAAAGTACGATTGATCTTGGTGCGCTTAGCTATCCAACGCGTAATTCTAGTGCGACTGTTACTGTAAAAGTAACTGGGCTTGATTCTAGTGATAGTGCTACAGTTAAGCTTACTGATAATTTAAATGGTGTAAGTTATTTATATAATCAAATTAATCTTAAAACTGGTTCTACCGCCTTGAAGCTTCTCGAAAGCGATAATATTGTTTTGAATATTACTACTTCTGATAAATACAAACCAATTACAGCAGTTAATTATAGTGTCGTGAAAAATGGTGTGATTACATTAAACTTTGAATCTGCGAATCAGCCATTACCACCAGAAAGCGGTGCTTACTATAGTTATGCGATTACTAAAGATCAGTATGGAAATCCTGTTTTAGGTTTTAATATCTATGGTATTAGTTCTGCGATTAAGAAAGTAACGCTAAGCTCTAATGTTGCGCCTAAAGCTGGAGGATTCCCAAGCTGCTTTGGAATTGCTGCTGGACAATATACAATTGCTAGCAGTGACGATAGTGCTAAACAGCAGTATCAGACTGATTTCACTCCGGCAGGGGGAGCAACATTCAATTTGAATAATCCTAGTTGTGGTAATTTCCTTTATCAAGATAGTAAGAACTATGCTTTCGTGATGCGCTCACAATTAGAGACATCTGGAACAACTCTACCAGATATCTTATTTCCGTCAGTCTCAGGAGTTACAGTGGAATTATCCAATGGACAAAAAGTAAGTTTACCCGAAAAACGTGAAATCATTTCTAACGTTGATCCCGGTCATGGCAAAGTACTGCAAGGCTACTATGCAAGCTGGGGGATTTATAATGGCATGAATTTTGGACCGGACAAAATACCATATACTAGGTTTAATACACTTAATTATGCATTTACTTACTTTAAACCAGATACAGGTGAAGTTTATGCTGGTGATTATAATGCCGATGGTACAGCATTACCAATGATAGCACAGGAAATTCGTAAATATCCTTATATGAAAGTGTATCTATCTACTGGTGGCTGGACTAATTTCAAAAATGGATCTCCGGTAAAAGCTGATACTCTGTTTGATACTTTAACTTCATCTGATGCACGGATTAGTAAATTTGCAACTACGCTGGTTGCTGCAATGACTAAACTCGGCTTTCAAGGCGTGAATGTAGACTGGGAATGGTGGGCAAGTACATCACCAGACCAATTTAGCAATGATCAGGCAAAACGGATGATAAAACTTTATACTGCAGTACGCCAAGCTTTAGATGCTCAAGGAGTTAAAGATGGCAAGCATTATGATTTTGATATTGCGGTTGGCGCAGGTAAAGATAAGATTATGGCTCCGGAGCGGGTTTATCCAGGTTATTGGAATCAAGTCTATGCTTTGGTTGATCATATTGGTCTAATGTCTTACGATATGCATGGCGGTTGGGATGTTAATCAACCCGCATATTTCCAAGCACCATGGAAAATGGAAACAGGTAATCCGTACGCAGCGACTGGTTATGACATAAGTAGTGCATTAGCTAGTTATCAATCTTATATTAGCGCTAGCCCATTGAGTAAATTCCAGATTGGGGTTCCAGCCTATGGTCGTGCATTGCAAGTTGCTAGTCTTAATAATGGTGGGTTACTGCAGACTGGGATTGCAGATGGGGTTGGACAGCGTACTGTTGAAACTAGTCTCTGGGATTATAAATGTATCATAAATGCTGTAGTATGTACTCAATCCGGTCAACGTACCCATTCTTTAACGCTGGTTGATCAAAATTCCACTGGTGCTAATAAGACTTTATGGGATAAATATTCCAAAGATAACTCTTATGAACCATGGGGCTATGGAGTTGCAGGTGGTCAAAGCAATGTGTTTATGACATACGATGATACTTACTCAGTTACCAGAAAAACTCAGGAAGCAAAAGCACTTGGTCTAGGTGGAGTGATGCTCTGGGAAATTGATGGTGATGCAAATGATGATGCTCATTCATTGGCTAAGGCGATTTCGGATGAATTAGCTAAATAGATTATAGCTTTGTAAACAAACCCCAGAGTTAGTCTCTGGGGTTGTATCTATAGCTAATTTTATATAAAACTGCTATACTATAGTTTTTGAGCTATAGTTAACACGTAAACAATTGAGCGATTGCCTGTTCAATAGCTAAGCTTAAATTACTTTTACGATTATTATTCACTCGAATACAACGTTTCAAATTAGCCCAGACGCTCAATTGGATTCAAATCTGGGGAATACAGTGGTAAATAAATTAATCTACATCCTACTCGCTCAATTAATTCTTTGACCTTAGCTGATTTATGGAAACTAGCATTGTCCATAATTGGAGTATAGTCAAAAAACCGGACGAAAGATAAGAGTTTTGCATTAAAATGTAACTTATTTTTCGGAAGAAAGAAATGAATAATCAAGAACTAGCATCATCGACAGGTAAATCAGTACGCAAGTATTACGAGCCAGAGTTTATTCAACAGGTGCTTGGTATATATCAAAGTGGAGTATATGCGACAGTAGAAGATTGTGCTTCTTCTTTCCAATTATAATAAGTTGCTGTTGATATGCCATGTTTACGACATAACTCTTCAATTGTCATAGCTCCAGCCTTAGCTTCATCTAAGATTTTAACAATCTGATTCTCGTTAATTCGTTTAGTCATAGTAATACTCCTCAATTTGACTGAATGTTATCAAATTGTCTAATTATGAATGGTTCTATTATATGGAGCTAGGACAGCTTTTTGCAAATTGCTTTACTGATAGATGCAGAGCTTTTCTTCCGGGGCGAATTATTTTCAGATATCAATTTTACTTTATAGTTCAGTGAGGCATTTAATATTCAATATTTCATTGAGCTTATATCTTTGAAACATTCAATTAAAAAATTTGATAGTAGCTCTATATTTTCTTGATTTTTTAATCTATTTTCAATCAGATAATAATCCGTAAACTTAGCATGCCAATCTGGTAAAATATTAACTAATCTACGGTCGTATAGCTTCTCAATATTTTGTGCTACTATATCGATCATTCCCACGATTATTTCATTGGACAACATCATAATTAAGCCATGTTCACCATCATTTGTAACAATTCGGCTATTCATGGGGAGAACTTGATACTCTCCAGTAACCTTATTTTCAGCTCTAAAATATTCTTTTATCTTCATTTCTTCATTAATGTAGCCAAGGAATAGGTGGTTTTTTATTTCTTCTAGATTAATTGGATTTCCATATTTCTCAATATATTCATTAGTCCCAAATAGACGAATATATATTTTTTGTGAAAGAGGTGTGATTTTTAAATTGTTACTTAAGTGTGGTTCTTTTCCCATGATCGCAATATCTATCTTATTCTTTACTAAATCATGGTCTGAATTAGAGTAGATTATTTGTAAATTTAAATTTGGGTATTTGCGAATAAATGATGGTATGTGTGGTGAAAAAAGATATTTAGAAATAATTACTGGTAGTTGAACTCTTATAGTCCCTGAGTATTCTTGGTGTTTTTTTTCTGATCTTAAGTTATTAAATAAATTATCAAGATTTCTGAACTCATTATAGCAACTTTTATAAAGGGCATCTGCAAAATCCGTATGATAAAGAAAATTATTCTTAGAGTAAAATAATTTTTGATCAAAATAATTTTCTAGTTGTTTTATTCTTCGACTCACAGTTGGTTGTGATGTATTTGTTTTGATCGTACTAATTGTATAGCTTTTAGACTCATAAACAATTATGAATAACCTAATATCATCTAAAGATAGATTGTTGAATTTAAAACCTGAGATCATAAATAAATTCCTTATTTATTATTTTGTCAATATATAATAGTGAATGTGCTGGTATTTATATTTGTCTATTGCATATCTGGTGGTTAACAATTTATAATTCGCATGGAAAATTTTTACTCATATGACTGATATGGTTTATCACCTGCACATATGGTCAAAATATTTTTTCTACACGTTAGGAAAAAATTAAGAATTAAGTAAAAATTATACCTTAATATCTACCATGTTATTTAATTAAAAGAAGGAAAATTAATGAAAAAATCCAGATTGGCCGCTCTTGGACTGATTGGGGTGGTTGGAATAGCATTAAGCTCTTGTAGTTCATCATCAAGTTCTACTAACGGTCAACCATCACCAACTTCAGCAAGCAAAGACCTACAGGTCGGTAATATTGGACTTATTCCAACAAATACTGATGCTCTTGGTGGCACATATCCATTAATGTTGTTTAATAATACCAGTGAAGTTATGGTTGTTGATTCTGTTACCGCAAGTGGTGTAGCTGATTCAATTCGCAAACAAATAGGAAAAGATGATAGTAAGTTATTTGATGCAGATATGTGTAAACAAATTCAACCTCATGGTTCATGTTCTATACAAGTAAAATCTGCCTCACTAACTACTGATTCTGGAATTGGTGCTAATGGTCAATATGGTATTAATGTTAAAAGTCATTTAAAATCATCTAATAAGTCATACAATGAAGATCAAGTAATTGGATATCAGAATTTTAATATAAGCGCTTCAAATGGAGTTTACTATAATACTTCAAGTGCCACAGTAACTAATATACTCAATGCAAGTGATAATATGGGTATAACAATTCCTGTGTTTTTTAAGCAGGCATATTCTAAGGTTAAAGTAAATAGTGGTATATTAGGTGCTACTTTGGTTGGATGTGGTCTTCCAGATAAGAATGGAACTTATAATATTGCAGCTAATTCAACTTGTGCATTAACCACTGTCTTTTCAGGTGGTAAACAATTTAGTAATACTATTACTTTGACAGATAATTATACTGCTGCAACTAAGTCTCAAAGTAAGGCTAAATCGTTACAATCAGGTAATAATCAGATTATGACTGTTTCAGTGGTGAATAATTTAAATCCACAAGCTTTAATGACCACTGCCGTAGTTACAGGATTTATTCCAACTGATAATACCACTCCTGTAACTGTTACTTTTGTTAATGTGGGTACGTATCAGGCTGCTATAACTAGTATGGGTTTTTCGACTGGCGGATCATTGATTTCATTTGGTAATGGTACTCCTGTTACAATTAACGGTTCCACTACAGCAACAGTTACTAATGACACCTGTAGTAATCAAACGATTCAGGCTGGGAGTTCTTGTCAAGTAACATTTACCATGAATGGTTCTGTAAATTCGGGAAGTATGAATGTTCAAATGAACTATACAACTGGTTTAGGTACTGGTACCGGGTCAACTTTCTATAATATCTATTATTATGCACCAACATCCAATGTTGTATTAACATCAACAGTATCTGGTGACTTAACTAATACATTTCTTTATCAAACTAAAACAGCAACTGTGACTGTAGCTAATACTAGCACTACAAATACTGCTGTTAATTTAAACAACAGTGGTGTTCCTCAATTGGTTGCCGTTGGTAATCCTCCTAAACCTAATAATATTACAGTGACGGCAAATAATTGTAATCAGAATGGGGCTATATTGGCTGCTGGAAATAGTTGTGCTTATACTGTTTCCTATACTTCGCCGACTACAGATACTAACGGGGTAATAAATAATTTGCGTGGAGTAATCACTGGTACATATACTAATATTGGGCAGATTATTACTGTTGGTTCAACTTCATCTTTACCATATAGTGCAAATGCGAACTCAAATTTTGTTAGCCTTAATCCAGATCCATTACAAATGGTCGTACCAGCAGGACAATCTGTTAGTCAAGTCGTAACTATAACAAATCAAACTTCTGGTTCATCTATTAACGGTATATCCTTTAATTTAACCGGGCTTACAGGAGTAACTTTGCCATCTGGAAGTAATTCTTGTTCTTCTGCAAATTTATCATATTTGCAGTCTTGTCAAGTTACATTTGTTTTCGCGCCAAATACTCAAGAAAGTTTAGTTGCAAATATTCCTGTATCATTTAATGTAAATGGGAATCCGGCTGAAGATGTTCTGACTGCTAATTTTCAGGGTTCTACTAGTGCTGTAAATGTAGTTTTATCGGGAATAACTGCTTCGCAGCCGGGATTACCTGTTGGTGCACCAGCTTATACTGGCGATGGAGAGAGTCAGAATAGCGCGCTTTCTTTTTATAACTATGGAAATAGTTTACAAATTACGTTAACTTATACTAACATTGGTACTGAGTCAGCTGTAAATATACAGATGATGGGTGATACTTTCCCTACACAAGCAGCAGGATACTCAATACAAGATAATTGTAGTGGTCAAGCACTACTACAAAATCAGAGTTGTAGTGTAGTTGCAACTACCATAAATCCTACACTTGCAACAACCTTAACTAGTAGTAGTAATCTAAATTTTGTAATTCCGAGTATGGTTTATACTGATGTTACTGAGTCTGTTCCATATGTGAAAAATATGTTTACAACGCCAACAGGTAACTCAAGTAATATTTGGGTAGCTGTTAGTCCTTCGGTTGTTCCGAATGTTAATGTAGGGACGGGGTCAATTGTAGCTCTTAATGGTTCTTCTTACTATTTATATCCAGTAACATTTAGCAATAATGCTAATGGTGCACAGGGAGTTGCTATTAACTATTCTGCACCAATGCCTTCGGCTGCAAGCCCATATGGTTTTGGTAGTACCATGACTGCAGTTCCATCTACTGGTGCAGCTTCACTTAATCTTGCTGGTGGGCAATCTACAACTCAATATTTATGGTTCCCTACAACAGCTATTCCTAGCTCTTCGAGTTTACTATATAGTGTTAGTTATAGTGGTTCATACCCTAATTTCTATAATAGTTTTATTCCTAATCCGATGATTGGTGTGACTTACACCGCCAGTGGTAATAATATTACAGGCTCATGGAGTAGTCTCCAATCATTTAGTAATAGCTCCTTCAATTTTAACGCTACAGCTGGTTCTTCTGGTAATATTTCTCAACTGCTACAAAATCAGGGTTACTTGTACGCCTTAAATGGAAATGTTTATTCGATGCCTATTACGGGATGGAATACTAATACTTCTGGCGGAAGTACTTATTCTCCGGAAAGCACTTCCACAGGGGCTTTAGGCGCAGTTACTGCTCAAACTGCTGGATATACTCCAAGTTATTTGGCAATTAATACTACCAGCGGTACTACCTATGCTGCAGTAGTTGAGTCTGCTTCGACTAATTTGCATGTTTATACAGTATCAGCGGGAACATTTAGTAATCCTTCTACTTCTCAGCTTACTAATTTAAGTTCTAATATTGGTGCTGCAGCAATTGGAAGTAGTGGTAACTTATATGTTACATCAGAGTCTAATCTTTATCTATGTGGGACAATAACTGCAATAGCTGCTTGTAATCGGGTAACATCTTTGCCAGCATTTCCTTCTGCTACTACTGCGGTTAATGGTCTTACTGTCACTACTAGTAATGGTTACGTGTTTGTTGCCCCTAACGTGGCAGCAGGTACTGGTGGTATTGTTCCTGTTACTACCGCTTATTATGCTTTGGATAATGGCTCGACTTCTACGTCATTTAGTGGGTTAGCTAACTCTAGCTACAGTGGAGCTAATGTAGCTAGTATCAATTATAACTTGGTTTATGGAGTGTTAAATCCATTAGTTGGTTATTACGGGACTTATACGTCTTATTATAATCTAAACTATAGTACTAATCCACAGTTCCAATTCTGGAGTTCAACAAACTTTAATTCTGGCGCTAGTTCCTCCAATATTAGTACTGCAAATGCATTTGCTTTCTATTCGTTCATGCCAGTAGAAAACAATGGAGTGATTTATTATTAATATAGTAAATTAGACTTAAAAATCTAGGGGATAGCTATTTAGCTACCCCTTTTTTTATGATATTGTCAATATGTAAGAATAAGTCGAGTTGTTTACACTTTTCATGTAAAATGTAAACATGAATATGCACAAAAGGAAAGCTCTGCAAATAAGAGCCTGTTTGCTAAGTCAAGAAATCGTATATAGTTAACACGTAAACAACTGAGCGATTGCCTGTTCAATAGCTAAGCTTATTACTTTTACGATTATTATTCACTCGAATACAACGTTTCTAATTAGCCCAGACATGCTCAATTGGATTCAAATCTGGGGAATACGGTGGTAAATAAATTAATCTACATCCTACTCGCTCAATTAATTCTTTGACCTTAGCTGATTTATGGAAACTAGCATTGTCCATAATCACGACTTGATTTGGCTTTAATTCCTTACACAGTGCCAACTCAATCCATGATAAAATAGGTTACTATTAGTATAACCATCATACTCCATTGGTGTTACTAACTCCTTTGTTCCGTAACAATAACCACCAATTAATGTTATACGCTTAGTTCGAAAGCCTATGCTTCGGTAAAAGACTTACCCCCTTTAAGTGCACAACCACGCAGTTTAGATAAATTGTTATCAATACCTGTTTCATCAATGTAAATAAGGTTCTCAGGGGAAACACCTTTGATTTCTTTCGTAAATAGCAATCTCTTTTGTTCATAGCGTTGCTTATAATTTACCTCTTTTTTTTATATGTGATTCCCATTCTGCGAGGTGTATCGTAAAACAGCGTTGCGAGACATGTGGCGCTAGTTGATTGCCTAGCTCTATACCATCTGCATCTGGGTTATTTTGTAGATAATCTAATACTGCTTGCTTGTTGGTAAAAATGCTATGCCTACCTTCTTTTATTGGTTTCATTATTAAGCAGTGTCCTGTTTCGTCATATCTATCACACCATCTGCGAATTGTGGCATATTCTAAAGAAAGCATTTTTGCTAATTCTGTTTTATTGTAATTGCCAGTTTTATACAGTTCCATTGCTTTGTTACGAAGATCTTGAGAGTAGCCACGCATTATATTGTCCATCAAAAAAGAGATATAGAGTTCAACATGTTTTGCTCAATAGATTATGTGATAACTATGAAATATGTGTTTCCAAAATAAACGTAGTAGAAAATGACGAATTATCCAAGCAACTTGACAAATAAAGAATGGGAAATAGTAAAACCCTTTGTGCAGCAAGGCAAAATGGGCAGACCAAGGAATATAGATACCCGAGAAATAATAAATGCAATCCTATATGTAGATAGGACTGGTTGTCAATGGCGGGTGTTACCAAAAGACTTTCCCAATTGGCATACAGTATATGATTATTATCGGGACTGGAAAATATCCAAAGCCTGGGACAAGCTTCATGATGCATTGCGTGAAATGCTTCGTGAGTTCAATGGAAAAAAATCTGAACCATCTATAGCAATAATTGATAGTCAAAGCGTTAAAACCATTCAAACAGGTAATCAACATGGTTATGATGCAGGTAAAAAGGTTTGTGGTAGGAAAAGGCATATAGCCGTTGATAGTATGGGACTGATATTAGCAGTAATAGTTCATTCTGTTGGTATTCAAGATCGCATAGGAGTTAGAGCTTTATTATTACGCTTATCCAG
The DNA here is from genome assembly GCA_003963245.1 of Neisseriaceae bacterium. Lineage (GTDB taxonomy): Bacteria > Pseudomonadota > Gammaproteobacteria > Burkholderiales > UBA11063 > Aquella. The sequence continues at coordinate 11,277 of RXJX01000053.1, forward strand.
AAATTACAAAAATATAGTGGCCATATTTGCTGATGGCGGCTATACTGGTAAATTGATTGACTGGACTTTTGCAAGGTTCCGTTGGATGCTCATTATAGTAAAACGTAAGGAGCAGAGTAAATTTATTGTTTTGCCTAAACGGTGGATAGTAGAGCGAACTCTTGCGTGGCTTGGTAGCCATCGTAGGCTATCAAAAGATTATGAGCACAAGACTTCATCCTCTGAAATCTTTCTTGCTACATGACAGAAATTAATTTTCTGCATTTTACCTCCATCGGTAAGTAACTAATACATAATGCAATAAGCCTAATTGCATCGTATAAATTATTGTTTATTTTTTGAATCAATAAATCATAGCCATTAGAACTTACGTATTGACAGATATTCACAATTATGCACAAGCAATATCTGTAATACTGTTGTGTTTAATAAATTCAGCGATAATATTGTTAAATAATTGTCGCTGT